>CAYONG010000308.1:0-29758 GCA_964405235.1 uncultured bacterium | reverse complement strand
CGATCGAGCGTGGCGGCATCCCCGCCACCGTCGCCTTCTCTCGCGAGAAGCACGACCTTACGACCGCGAGCCGGTCGTTCCATATGGTCTGCTCGGGCACCTGGTCCCCGCGGGGGACATCGCCCAGGTGATCGAGCGCTCGCTCGCGGTATTCGTCCGCCATCTCGAGCAGGGCAAGTTCGCGGCGACCGAGAGGCCCCGCACCGGCCAGGGGCGTTCCACGACCGGCACCCGTCACATCCCCGCGCCGGTCCGGCGCAGCGTATGGGAGCGCGACGGCGGTCAGTGCACGTTCGTCAGCGAGACCGGGCATCGGTGCGAAGCACGCACACGGCTGGAGTTCGATCACATCGAGGCATTCGCCCTCGGCGGAGAAGCGACGGTGGCTGGCATCCAGCTCCGCTGCCGGGGCCACAACCAGTACGGGGCCGAGTGCACGTTCGGGCCTGAGTTCATGCGCCACAAGCGACTTGCGGCGGCCGAGGCGCGGGCCGCCGCGAAGGCGCGGTCGGCGACAGCCAGAGCCCAGGCCACCGCGGCCGGGCAGGCTCCCGAGAAGAAAGATGAAGACCGGGACGTGGTGCCCTGGCTCCGGCAGCTCGGATTCAGCGCTGCCGAAGCCCGCCGTGCGGCGGCGCTCTGCGAGGATATCCCCGAGGCCTCGCTCGAGCAGCGGCTGCGCGTCGCCCTGTCGTGCTTTCGCAAGCGAAGCACTCGCGTCGGCGGAGCCTGGGAAGGACGCGAGACGGCGGCGGCCGACTCGGGCGTCTTCAGGCAGGCCTAGTACTCGCGCCCGGGAGGAATCGAGCGCCGCGGCACCGCGCACGTGCCGCCCAGTTTCGCGAGGACCGGGTCTCCGACGATGGTCACCCGGACGTGCCGGACCGGGAGGGGACTCAGCGAGGCGGTGTCGACGATGCAGTCGAGCGTCGCCTGGAGGAGCCGCGGCACCATGCGCTCCTGCTCGTGTTCGAATTGTCCTATGGTCTGGCGGATCCGGCGCGCGGTCGCCGTGTCCCCCTGCCCCACCATGAAGGCCGCGACCGAATCCCGGCCGACCCGGTAGCGCGCGCCCGCGGTGCGTGCGCGCTTCAGGGCCTCCGCCACATCGATTCGGATGTTCAGCGTGTCCAGGTATACGGCGCCGTCCTTCGTGCGCGGGAGCTCGGAAGCATCCGAGACGAGATCGGCGGCGATCTTCAGCCCGGCGTCATGGGCCGCATTCCGCTGCTCCGGGTCGTCACCCGCCATGACGCGATTCGGACGGTTGATCAGCGTGACCCCGTAACCCGGCGCGAGCCAACCGCACATCACGCGGTAGGTGGACCCCCCGATCACAAAGCACCCGCAGTCGCCCACGTGGATCGGCTGCGACACCGAAACGTAGCAGTCGAAGGACGCGATCGCCCCGGGCGTGAGGCCCGTGGCTCACGCCGCGGCCACCGCCCACAGCCACCCTGCTCGTGCCCACCGGCTCACGGCCATACCCTGCGCTCGACCGAGGGCAGCGCGAGGTCGGCGCCCCGAATGAACACGCAGTCGGGCCGCACCGCCGGCATCCAGTAGGGCAGCTCTTCGAGCGTCTCGCACTCCCACGCGACCGCGTCGCCCCAGGCGCCGGGATTGAGATGGCCGACCTGGGACTCGAGCCCCAGCGCGCGGGCGGCGTTCCAGGTGATGGCCATCAAAGTCTCCTCGGCGGTGAGGCCGCACAGGCGGGCCGCGAGCGCCGCGCACTCGAGCAGCGACTGGGCGGGGGCGGTCCCCGGATTGAAATCGGTGGCGATCGCGACGCGTGCTCCGCTCGCTCGCAGCAGCTTCGCCCCGGGCAGCTTTTGGCCCAGAGTGAGCGCCGCGGCCGGCAGCAGGACGCCGACCGTGCCGGCCGCCGCCAGCGCGCGCCAGTCGTCCTCGCTCGCGCACTCGAGATGGTCGGCCGAGGCCGCACCCAGCTCGGCGGCGAGCCTTGCTCCGCCCACCGGCGCGGTCTGGTCGGCGTGCAGGCGCATCGCGAGCCCCAGGCCACGGGCGGCGACGAGCACCGCGCGGCATTCGTCGACGGTGAACCCCACCGGGTCGCAGAACACGTCCACCGCGCTCGCGAACTGACGACGCGCGATCTCGGGCAGCGCGCGACCGATCATCTCGGCGACGTAGGCCTCGCGCCGGTCCTGGTACGCCTCGGGCAGCGCATGCAGCAGGAGCGCGGTGCGCACCACCCGCACCGGCACCCGGTTGACGGCGCCTCGCATCAGCTCGAGCAGCCGCAGCTCGGCGGAGGGCGTGAGCCCATAGCCGCTCTTGACCTCGACGGTGGTGCAGGCGTTCGCCCGCCAGCGCTCGAGGCGCCCGGCCAGGCTCTTCTCCAGCACGTCGTCGCGTTCGGCGGCGGTGGCGGTCACGGTGGAGCGGATACCCCCGCCGGCGGCCGCGATGGCGGCGTAGCTCTCGCCCGCGAGCCTGCGCTGAAACTCGAGCGCGCGGTGCCCGGCGAAGATCATGTGGGTGTGGCAGTCCACCAGCCCCGGGGTGACCAGCCGGCCGTTGGCGTTGATCGGACGCGCCTCGCCGTGGCGGCGCAGCAGCTCGGCGCCCGGCCCCAGCTCGAGCACGCGCCCGTCGCGGAACGCGACCGCGCCCTTGGGATAGCGCATGATCCGCGCGCCGGTGGCATCCGGCGTGACGACCTCGGCCGTGTTGTGGAGCACCAGGTACGAGGCGCGGCCTGCCACCGCCTTGCCGTAGTGTCCGCCGGCCATCGACGAGGTCACGACGTGATCCCGGGCAGGTTCATGCCGGTGAAGCGCGCGTGCTCGATCGCGTCCGGGTAGCCGGCGTCGGCGTGCCGCATCACGCCGGTGCCGGGATCGTTGGTCAGCACGCGCTCGAGTCGTTGATCGGCGGCGGCGCTCCCGTCGCACACAATGACGAGTCCGGCGTGGATCGAGAGCCCCATGCCGACGCCGCCCCCATGGTGGACGCTCACCCACGAGGCGCCGGAGGCGGTGCTCAGGAGCGCGTTGAGGATCGGCCAGTCGGCGACCGCGTCGCTGCCGTCGCGCATCGCCTCGGTCTCACGGTAGGGCGAGGCGACCGAGCCCGCATCGAGGTGGTCGCGCCCGATCACCACCGGGGCCTTGAGCGTCCCCTCGCGCACCATCCGGTTGAAGCGCAGCCCGAGCCGCGCGCGCTCGCCGTAGCCGAGCCAGCAGATGCGCGCCGGCAGTCCCTGGAATCGCACGTGTCGCTGCGCCAGCGGGATCCAGCGGCGGAGCCTTTGGTCCTCGGGGAACTCCTCGAGCGCCGCCCGATCGGTGGCGTGGATGTCCTCGGGGTCGCCCGAAAGTGCCGCCCAGCGGAACGGCCCCTTGCCGAGGCAGAAGAGCGGACGGATGAACTCGGGCACGAAACCTGGGTAGGCGAACGCCTGCTCGTGCGGAAGCCCGCCGCGCTCGGCCTCGCCGCGCAGGTTGTTGCCGTAGTCGAACACCACAGCTCCCTGCGCCTTCATCCCCAGCAGCGCCCGCACCTGGTCGGCCATCGAGGCGCGCGCCCGGCGTACGTGCTGGTCGGGATCGGACGCGCGCAGTGCCGCGGCCTGCTCAAGCGTCAACCCGGCGGGCAGGTAGCCGTTCAACGGATCGTGGGCCGAAGTCTGGTCGGTGGCGATGTTGGGGATCACCCCGCGCCGCAGCAGCTCGGGGTGGACCTCTGCGGCGTTACCGATCAGCCCGACGCTGAGCGCTCGCCGCGCGGCCGCCGCCTCGCGGCATAGCCCGACCGCCTCGTCGAGCGAGCCGGTCATGCGATCGCAGTAGCCGCTCTCGACCCGGCGGCGCGCTCGCGACTCGTCCACCTCGACCGCCAGGCACACGCCGCCGTTCATGGTGACCGCGAGCGGCTGCGCCCCGCCCATGCCGCCCAGCCCGGCGGTGAGCACCAGCCGGCCGGCGAGCGAGCCGCCGAAATAACGGTCGCCGCACTCGGCCAGCGTCTCAAATGTGCCCTGCACGATCCCCTGCGAGCCGATGTAGATCCAGGATCCCGCCGTCATCTGCCCGTACATCATGAGGCCCTTGCCTTCGAGCTCCCAGAAATGCTCCCAGGTCGCCCAGCGCGGGACCAGCATCGAGTTGACGATCAGCACGCGTGGCGCTTCGGCGTGGGTGCGGAACACGCCCACCGCTTTGCCCGATTGGACCAGCAGCGTCTCGTCGTGCGCGAGGATGCGCAGCGCGGCGACGATGCGATCAAACGCCTCCCAGCTGCGCGCCGCACGCCCGGTGCCCCCGTAGACCACCAACTCGTCGGGCCGCTCCGCCACCTCGGGATCGAGGTTGTTCATCAGCATCCGCAGCGCCGCCTCCTGGATCCAGCCGCGGCACGAGAGCGCAGTGCCGCGCGGGGCGCGGATGGTGCGGGCGGCGACCGGGTTCACTCCGAGAGCACCTCGTCGGCCAGCCGCATCGGGGCCACCGACAACACCCAGCGCGCCAGCGACTCGCATGCGTTCGAGAGAGGCCTGTCCCCCTCGGGCTCGGGAACGAGCCGCCGGACCATGCCGTAGAGCCGCTCGTTCCCCAGGCCCGCCCTCAACGGCCGGCGAAACTCGAGCGCGCGGGTCGCGCACATGAGCTCCAGCGCCACCACATGGGCGGCGTTGTCCACCACCTGCCGCGCGTGGCGGGCCGCGATCGGCGCCATGCTGACATGGTCCTCCACCCCGGCGCCGGTCGGGATCGAGTCCACGCTCGCCGGATGGCAGAGCGTCTTGTTCTCGGAGACCAGCGCCGCCGCGGTGTACTGGGCCATCATGTAGCCGGACTCGAGTCCGGGCTCACCGGCCAGCACCGCGGGCAGGCCCGAGACCCGCTCGTCCAGCAGCCGGTCGATGCGCCGCTCCGAAAGCGACGCCACCTCGGCCACCGCGATCTTGAGGTAGTCGGCGGCCAGCGCCACCGGCTGCGCGTGGAACAGGCCCGCCGAGATCACCTCGTCCGAAGCCGCGAACACCAGCGGGTTGTCGTTGACGCAGTTCACCTCCACCGCGAGCTGGGATTCGACGTGCGCGAGCGCGTCCCATGTCGCCCCCATCACCTGCGGCACGCAGCGCAGGCTGTACGCGTCCTGCACCTGCCCGCAGTCGGCGTGTGATGCCACCAGCGCGCTGTCCTCCGAGTAGGCGCGCAGGCGACGCGCCGCCTCGAGCGCTCCCGGATAGGGCCGGAGCGCCTGCACCTCGGGGCGTGCGGGCTGGAACGATCCCAGCAACACCTCGGTCGAGAGCGCCGCCGCCGCCATCCCCGCTTCCCACAGGCGACGGGCGTCCACGCACGCCAGCACCGCAAGCGCGGTCGAGAACTGGGTGCCATTGATGAGCGCCAGGCCCTCTTTGGCTTCGAGTTCGAGCGGCTGGAGTCCGGCGCCGCGCAGCGCGAGCGCGCCCGGCATGCGTTGCTCGCCGAGCCAGGCCTCGCCCTCGCCCACCAGCACCAGCGCCAGATGGGCGAGCGGCGCCAGGTCGCCCGACGCGCCGACCGAGCCCTGGAGCGGCACCGCCGGCGTCACTTCCCCTTCGAGCATCGCGATCAACCCTTCGACCACATCGGGCCTGCAGCCCGAATGGCCGTGGGCGAGCGAGGCCGCGCGCAGCAGCAGCATCGCCCGCGCCACCTCGGGCGGGGCGAACCGCCCGACCCCGGCGGCGTGCGAGCGCAGGAGATTCATCTGCAGATCCCGCACCTGGCCGGCGGAGATGGTGCGGTCCTTGAGCGCTCCGAAGCCGGTGTTGACCCCGTAGATCGCGCGATTGCCCGCCAGCGCCCGGGTGATGACGGCGCGGCTTTCCGCCATGCGGCCGCGCGCCGCTGCCGCCAGCTGGACGTGGGCCCCATCACGCGCCACCGCCGCCACGTCGGCGAGGGTGAGGGGACGGGCGCCGATCTCGATCATGCGGGCTCCCGCGCGGGATCGGCTGCCGCGCGCGTTGGCGTGTCCGTCGTCTCCGGGCCCACCCGCTGCGCGTCGAGGAACGCGGCCGCCTCGCGCACGAGCTGATCCGCGTCGCGCGCGCGCATCACGGGCACCGGCAGCGCTTCCAGAAAGGACCGCCGGTAGGAGGCGGTCAGCAGGCGCGGATCGCAGACCACCAGGACCCCGCGATCGTCGGCTCGGCGGATGAGCCGGCCGACGCCCTGGCGGAAACGCAGCACGGCCTCGGGCACCGCGTCGGCGCGGAACGGGTCGAGCCCACGCTCGCGCAGGCGCTCGCCACGCGCTTCGACCAGCGGATCGTCGGGAACCGAGAACGGGAGCTTTGCCACCACCAGGATCTCCAGCGCCTCACCGGGAAAGTCCACACCTTCCCACAGGCTTTGAACCCCGAGCAAGACGGCCCCCCGGTGCTCGCGGAATCGCTCGCTCACCCGGGACGCGGGCCCGTCCCATTCCTGGGCGAGCAACACCTGATCGGGAGCGAGCCGTTCGCGCAACCCCTCCCTCACCCGGCGCAGACGCTCGTGAGCGGTGAACAGGACCAGCTGGTTTCGCCCGGTCCCGGCGAGCGCGGCCACCACCTTCGCGATCGCCTCGCTTCCGTCATCTGGAGCCGGGGTCGTGGGGCCTTCCGGGGCGGTCGAGGCGGGCGGCAGCACGAAGGCGCGCATCTGCCGCTCGAGCGGGAACGGGGACGCATACGCGATCGCCTGGTAGGGCATGCCCTGCTCCTCACCCAGCCCCAGTCGATCGGCGGTGAAGGTGAAATCGCCGTCGGCAGCCAACGTTGCCGATGTCAGCACCGCCGCGCGCGCGCGGCCGAGCACCAGCCGGCGCGCGTGCGCGCCGACCGAGACCGGCGTGCCGTGCAACTCGATCCCGCGCCCGCCCGCGGTGCGCCAGTAGACCCAGTCGCGGTCGGCGGCCTGGGCGAGGTGCTCCAAGTCGGCGCCCAGCGCCGTCCACTGGGCGGAGCCCTGCTCCATCTCGGACTGCAGTTCCTCTTCGAGCGCGCGGCCTGCGTTCCCGCGCTGCTGGACCAGCGACCCGGCCGCGCTCGCGAGGCGCATGAGCCCGGCGGCGAACGCGGTGCACTCGCCCAGCAGCGCCTCGAGCGGCTGGAGGTCCCGGCCCAGGAGCTCCGACGCCGAGCGGTAGCGGGCGCGTGTGCCGTAGACCGCATGACGCTGGCCCTTGAGATCGCCCTTGGGCTCAGATGGGGGCTCGACCGCGGCGAAGAACACGTCGGCCGCTTCGCGCGCGTGGGCGATGCGCTCGGCCAGCGCTTCGACCTGGTCGCGCACGTCGCCGCGCGCGCGCTCGTCGAACAGCGGCAGCATCAGCCCGCGAGCGCGCGCCAGCAGCCCGCCGGCGCGTGCGCCCCGTTTCGTCCCGAGCAGGCGCAGGCCCTCCTCGACGCGGTTGCGTGACACGCTGCGCTCCAGCTGCGAGAGCAGCACCCCTTCGAGACGATGCGCCTCGTCCACCACCAGCAGGTCGAAGTCCGGCAACAGACCTTCAGACTCGCCGGCCAGCGCCAGCAGGGCATGATTGACGATCAGGAGCCGCGCCTCGCCCGCGCGCCTCCTCGCTCGCACCCATGGGCATTCGCGTCCACGCCTGCAGGTGGCGCCCGAGCACGCCACCGGGTCGGTCGCGACCCGCCCGCGGACGCGCCGCCAGGCCTCGGGGTCGGATGCCGGGAAGCGGTCGAGGTCGCCGGTGTCGTCCCTGGCCGCCCAGCGCTTGAGTTCTTCGAGCTGTTCCCGCTCCTCGGCCCCCTCGGCATCCGCCACCTCGAGCGCGCGGGGACAGAGGTAGTTCTGCTTACCCTTCAATCGGGCGCACGGGAGGGTGATACCGAGGGCTTCGAGCAACACAGGAATGTCGCGCTCGAAGAGCTGGTCTTGCAGCGACTTGGTGCAGGTGGTCACCACCACCCTGCGGCCCGATTCCAGCGCGAGCAGGACGGCGGGGAGTAGGTAGGCGAGCGACTTGCCGACCCCGGTCGGAGCCTCGGCGAGCAACACCCCGCCCGCCTCCAGTGTCTCCGCCACGTCGCCCGCCATCTGGCGCTGGGCGAGCCGGTCCTCGTAGCGCGGCCAGCGCGAGGAGAGCAGGCCGCCGGGGGCGAGCAGTGCTTCGACACGTTTCGACAGACTCACGCCGCCCCCCCTCCCTCCTCCTTGCCCGCTCATTGCGCATGCTCTCGGCACGCTCTGGGCACGGTCCTAAAACGTGCTCACCAGCCGCAGGTGGATCTTCCCATCCAGCGGGGCGCGCCCCGGCTCGAGGCCGTAGTCTACTCCGACCGTGCCGCCGGCGGCATCGAGGCGAAGCCCGAAGCCGATCCCGTCGCGATGGAGCGTCTCCGACCGCTCGCCGCCGCCCGGCAGCGTCACGCGCGTGTCCATGAACGCGTGGTCCCAGAACAGGAATACGCGCTCGGCACCGTCGCCCAGGAATCGGCGCCACTCGAGCCGCGAGAGCGCGTAGCGATCGACGCGGAACGCCTGCTCGTCCTGACCGCGAAGGCTGGCCGCACCCCCGACCGCGTAGCGCTCGAACAAAGGCAGGATGCGCTGCGTGCCGAACCGGGCGGCCCCGGACAGCTCGAGCGTGAGGCCGGTGCGACCCCCCAGCGGGCGGTGCCATTCGAGCAGCGTCTCGACGGTGTTTGCGCGTGCGTTGCGCTGGCCGCCCGCCCGCAGCGTCTCGCGCTTGAAGATCTGGGCCGCGGTGACGCGCCCGAGCGCCCCGCGGCGGGGCGCCGGGGCGAGGTCGCGCGAATCGCGCTCGAGCGTGAACTCGGTGGTCTGGGCGGCGACGTTCTGAACTTCACCCCGGGCCTGCACCACCCGCTCCTGGGTGTAGCCGGCGGCGATGCGGTCACGCTCGGAGAGCGTGTAGCGGAGCCTCCCGCCCCAGCGGGTGCGGGCGAAGAGCGTATCCTGGTCCTCCTGGTCGATCCCCACCTCAACGCGCAACGGAGAGCCGAAGAGCAGCGGCTCGGCGTAGCGGGCGGAGAACTCGGCGACACCGCGCCCGCGGGATTCCCAGCGCAGCGCCAGCGCCCGGCCCGTGCCGGCGAGGTTGTCGAGCGCGACGCTCACCAGCCCGACGGCGCGTCCCTCCCCTTGCACCCCGACCGCGCCCTCGAAACGGTTGTAGCGCGGCTCCTCGACCCGATAGAGGAGCTGTGCGCG
Source organism: uncultured bacterium (assembly GCA_964405235.1). GTDB lineage: Bacteria > Eisenbacteria > RBG-16-71-46 > RBG-16-71-46 > RBG-16-71-46 > WS-11. The sequence continues at coordinate 20,558 of CAYONG010000308.1, read as the reverse complement.
CCGCCAGTCGCCCTCGCCCTCGATCCCACGGTACTCGACCGCGCGGAACAGCCCGAGGCGCGCGAGCCTTTCGCGCGCCGCCACGGCGGCCGCCTCGGAGAACGGAGCCCCGACCAGGCGTCCCATGCCCCGCTCGACGAGCGAGCGCCGGGTCGCGCGCAGGCCGTCGATGCGCACCCCCGCCACCGTGACCGTGGGGCCCAGCGCCCCGCTCAGACGAACCCGCGCGCCCCCAGAGTCCCAGCGCAAGACGCTCACCCCGAGCGTGGCGTACGGATGGCCCTGGTCAGCGGCGACGCGCACCGCCCGCTCGATCGCCCGGCTCATCGCTCCCGGCGACACCCACCCGCCTGTCGCCAGGTCGAGGTGCGCGGCGAACCGCGCCGAGTCCGCCGCCCCCGGCGTGTCGATCGCGAGGCTCGTGAGCCGGTAACGCGGTCCTTCATCGATCGCGAGTCGCAGCACCGGCCCTCCTGCCGGGTGCCCTCCTTGCGAATGGACCGTCGTCGAGTCCCACGTGGCGCTGCCCCGCGCATCGAGGTGCCCGGCGTCCTGCAGCTCGGCGAGCAGTGCGACCAGCGAAGCGGAGAGCGAGGCGTCATCGCGCGGCGCGCGCAGCGGCGCGGCGAACAACGCCTCGAGGTGTCGCTGCGTCAAGCTCGATCCACCGGCTTCGAGACGCGCGCCGGGGGGGGCGGCCCACGCCGGCGCGAGGACGAGCCCGGCGAGCAGCGCCGGAACGAGGCTGGGGAGCAGGAGCCGGCGCATCAGAAGAACGCCCGCAGCTCGGCGCGGCCGGTGATCTCGGTCGCCCTGGCGGGCGGCAGGACCTGTCCGCTGCGGTCGCGGACCGAGAACGACGTGGAGAATGTGGTGCTCTCGTGCAGGCGGTAGTCGGCGCGGGCGGTGGCCTCCCAGCGCGGCGCACCGGCCGGGTCGATGGTCGGCAATAGCGAGAGCGCCGGCGGTCCGGAGACGAATGCACGCCGCGCCGTCAGGTCGAGATGCCCGCGGGGTCCCAGGGCCAGGCCCAGGTCGGGCCCGACCCTCACCGTGCGCGTGGCGGCGGTCCCCGCGCCGACGCTCGGCTCCGCGGGGCGCGTCCAGCCGGCATCGAGATGCGCCGCCGCGCGCAGCCGCGCATCGTGCGCGTAGATGAGCTGGGCGATGGCGCCCACCTCGCGAAGCGTGCGCCGGTAGGCCGTCCCCGTGAGCAGCGCCTGTCCTGCTTCGTCCCGTTTCCAGCGCCCCTCGACCTCGGTACTGACCGCCGAGCCCGGCCGCGTGCGCCAGCGTAGGCTGGCCGAGCGGGCATCCAGCGTCTGCGCGAAGTTGCTGAAGCTGCGGTCGCCGCTGGCGCGTCGCTCGAGCCGCAGGCGTACGGCGCCGGCACGGGCCCCGGGGGCGAGTTCTCCCTCGATCCGCTGGGTCACCGCGCCGCGCGAGAGGCCGGGGTCGCCGAGCGCGGTCCACGGGGAGAGCACGGCGTCCGCCACGCGAAGCTCGCCGCGCCGGCGCGCCTCGCTCTCGAAGCTGAACTCGATGCGCGACCCACGCCAGGTGTCCGAAGCGCCGAACTGCCAGCTCGCGCGCGCGCTGGTCGCGGCCCGGGCCACCGGGTCAAGGTCGGAGCTGACCTCGATCAGCAGATCGTGGTCGCCGTTCACCACCGGGTTGCCGAGCGCGTCGTAGGGACCGTTGCCCGAACCCACGAACACCAGCCGTCGCACGCGTCGGTTCTCCCCTTCGCTCGTCACCTCGAGGTTGACCAGCGTCGACCACCCGCGCCGCGGATCCCCGCCGCGCAGGCGCGCGCTCGCCAGGTCGCTGCGCGCGCGACGCGGGTCGGCGCGCGGATCGAGCAGCCGCCGCTGCCAGGCGAGGCTGGCGCCCCACGCGCCCACGGACGGCGACTCGAGCGTGCCGCGCAACGTGCGGGCCTGGTTCTGATCCACGTAGCCCGCCGGGCCATCGCGCGCCTCGCGCCGCACCGCGGCCCCCAGCATCGCACGCCACAGGCGGGCGCGCGGCGTGCGCAGCTCGGTGCCGATCTCGCGTGTGCGGACGCCCACCCGGCCGGTGTCGCTGGGCGAGCGGCGCTCGTCCCACTCGCCGCGCACCAGCGGCTCGAGCCACGGCAGGCGGAGCATCACCTCGGCGCTCCGGCGGTCCCTGCCCCCGCCCGGGAAGCTCCTCCCCGCATCGCGCCCGTCCGCCCGCTCCCACGACGCGCGGGTGGCCACGGTTCCCTCGCGCGACCACTGCGCGGTGCCACGCAACGAGCGGAACCGGTCGGGGGTGGCGAGGTGGCCGACCGAGGCGCGCAGCTCGCCGCCCGAGCGGGATTTGAGGAATCCGTTCAGCTCGTAGCGGCTCTGCCGCTCGAGGTCGGAACCGATCGGAAGCCCCCAGTCCTCCTGGGCGAACGGTCGCTCGAGGCGACTGAAGGGATCGAAACGGCGACCGACAGTCCGCGCCAGCAGCTCGAGCCCGCCCGCGCCCCCGAGACGCCCCGGCAACCGGCCCTCGAGCGTCAGGCGCGCGCGGCCGGCGCCGCCCACGTTGTCCGCGTCATCGAGCGTCGAAAACGTGTTGAGGTCGTGTCGGGACACCGCCCCTTCGACGTCCACGGTGAACGGCCCGCCGCCCGCGCCGCCGGCGAGCGCCCACAGCTGATGCGAATCGGGCAGCGGCAGCGGGCGGCCGATGCGGAACGGCCCGTTGCCCTGCCCGACGAACGCGTAGACGGTGCGGCCGCCAACCACGGTCGAGTCCAGGTAGGCCCCGAACCCGGGACCGACCCGAGCGAACCTCACCGAAAAGTCGCCCGAGTCCACCCCGACGAATTGGTAGTGCGCGAGGACGGCGCCCGCCGGTATGAAATCGTAGTCGCCGACGCCCGCGGACACGCCTTCGCCGATCGCGAGTGCGATCGAGTCACCGGCCACCGCCAGGGCGAAATGATCGGTCGCATCCAGGGTCACGCCGAGCGGACGGCCGCGATCGTCCCCCTCGGTGACAAAGGTGGTGAAGGCGCGCAGCCGGCCACGCTCCCAGCTCCCCCCACCGGCCGCGAGGTTGCGGCGGTAGCGGTTGACGCTGAACTGGTAGTCTACCGTGATGCGCGAGGCGGAGCTGATCGGCCTGCGATTGGTGAACGTGAGCCGGCCGCGCTCGTAATCCATGAAGTAGTCGGCGCTCTCGCCGCGCGTGAGCCGCGTGCCGTCCACCGTCACCACCTCGCTCCCCGCCACCACGCTGATGAGCGGGCTCCCGCCGCGGTCGGTGAGCGGGTAGGGCCCCTGCCGCCCCTCGACGCCGAAGAACTGCAGCGTGTGATGCTCCCCCTGGGCGCTCGCCGCAGCGACCACGCCAGTGAAGCCGCCGCCACCCCATTCGCCACGCACCCCCTGTAGCCGCCGCTCCAGCCGCGAGAACTCGCCGCGCCGCAGGTCGAGCGTCACGTCGCCGAGTGCCGCGCGCCCCTGCGGCGCCTTGAGCTCGATCAGCACGCGGTCGAGCGACTGGAGGTCCTGCGTGGCGCCCGCGGTCCCGAGCGGCGTGTTGCGGTCGGAGAGCGCCCCGGTCAGCTCGACGCCCGGGGCCAGCGTGCCGCTCACCGCCAGATCGAGCGACTGGCGCAGGAACGCGTCCTGGGCCGAGCCGAAATCGACCGCGATGGTCTTGTTCCCGGTCAGGGTGAGATCGGTCCCCGCCGCCGCGACCGCCGGGGATCGTGCGGTGGCGGGGCGGCTTGCGGGCGGCGGCCCGGACGTGCGGCCGGGCCCGGTACTGTCGGCCGCCGCCGCGCCGGCCGGGCGCCAGTTGTAAAGCCGGAACTCCAGTGGCGGTGTGACCAAGAGCCGGCAGGTTCGCACCCACAGGGTGTCCCCCGGCAGCGGCTGGCGCAGCAGGCGCAACTCGCCCCGCGTCTCGTCGAGCGCGTAGTCGCTGCCGCGGCGCCAGACCTCGGCGCGCGTCCATACCGAATCGGACCCGGGACGCAGGAAGGGCTGTGGCAGCCGGTAGGCCACGGTCCCCTCCTGCTGGACGAAGATGGAGAGGCCGCAGGCGGGGTCACCGACGCTGCGCGGCCACGTCGCGCTCGCAGGCGCGGCGGCCCCGATCATGACGCTCGCGGCGGCGCCGTTCGGCAGCGCGAGGACTATGAGCGCCGCGAGGTGGAGGGCCCACGGGCGCGGACCCCGCGGCGCCCTGGGATCGCTCCGGGCGGCGGTCCGCCGAGACACAGGCTTCACTCCCTGGTTTCGGGCGCGGCGGACCGCTCGAGCGCGAAGCGGCGCACCTCGCCGCGTCCGGCCTCGGCGACCAGCAGGGTGCCATCGGGCGCGAACGCCAGCGCTCGCGGCCGGGCGAGCCCGGCGAGCGCCGCCAGCGGCCTGCCACCCGCGTCGAACAACCACAGCCGCCCGCTCGCCTCGTCCGCCACCGCGACGCGGCTCGAGTCGTCGACCGCAACCGGGATCGCGCCCGCCCCCGAGGCGACCGCCAGCGGCCACGACGCGGTCGCGCGCCCGGCGGCGTCCAGGCGCTGCACGCGCCGGTTCACGCGCTCGGCGGCGACCAGCCCCCCGCGCGGTGCGGCTGCGAGGCCGCCGAGTCCCCGGAACGAGCCGGGCTTGCCGCCGAATCCGCCGATGGTGCGCAGATAGCGGCCCGCGAAGTCGAAGGCCAGCACGCGGTCGCGATCGGCGTCGGCGAGGTAGAGTGCTCCGCCGCGGTCGGCGGCCAGCGCGACCGGGTCCAGGCGACCCACCTGTGATTCGAGCGCGGGATCGAGCAGGTCGACCAGCGTGCCGAGGCGGCGCCCGAACAGGTCGTAGCGCTCGATACGCCGGTTCTCCTGATCGAGGACCGCAATGGCGAGCGCGCCCAGCATCGCCACCGCACCCGGACGCCGGAACTGCCCCGGGTCGCTGCCGAGCGAGCCGGACTCTCCCAGCCATCGGCCGTCGGCCTCGAAACGCTGGAGCCGGTGCAGCGCGGCGTCGGCCACCACCACGCGGCCGAAACCGTCCACCGCCACACCGCTCGGCTCGAGCGCCTGCCCGCGCCCGTCACCCTGCGCCACCACCACGGCCACCGGGCGCAGCCGCCACGCGAGCGACTCCGCCGGGGCCGGGATCTCCCCGCCGGACGCCGGGGTCACGGCGGCCAGCCACGCGAGCACGAAGATGATGGGCACGAGGGGCGCCTGCCCTCCGATCAGAAGTCGGCGCGCAGGGCGAGACGGAACGCGGTCAGGTCGCCACCGACCGGAGCGCATTCCACCCTCCACGAGGTCTGGTCCGTGGCCGGGCGCGGATGCGAGCGCGAGACGTGGATCACGCTCAGAAGGCGGTGGATGACCGCCACCGCGAGCGCATCCTGGGCGTGCTTTGCGGCTCGCTGGGTGGCCTGACGTTCGGTGCGATAGCGCAAGAAGTCGACCTCGGTGTTCCAGACCCAAGAGTCAGCGTCCTTGATCTCGTGGGCGGCGATATAGGCATCGCGGCCCGCCCGGTCGTCGAAGAAGAGGTTCTCGGCGTCGCGATAGACCACGAAGCGGTTGTACTCCTCGCTGCTCGCGTAGAGCCCGACGATGCGGCGATACTCCTCGTCGCGCCCGCCGAGATCGATCCCGCCGAACAGGCGGGCGGTACGCTCGTAGGTTTCGCGGCGCATGTGCTGCTGGATCCGGAAGGCGGTGAAGGATCCCCAGATGCCCGTTTCGAGCAGCCCGAATGCGAGCGCCGCACGGCGCTGGCCGAGCGTCGCCTGTCCCCAACCGGGCACGGTGAGCGACTGGAGCATGACGCGAGCACGGTCGCCCGACAGCGCGCCCGGCATCCGGCCCATCCGGCGCGCGCGCTCGGGCTTCTGCGCCTCCTCGGGCTGCCCGGCCTCGTCGGGCTTCTTCTCTTTCGGCTTGCGCGGCGCGCGGCCCATCCCACGCGCCGCCAGCAGGTCGTCCGCGACCAGCGGCGAGAGGAACGCGAACTCGGAGACCCTCTCAACCGGTGGCATCGGCGGCGGCGGCTCCTCGCCGAAGACCCCGCCGAACACTCCGGCAGGGCTCACCGGCGTAACCGCCCCGGCGGCGCCCGCCGCCGGGGATGCGATCGAGGCGAGCCACGCGAGCGAGACGGTGGCGTGAAACCCTGCACGCATCAGAACTTGCGCTCCAGCGCCACGGCGAATGTGGGACTCCCACGCCGGAACCCACCGTCGATACGCACGCCCACCTCCCGGCTCAGCGGCATGTTGTTGAACCGGGCGGCGCGCAGCGCGTTGACCGCGGCGACCAGGTGGTTCAACCACACCCCGGTTGAAAAGACTCGGGAACGGCCGAGGCGGGCGTCGGCGCGGATGCGCAGGGCGCCGAAATCGCTGCGCGCATCGGCGGTCGCCCATCCTGCAAGAAAGCGCGGGTCGGAGGCGATGGAGTTGAAAAACGCCTCGGGATCGAGCTGGTAGAGCGTCGCGATCTCCGCCGGGTCGCCCTGCGTCCCTTCCGCCCAGCGCTCGAACGACCAGCCGCTGGCGGGGTCGTCGGGCAGTCCCGCCACCCGCACCGCCTGGTCGCGCAGCCTGCCCGCGTCGTGTCGATACCACCACCATCCCCCCCAGCCGGCGACCTCGATAGCGGTGTACACCCAGGCGTTGTTCTCGCCGACGTAGCGCTGGCCGGCGCCCGGCAGGCCCGCCGAGAGCAGTGCAGCGAGCGGCTCGGACTTCCACCCGGCGAGTTCCACCTCGACATAGATGGAGTCGTCCGAGGGTCCCCAGTCCCGATCGATGACGCGCTGGGCCAGGATCAGCTCGGGGCGTTCGATCCCTTCCAGGCGGCGAAACCCGAGCCGCGCACCCGCGAACGCCGGCGTCGCGCCGGGCCCCCCCGCTTCCCCTGCGCTCCCCACGGCCGCTGTCCCGGCCGCGGGCACCGGGCTGAGCGCGAGCGCGAGCAACATCGCCGAGCAGAGCGCGCGGGAACGGATCATCTCAGGAGTCCCACGATGATGGCCTCGTCGTGCGTACCGCTGGCGCCCCGGAATCGCAGGCGCGCCACGTAGAGCCCGGCCGGTACGCGCCCCGGCTCCCAGACCTCGAGGTTGTCCGCGCGTCGCCCCGGGCGCGTGAATGATGTTACCTCATGCCCGGAGGGATCGATGATGGTGAAATCCACGTCCGCCGGCTCGCTGAGCTGAAACGCGAACGAGACCGGCCGCCGCCGCGCGGGATTCGGGAACGCGCGCAGCGTTCCCCCGATCAAAGGCCCTGCGGAGGGCGGGGCGGCGCTCGGGCTGCGGGCGGCGAGCAGGGCCGAGGTCCGGCCCGGATCGCCACCCAGCATCGGCCATGCGATCGGCGCCGCGGTGGGTGGCCGCGCAGGCAGCGAGTAGGCGTAGAGCGTGCCGAACCGGCCGTTGACGTCGAATCTCGAGCTGTCGGGGACCGACCGGTCGGGCGCCACGATCTCGACCCGCCCGTCCCGATCCAGGTCGGCGGCGACCGGGGCTCCGCTCACCCCCACGCCGGTCGCGAGCGGCCATCCGGCGGGCACGCGACCGTCGCCGCGCAGCGCGGCCAGAAGCCCGCTCGCATCCAGCGCCACCACTTCGGGGGCCGCGTCGCCGTCGACATCCAGCGCCAGGGGTGGGCTGTCGGTGCGGAAGTCCTCGCGGGTCGTCCGGCGGGGCCAGCCGGGGGAGGGCGCGCCGCTTTGATTGATGAACGCGACCTGCGAGCCGACGGTCTGGATGAGGACCTCGGCGTACCCGTCACCATCCGGATCTCCCGCGCCGAGCCCGGCGACCAGCGTGTCGCCGCGTGAACCTCCCCAGCCGGCAAGGGAAACGCCGGCGGGACAGAACGCCCACAGCCGATCAGCGTTTCGGGTGATCAGCGCGGGCACACCGGCGGCGCAGGCCGGTCCGTTCCCGGCCGGGCGGCCGGCTCCGTCAAAGTCGATCCAGAGGAAGTCGGGGGCGAATCCGGCTGCCCCGAGGCGGCGCGGCCAGAACGACACTCCGCCGGGAGGCCAGGTCGAGGCGGCGTCCGAGAACACCGCGACGTCTCCGTTCGCGCCGCCCGCCGCGATCAGCGCGTAACCGGTCGAAGGATCGCGCCAGACGGCGAGACGCCCGCTCACACCACCCGCGAGGTCGGCGGGGCTGTTCCAGAGCACCGTCCCATTGAGCCCCAGCTTGTACACCCGCCCGTCGGCGCAGCCGACGTAGACGGCGGCGTTGGGATAGAGGCCCGCGAAGACAGGCGGGGTGGTCACCACCGATGGTAGTGCCGCCGGCCAGCCCGGCCGCGGCGAGCCCACGTGATCGAGCAGCCACACCTGGCCGCCGGGCGATCCGCCGAGCGAGTCGGCGGTCGCATCGTAGAAGGTCGACACCGAGAAATACGACGGCCCGTCCGGCGGGTCGCCGAGCGGATCGCCGATTGGGAGCGCCGCCATCAGGGGCCGCGGCCTGCGATCCAGGCTGGCAAAGGCCTGTGGGCCGCCGAACATGCCCAGCCCGTCGCGGCGCACCGCGAACAGCGAGGCGCTGTCCGGGCTGCCGTCCGCTCCGCCCGCCCAGCAGATCTCGAGCTGGCGGTTCGCGGCGCCGTCGGCGTCCACCGCGAGCAGCAGCGGCCCGCCCGGCGGCACGTCGGCCGCGACCGGCCAACCGGCGAACTGCCAGTCGTGCAAGACGCTGAAGCGCATGACCGCACCCGGCTCGTCGAGCACGTCGATCCGGGTGTGCGGATAGGAGCCGGTGTGAGGTTTCAGATTTGGCACAGTGGTGTCGGACAAGGTGCGGTTGTTGCTGAAGAAATACGGGTCGAAGGGACTCCCGAACAGGAACGGCGAGCTACCGTCGCCGAGGTCGCCGAGACCGTCGGCCTCGATCACCGAGATGGCCGGGCGCGCCGGGTCGGTGTTGAACCCGTAGTCGCGCCGCGGGTCGATGCGCAGCGCGGTCTCGAACGGGATCAGGCTCGCGTCAATGTGCCAGATGAGGAGCCCGCCACTCGGCAGCGGCGCCGTCCCCTCGGCGTGCGGTCGCGAGGGCAGCAGCGCGTCGTACTCGTAGCGGTCGGGGAACTCGGGCCCCAGCACCACGCGGGTGGTGGTGTCCTGGTCGAGCGGCACCGAGTCGGTCGCAGCGATCGCGCGATTCTCGATCACCAGGTACTCGTCGCTGGAGAGGAACAGACGCCGCATGTCGGGGTTGCGGGCGCTGTCGGCGATGGACACGGTGTCGCCGGACGCCACGTCGGTGAAGACGAGCGCGTCGCTCGCGAAGAAGCGGTGGAAGGGATCCACGCTCGGTGGCAGCAGCCCGACGGCGAAGCTCTCACTACCGTCCGGGAGCAGGAATGGGGCGCCGACCAGGTTGCCGCTGTCCATCAGGCTCCAGAAGCCGATCACCGGGCGGCCGGTGAACACGTCGTAGAGATCGGCGAAACCGAACAACAGGTGTCCCATCTCGTGGGCGATCACGCCGTTGAGCGCGCCGTAGAACCCGTCCTGGCTGCTGGTCTCGGGGCAAATGATGGCGCGATCGACCGCGTACACCATGCCGGGGAACGTGACGGCGTCCTCGTCCGCCACGCCGATCGTGAAGGTCGGGATGTCCTCCGGGCTGTCCTGTCTCAGGTCGCTCTGCAAGTCGCTCCCCGCATGAATGATCATGAACGCGTCGTAGTCGTCCCACGGGATGCGGTCGCTGAAGTCCGCCACCGACTGCGAGTCGGCGGCGACCAGGGCGTCACGGAACAGGTCGCGCGCGGCCGGATAGATGTCCTGGCTGAACGCCCACGGGCCGAAGTCGGCCATGTCGTTGAGCGTGTACGCTCCGCTGTCGGCGCGCGGCCACACGTCTCCTTCGATCGCGACGCGGCCGTAGGTCTGGACGTCGTAGTAGCGCCGCAGCGCCTCGAGGTGCGCGAGGTAGAACGCCCGGTTGTGCGGCGGGCGGTCGATCGGGGCGGCCATGGAATCCGGGCCCGTCAAGTCGAAGCGTCCGTCCCCGCTCGAGAGCGGACCGCCCCGGTCGTCAAGGAACTCCACCCGGATGAACCCCACTCTCAGGGTCTGCGGCGGGCCTGACCCCTGGGGGCCCGTGGCGGCCGCGCCCTGCGCAGCATGCGGGTTGCGGGCATGTGGGTTGCGAAGGATCGGAGACACCGACCGCTTCATGCGTGGATTCGCCCGCGGCGACCAGTCCATGCCCGGGGGGCTGAGGAAATGCGGCATCGCGCGGGAGCGCTGCGCGCGCACCTCCATCTCGCGGCGCCAGGCCTGGGGACCTGCCTCCCCGGCTCCGGCCGGAACGATCGCAGCCGGGGGGAGGGCGCGCGCGCGCGGTGCGGCGGTGGCCGCAGTGGCGGCCTCCGCGGACGGCGGCAGCCGCCGGACCACGAGCCGGGCGGTGGCGGGCGTCGCCGCCCCGGCGCTCAAGCACGCGACGACGGCAACGATCAGGCCGAGGGTGTGTCCGCGCGAGACCAGGCCAAGCACCCCTGAGGAAGGAGATTAGAAGCGGTAGCCCAGCGTGATCCTCGTCACCGCGGGCAGCGTGCGGGCCTGGGGCATGCTGCCCCAGTCGAGGCTCAGGCTGTTCCACGAGACACCGAGCCCGTAGCTCAACCCGCTGATGTCACCCGAAGGATCGGCGACCCAACCGACGCGGCCGGCCAACTGGTCGATGAACGCGAGCTCGGCACCGTGGTTGTAGGTGCGGAATTCGCTGTTCACCAGGGACTGGTTGTAATCCTCGACCAGGGTGAGGGTGAAATCCTTGGTCGTGAACGGCACCCACGCGGCGCCGATCTTGAGGTTCCGGCTCAGCGGGTCGGCCTTGTCCTCGTCGATGAACGCGAGCTTGGGGCCCATGTTCTGGAGATTGACGCCAAAGTCGAGCCGCGCCGCCGGGATCCGGTAGAGGGCGCCCAGGTCGAAGCCGAAAGTGGAGCCGATCCCCTGGTAGCTGCTCGGCGCAAGCTGCACGCGCACGTACTTGACCGAGGCGCCGACCGCGAAGTCGGGCAGCAGCTGGGTCCCGAAGTAGACGGCGGGCGAGAACTCGACCGGCGTGTAGTTGCCGATCTGCGTGCCGCCCGCGTTGGTCAGCTCGATGTTGCCGTAGGACAGGAACAGCATCCCCACCCCGAACGAGCCCCAGCCTTCCACCGGATGGAGGTAGTTGAGGTAGTTGTAGGTGACGTCGTCGGCGAGGCCCGGTACGAGGGCCGAATAGGTCATCTCGACCGCCGGCCGGCCGACAAAGCCCAGCACCGCCGGGTTCCACCACGCCACACCGGCCGGATCGTCAGCGAGGGCCACCCCGGCTGCGCCCATGCCGACCTGCCGGGCGCCGGGCTGGATGTCGAGGGAGCGGGCGGTGCCCTGGGCCCAGGCGGTGCCGGCCACGAAGAGCCCCAACATCATGACTACCATAGGGATGGAAACGCGCATCGAACTCCTCCAGAATACCTGTGAGACCGTCCGGGGGGACGGGTACCGATACTACACCGGGGCATCCCTGCACGGTCCAACCTTTTTTCGGGCGCGGCTTTCGAGCATCAGGGAGTGTTGCGGGATGCGACTCAGCCGGCGCCCTGCCGGGAAATCTCAGCGTCCGACCACCACCACCCGGCCCTGACCCACGGCCCGCGAACGAGCGCCGCTCGTGCCATCGGCCTCGCGGCCATTCGCCTGCACCATGAACAGGTAGGTCCCGTTTGCGAGCCGGTCGCCTTCGGCGTCCAGCCCATCCCACGGGATCTGGATCTGGCCCAGGCCCCCGAAGGCCTTGAGGGTCCGGATGAGCCGGCCGGACACCGTGTATAGATGCAGCAGGACGTTGACCGAATCACCCGGAGCGTCGATCACGAACCGCCCCCCGCCGCCCGGACCGCCGGAGCGGGTCGGGTTCGGGAACAGGAACGCCCGCTGGACGGTGAGGGGCGGCACGGCGCTCACCTGGAAGTCGATGCCGGCGCTGGAGCGGTGCTGGGCGGCGTTGATCCCCGAGGCGAGGTTGTCGGCCGCGCTGACTCGGATGTTGTGGGGGCCCGTGGCAAGCCCAGGCAGCGTGAAGCTGGCGGTCCCCGCCTGGTACGAGTTCGCCGAGTTGCGGAAGCTCGAGGTGACGTCCACCCGCGTGTTCGAGTTGTCGTCAATGGTGACGATGATGCCGTTCTGGGTGGTGTGGCCGGTGATCAGGATGCCGTGCGGATCGGACAGGTCGATCCGGAGCTGGGCGTCGGGCCGCACCGAGGTCGAGCCGCCGGCGAACGAAAGCCCGATGCGCGGTCCCTCCTCGTCGCCGGCCGGCGCCGTCCCCGAGATCAGGCTGAAGTCGTTGCTGCCCACGCCGTCGGTCGCCGTGCCAATACCGGCCGCATCCCCGCTGGCGTAGCCGCGGACCCTGCCGCGCAGCCCGAGCACGGCATCGAGCGGCACCACAAACTGCCCGGTGAACGTCCCGCCGAGGACCCTGGCGTCCCCTCGAAAAGCCGGCGCCGCGCGGAATGGATATCGCACCCGGCTGCACGCGGGGTTGCACGCGAACGTGGTGTCGATGGGCGCCGAATCCTCGATCAGGACCGCGGCGCTACCGGTGAAGGGGACCAGCGTCCCGCCGGGCCGGTCGAGGACGCGTCCATCGAAGCGGAAGATCCCGCCCCGCCGCAGGGTGTCAACCGGATTCCCGGCGCCGTCCCTGAGCGTCAGCTCGACCCAGTGCCGGGGAATGGTGAGCCGGGTCGCCGCGTCCCCCATCACCTGGTACTTCTGGTTGTTCGCACTGCCGGTCTTCGCGGCCAGCAGCGCCTCGGAGATGCTCAGGTGGTATTGCCCGGTGCCCAGCGCGACCGTGTCCCGATCGAAGATGTACCGGTACAGGGTCTTGTTCAGCTCGGCATTCTCACCGCTGAACGCGAGTTCGGTCGCCGAGACCACCGCGATGCAGCCTCCTCCGGGGTTCATGACCAGCCGCTCGCCCAGGCTCTGCACGCTCGGGTCATGGAACTTGCCGACGTCGCACGACGCGGCGACGAACAGGCCGGGCCGGGTCGTGTTGGTGAGCGACCCCGCGTCCGCGTCGATGAAGACGCTCTCGTCCGAGATCTTGAACGGACTCCCGTGGCCGATGTAGTTCCACATCACCACCCCGTCGTTGAGGTTCTTCAGGACGTCGGCCTTGGCCCCCGGCTTGGTGACGTTGGGCCCAGTGGGATAGGTGTGGAGGTACACGTAAGCGCGGTCGATGTGATCCGGCGTCACAGCGGTGTCGAGCGAGGCGGTCTGCTGCATGTGGAGCCAGCCTAGGGGGTCGACATCGCCAGGCTGGCCGACCTGAATGTGGTCGTCGGCGATCAGCATCACGCGATTGCGCCATTCCCCGAGCGGCGCCGTCCGCTCGTACGGCAGCAGCTTGTCGCGCACGAACGCCATCGCGCTCACCGCATCGCCGGCCGGGATGCGTCCTCCGATGAAATCGGGGATCACAGTCACCGCGTTGTCCACGTTTAGCATCCAGTCGTCGGTCGCGTACTGGCTGGCGAGGAACTCGACGTAGCCGCCCTCGTAGGCCGGCAGCAGCGTGCCCGGAAGGCCCTCGGGAGCGTAGCCCCCGATGTTCTTGAAGTCGTACGAGGCGTCGCCGAACAGGGTGACGAAGCTCGGGGGTGCAGCCCAATTGAAGAACGCGGCGCGCAGAAAGTTCCGGATGGCACCCGGGTCGGTGCGGCCGCCCGAGAACTGGTCGTAGACCGCCGAGATCGGCACGGTCGCGGTCTCGTACGGGCCGCTCGCGCCAAGCAGGGGAAGCCGCGACCGGCGCCAGACCGCCAGCGACTCCGCCGCCGCCGCGAAGCCGTCATAGTAGATGACCAAGTAGTCCGCCCCCGGGCGTCCCGGGCCGGGCGCGGCGCGGAGATTGTTGAGGCTCGATGAGGGCGCCATGAAGACGCTGGCGATCGTGAGCTGCTCGATGCGGGTATCGGGGATGACCCGATAGCGGCGTAGCCCACTTTCGACACGCAAGATAGTCAGAGTGTCGTTGGCGAAGCTGCCGCCGAGAATCTCCATCGGCGCCAGCGGGTCGGTCACATCGAAGAGGCGCGGTGGGCTCCCGAGCCCGGGCGAGAACGGTCCGATCCGGTACAGGTAGCTGCCCCCAGCCGCAGGTGAATCGAACGCGAGCGCGTCGGCCACCGGCTCGAAGCGGCGGGCGTAGAACAGGTCGAACCAGGCGAGCGCTGAGACGTCGACACGCCGGGCATCGTATCCCGGGTTCGGGTCGGTGATGTCGGGCACGCGTAGCGAGAGCGTGTTGGAAGGTGAGACCAGGCCGACCAGCGTAGTGTCGAAGGTCTGAGCCCAGAGGCCGTTCCAGTTCCGCCGCGGGAACGCCTGCCCGTTGAGCGTCACGTCGAGATAGTGATCGGTGATCCCGAAGCTCTTGCGGAAGAACAGATCGGTCACCCCCCAGGCGCGCATCCGCATCCGCGAGGGCTGGGCCTCATCCACACCCGGCGCATCGGCCGACGTCAGGAAGGCGGGCCTGCCCGCCTCGACGTTCTGCCAGTACCACCTCTCCCAGAAGAGATCGCTTTTGAAGCGCGGGTTCGGCCAGGGGTTTGGCCAGTACTGGGCGTCGACCTCGTAATGAAGCCGGGCGTCGAAAGTCGCCGGGGTCACCTCGAGACCGGTGGCCCCGGCCGGGTCGCCGGACTCGGTCTTGATCCGCTTCGCCGTGACGCTCTCCTCGAGGGCGGGGGTGCCGATCGTCAGGTAGTAGTAGTTGGTGCTCTCGTAGGGATGGTTGATGAACGTCGTGTCGGGCCGGGCGGGATCGTAGATCGAAGCCCAGTCGCTCGCCCCGAGCGCGTAGAAGTAGAGGTACTCCTGGTTGTGGTCCAGGGTGTCGTTGGCGGTGACCTGGACGAACCCCATCGCCACCTCGCGGTAGTCGCACGAATCGCAGTAGCTCGCCTCGGGCAACACCGGGAAGCCCGGCCAGGTGTAGAGCCGGAGACTGTCGAGCGGGGTGGTCGTGCTGCCACCGAACAGCGCGAGGTTGCGCAGCTCGGCGAACCGGACCTTGTAGAACCCGGATGAGTCGACGGCGAGCTTGATCCACTGACGGCCGGCGTAGATGCTGGTGTTGGGCACGATCCCGGCGGCGCGCATCGTCGCGGCATCCCGCAGCGTGAATCCGGCCGTGCGGCCTCCGGACCGGGCCTCACGGCGCCACTCCCGACCCTGCGCGTAGTTCACCAGGGTCGCCTCGTAGATGTGCTCGAAAGGATCGGGATCCTCGGCCGGCCTCGATACGACCGATGCGCTCCCCGCGGTCGGGGACGGGGTCCCACTCACCACGACTTCGACCTCGATTCGGTGGGAGATCGAGAGGCGGCGTACGGTCGGATCGTAGTCCGCGGGGGTGATCGCGATGCGCGCGACCCGCTGATTGCGCATCCAGCCCACCTCGATCAGCCGAGCATGCACCCCCGCGGCGAGCGGCGGAGGGCCGCCCTGGATCGACCCGCCCGCTTCGGCCATCGACTCGGCCATCGACTCGGCGAGGGCCTCGGCCTTGCCTTGCTCGGAAGCGCGCCCTTGCGGCGTGAACGGCGCTCGGGTCAGCCTGACATCGTCGAGCACTTCTGGCGCCGTGGCCGAGGCGCTCACCGTCACCTCGCCGGCCGGTGGCACCGCTACCGTCACCACCCGCTCCGGCAGCAGCGGATGCCCCTGTGGCGCCACGCCCTCGTAGCCATCGACCGTCAGCCGCATGGTCCGCGCACCTTCGCGGGCAGGCTCCAGCACGGGCTCGGGCACGTCCACCACGAAGCGGATTGCGCCCGGCGAGGAAGGCAGCGCGCGCACGTTCCCAGGGCCTGACGCCGCCGCGAGGGCGGGCGAGGCCGCTATGGCCGAGGCGAGCACCAGCATCCACGCGCCGAATGCGGCGGCGGGGAACCCGAGCAAGGCGTGACGCTGGAGGATGGGGTTCACGTTCCGGGATGGTCGGCCGGGGATCAGAGCTTCTCGGCCAAGTCCACCATCATGACCGGGATGTCGTCCACCACCTTATAGCGGAGCCGACAGGTCTGGCAGGTCAGGGTCGACGCCGCGGCATCGTAAACCAGCTCCTGCTTGCAGGCGGGGCAGGCCAGCATTGCGAGTAGATCGGGCCTCAGGGCCATGGGATTCCTCGGGTTGGTGTTGGGTCCTGGGCCCGGTGGCGGACCCCTACGAACGAGTCGCAATGGTGCGTGAGTACCCCTCCCGAGGCCTGCGAATGCCAATGGAGTCTAGCAACCGCGTTTCACGCCGGTCAAGCGGGTTCCTCGCGGAACACGCCCATGCGGCGGTAGCGGCGCAGCCGTTCCTCCATCAGCGTCTCCGCTGAGACCCCGGAGAGGCGCTCGAGGTGCCGGAGTACCGATGCCTTGAGGACGGACGCGGCGGCCGCAGGATCCCGGTGGGCGCCGCCGAGCGGCTCCGGGAGCACCTCGTCCACCACTTCGAGCCTCATGAGATCTTCGGCCGTGAGCTTGAGCGCTTCCGCAGCCAGCACGTTCTTCTTGGCGTCGCGCCAGAGGATCGACGCGCATCCTTCGGGCGAGATGACCGAGTAGATCGAGTTCTCGAACATGACCACGACGTCGGCGACAGCGATCGCCAGCGCGCCACCCGAGCCCCCCTCGCCGATCACGACCGTGACGATCGGCACGCCCAGCTTCGTCATCTCGCGCAGGTTGACGGCGATCGCCTCGGCCTGCCCGCGTTCCTCGGCGCCCAGCCCCGGGTAGGCGCCGGGCGTGTCCACCAGGGTCACGATCGGCATGCGGAACCTGTCGGCGGTCTGCATCAGGCGTAGCGCCTTGCGATAGCCCTCCGGGTTCGGCATGCCGAAGCGACGGTGCAGATTCTCCTTGGTGTCCCGGCCCTTCTGCTGACCGATCACCATCACCGCGCGGCCCTCGATCAGCGCGGGCCCGGCGACGATGGCCGGATCGTCGCCGAAGTGACGGTCCCCGTGCAGCTCGGCGAACTCGGTGAAGCAGCGTTCGAGGTAGTCGAGCGTGTAGGGCCGCCTGGGGTGCCGCGCCAGTTGGACGCGCTGGTAGGGGGTGAGGGTGGCGTAGATCTCGCGCCGCAGCGCCTCGGCCTTGCGCTCCAACTCGTCCAGCTCGTCGGCAGCGCCCAGACCCTGGGCATCGGCCTGCTCGCGAAGCTCCTGGATGCGCTGCTCCAGCTCGAGCACCGGCTTCTCGAAATCCAGCCAGACGGTCAAAGTGCCCCCTTCACCCACCGCACCCGCAGCGTGGGCTGCGCCTGTTTCAGCTCGGCGATCACGCGGTCATCCTCGGCCACGGTGAACCGGCGCGAGCGCAGGGCCAGCCGGGAGTGGTCGGGACGCACGATGTGAAGGTACACCTCCGCCTCGCCCGGATGCGAGCGCAGCACCTCGTCGATCCCGACCAGGCGCTCCTCGTTGATCTCCTCGACCCGGATCTCAATGTGCAGGCTGCGGCGCCAGGTCCGCCGTGCCTCTTCGAGGCCGCGCACCTCGCTGAGCAGCAGCTTGACCCCGCGATCCTCACGCACTTCGACCCGTCCCGAGGCGACCACGATGGTCTCGGGGGTGAGCAGCTCGCGCGCGGCCTCGAGGGTGTCGGGGAACACCGTGCACTCGACCCGTCCCGAGAGGTCCTCCAGGGTAACAATCGCCATCGGCCGGCCGGTGCGGGTCATGATCGGTTTGACCTCCCCCACCAGCCCGGCGATCCGCACCTCGGCGCGGTCCTCGAGTTGCACCGCGTCGGCGATGCGGTGGGTCGCCAAGCTCTCGAGGCGCTCACGCACATGCTCGAGCGGGTGCTCGGAGAAGTAGAACCCGAGCACCTCCTTTTCGCGCGCGCTGCGGTCCCGTCCGCTCCATGGCGCCGCCGGCGGCACCGACGACGAGATCACCGCGACCGCGGCCCCACCCGCGTCCCCGAACAGCGACGACTGGCCGCTCTCACGCTCCTTGCGCAACGAGGCGGCCCGCTCGAGCATGAAGCCCGCCGCCGCGAACAGGGCCCCCCGGTCGGCGCCGAGCGCGTCGCAAGCGCCGGCCGCCACTAGGCTCTCGAGCACCCTGCGGTTCATCCCCCGCGCATCGAGCCGTCGCGCGAGGTCGAGCAGGTCGGTGAAGGCGCCCCCTTCGGCGCGCGCCGCCTCCAGCCCCTCGACCACCCCCTGCCCGACGTTGCGCACCGCGCCCAGCCCGTAGCGGATCGCCCAGCCCTCGATGGCGAACCGCCAGTCGGAGCGGTTGACGTCCGGCGGCAGGATGGTGAGCCCCAGGCGCCGGGTTTCCTCGATGAGGGTGACGATGCGGGTGCTGTCCGACATCTCGCTGGTGAGGGTCGCAGCCATGAACTCGGCCGGGTAGCGCGCCTTGAGGTACGCGCACTGGTAGGCGAGCAGCGCGTAGGCGGCGCTGTGGGAGTTGTGGACGATGAGGCCGTCGGCGACGAAGTTGTGGTCGCCCTCGACCGTGAGATCGTAGGTGTCCTGGATCCCGCGCGGCTCGATCGAGACGATGCGGTCCCAGAAGACGTCGGATTGCGCCGCCATCCTCAGCCTTGCTGACCCGAAGAACTTGGCCAACCGGCCGATCTTTGTCCGTCTGAATCCCCATTTCTTCGTAGTGGTCTTTCGTGCTAGAGCACTGACGCCCACTCTACAGCCCCTCCGGACGGCATCCCAGGACAGCCCCGCGCGGACGCGCTCAGCGTTCACCCAATCCCGAACCTCGACCGGGACCGTGTCGATGCTCGTGAGCCCGCGGCGCGTCCGCGCGAGATAGCGTCGCAACTGGTCCACCTGGGCATCGCGTCCGACGATGTTTGGAACCACGCGACGAAAGAAAGTCTCTACCGAAGATTCGCCCACGAGATTGACCGTGTAACCGCCGCGGCGCCCCCCCCGGTACCGGAATGACTTCGTATGAATGCGGCCGACGATCCCGAGCCGAAGCAGCAGCGTTTGGACCCCGCGTGCGAGTCCGATTGACGATGTCGCGTAGAATGGTCCGAACGCGGTCTTGTTGGCGATGAACCCGTCGCCAGCCCAAAGCCTTCCCATGAACAGCTCGATGTCCTTGTCTCCGAGCTGGAACACTTCGCAGGGGATCTCCTTGGCTGCCGCCCTTCGCCCTAGGATGCCTAGATGCTCTGCCCATCGATACGCCCCTGAACGGCGCCCTGGCGCGTCCATGACGAGGGCTAGATTCCCGGAAACCCAATCCCCAACCTCAGCGACCCCCTCTCGCCAGAACATCGGGGGACCCAGGTTCGCGGCTACCTCCATCTGACCGTTCCGCCGAGAGTAGATTCGCGCCACCGTTTCGGGAAACCTTGATATCGCCTGCGCGAAGTCCTCGACTAGCGTGGGCTCCTTCCCGTAGAAATAGAGCGTGGACGGATGGCACGTGTTCCCTTCTGCCAGCAAACCGGCCAGAGCGATCACCTCGTGTCGCGGCCATGACTTCCGGGCAGGAACTGGGAGGCCGCGCGGCGAGGCAATCCGATCACCGACCCTTAGATCATCCAGATTCTTCCATCCGTTAAGAGTCAAGAATGGATGGTTTCCGGTTGCTACAATCCGCTTCCCCAAACGCGTGCGAAGCTCGTACACCGGCTGCTTCCCGTTCCACACGACATCCAGCACCCGGCGCGGTTGAAGTTTCCAGCTGTCATCGAGCGCATGAACTCTGGGCCGCAGTCCATCCCGGAACATCGACCCGACTGTCCGGGTTGCTCCCGTGTCCGCATCGACGATTTCAGTCGTATACAGAACACACTTGTTGAAGCCATAGCCGGCGAACTTCTCCATCGTCGCGAAGATCTTCTCGGCCTTGGCGGTCGAGATCTTCCGGTGCTTGCAGCCCTCGACGAACTCCTGCCGCTTGGCTTCCATCTCCTCCGGTCGCTTCTTCCCCATCGCGCGACGCAGCTCGTCGGCCTGCGCCATCGAGAAGCCCGCGAGCGCGTTGGCGGCCTGAATGACCTGCTCCTGATAGACGAACACTCCGTAGGTGTCGCGCAGGATCGGCTCCAGGTCCGCGTGCTCGTACCGGACCACCTTCTTGCCGTGCTTACAGTCGATGAAGTACGGGATGTTCTCCATCGGACCCGGGCGGTAGAGCGCGTTCATCGCCACCAGGTCCTCGAACACCGACGGCGCGAGGCGCTTGAGGTGCTCGCGCATGCCTCCCGACTCGAACTGGAAGATCGCGACCGTCGCGGCCTCCTGGAACACGCGGTAGGCCTCGGCGTCGTCCATCGGCAGGGCTTGGAGGTCGACCGGGACCCCGTGGTGCCGCTGGATCAGTCGCACCGCGCCATCGAGCACCGAGAGCGTGCGCAGGCCGAGGAAGTCCATCTTGAGCAGCCCCGCCTTCTCGACCGACTTCATGTCCCACTGGGTGGTGACGGTCAGGTCCTTCTGCCGGTAGAGCGGCACGTAGTCGAGCAGCGGCCCGGGG
>CAYONG010000307.1:0-1539 GCA_964405235.1 uncultured bacterium | reverse complement strand
CTGCGTCTCCCAGCCGTTGCGCGTCATCGTGCCCCCGGCGGCCGGCTCTCATCGACCACGCGCTGGAACCGCGGCTCGCCGCGCAGCGGATCGAACTGCGGGTACTGCAGCGCCCACCACAGGAGCGCGCCCCGCGGCTCGACCCGTTCGATCCAGTCCAGGGCCAGGGCCCGCTGCCCGGCAGAAACGAGACCGGAGACCAGCATCATCGCTGGAACGGGTCCCAGCGGCCGGGCGGCGAACGGTACCAGCGCCTGCTGCATGAGGCGCTGGGCCAGCGCTGTATCGCCGTCCGCGGCGGCCACGGCGGCCCGTGGCGCGAGGCCGTAGTACTCCTCGCCAACCGGGCTCAATCGCATCGCGGTCAGAGCGTCGGCGCGTGCGCCAGCGCTGTCGCCGAGGCGGAGACGAACCCAGGTCCGCAAGGAGTAGCCCGCGTAGAACTCCGCGTCCACGGCCACCGAACTGTCGTAGGCCGTCAGGGCTTCGTCGTCGCGGTGCAGCTTTTCGTAGGGATCCGCCATCTCCTCCCAGGAGATGGCGCGCCTGGGCTCGATGGCGAGGGCGCGCCGGAAGGCGACGATGGACTCCTCGTAGCGACCGACCATCGACAGGAAAAACGCGTACTGGTGCCACGCTTCGGCACTGCGCGGGTCCACTTGCGGGGCGCGCTCCAGCGCCGCCATGGCCCCGTCGAGCGTCCGCGGGTGGCGCAGGTAGAGCAGCAGCCCGCGGGCCATCCAGCCGTCGGCCAGCGTGGAGTCGAGCGCTAAGGCCCGTTCGGCCGCGTGGAATCCCGATGCGAGCAAGCTGTCAAACGATCTGCCGGGGTAACTCCATCCCCAGCTGGCGTACAGGGCGTAGGCGAAGGCGATGCGCGCCTCGGCCTGAGCGAAGGATGGGTCCAGTCCGACCGCCGCTTCGTATTCCTCTATGCCGCGGAGCACGCCGACCGGCGTCCGTTGCGCGAGCTGGAAGTTGGCGCGTAGAAAATGATCGTACGCGATGGGGTTACGGGTGAGTCGCTGAGCCAGCACGGTCCGCTCCTGGGGGAGCAACTGGCCGGCAATGGCCGTCGCGACCGCCCTCGCGATCTCTTCCTGCACGGCGAGCAGGTCCGCCACCGGGCGCGTGTACCCCTCACTCCAGCGCTGCGTGCCGCTCGGGAGGGCCACGAGGCGCACGGAGATGCGGATGCGTTCCCCGCCCCGCTGGAAGTCGCCTTCCACTACATAGCGCACGTTCAACCGGCGGCCGATGAGGCGTGGATCAGGCTCCACGCCGCGCTGGGCGCTGCGCACCGCGCCGGGGCTGCGCACCTCGAGCCGTGGCACCCGCGCCAGGCTGGTGGCGATCTCGGACGCCAGGCCATCCGACAGATAGGCGTAGGCCGTGTCGCGGGTGAGGTTGTTGAACAGCATCACGCCGACGCTGTTGGCGCCCGGCGCCGGTGCGGCGGCGGCCACGCGCGCGCAGGGTGGCGGCGAGCCGTCGGGACACTGGGCGGAGGCGATCCCGGCCGGCATGAAGACGCCCAAC
>CAYONG010000306.1:0-18487 GCA_964405235.1 uncultured bacterium | reverse complement strand
GAACAACCCGGCGAACAGAACCACCCTGTGTGGTAGTGTCAGCCACGAGAAGACCTCCGTCCTTGGAAGAAAAGCGCGTCGACAACGCCTTTCTACCATGCGGAGGTCTTCTTGTTGGTTACGCTTCGTGAATAATCCGGGCTAGCAGGCTCGGCCTCGCGGCCCAGACGCGCCCAGGCCGCGAGGCCGAGCACGACCACGCTGCCCAACACGAAAAGGGCCGTGCGCAGGCTCGATTCGACCGCGGATGGCTCGATCGCGCGCGAGCTCCTTGGCCTTCTCTAGCGCGAGCAGCGTCTTGCCGGTGCCCGCGCCACCTGTGACCAGCACGCGCCGATTGCGGGCGAGCTCGTCGAGCACGCCGTACTGCGCCTCGGACAGATCAATGATCTGGCGGGTGTCCTCTTCGATGGCCCCCCCGAGTGGCATGCGGAGCTGGAAGGAATGCGCCAGCACCCGCCGCACCGCCTCCACCCCGTCGTCGCCCAGCCCCCGCCCCGTGCTCCGCTCCCCCTGCCAGTTGCGCCCGATGATAGCGATGCGCATGTCGAGGCGCCCCATGCCCTCGCGGCAGATCATCAGATCGCACCGCGCATCGGGCCAGGGATCGCCCTCCGGATCCGCTGAATCCGGGAAGGCGACGCGTGGCCGATCGTCGCCCCGCGGTGCGGCCAGCTGGGCATTTCCCCGAGCGTGTCGACCAGTTTGAGGCAGTTGCCCTGCGCCTGCGCGAACGGCGACTTGCGCAGCGGGTGGATCCGCCCCCCACGGTCGGTGCTCGACCAGGCGCCGGTCCTGGCGTCGTAGTCGATCGCGCCGCCCTTCCACTCTCCCGTCACTGGTCGCGCGAGCATGCTGTGACCCGGATGATCGTGTGCGATAGACTGCGCCTCGCAGCGTGCGCACATCCGCACGCACGGCTACTGCGAGGTGCGCCGCATGTCCCGACCACACGGCCTCTCCAAATCCCGCTTCACCTCCGGGCTCCAGTGCCATCGCCAGCTCTGGTGGCGCGTGCACGAACGAGACGCCCCCGAACTGGTGCCCGATTCCTCCCAGCGGGCGCTGTTCGACCAGGGCGGGCTCGTGGGCGAGGTCGCGCGCGGTTACGTGCCGGGCGGCACGCTCATCGACCTGCCCTACGATGATTACGAGGGCAGGCTCGCCGCGACGCAGCGCGCGCTCGCGACCGAGACACGCGCCGTCTACGAAGCCTCGTTCCTCGCCGACGGCATCTTCGTCGCCGTGGACATCCTCGCCCGTGATGGCCGCGGCTGGCGGGTGATCGAGGTCAAGTCCTCGACCAAGGTTAAGGACGAGCACATTCCCGACGCCGCCATCCAAGTGCATGTGCTCCGGCGTGCGGGCCTCGAGGTGACCGGTGCCGATGTCATGGTGCTGAACCGCGAGTGCACCTATCCGGACCTGAGCAACTTGTTCCGGCGTGAGGACGTCACCGACCTCGTTGAGGGGAGGCTCGCCGACGTCCCGCGTCTGGCGCGCGAGCAGGTCGCCATGCTCGCAGGCCCGATCCCCACAGTGCCGATCGGCCCGCAGTGCGCCGCGCCCTACGAATGCCCGTTCCTCGACCGCTGCTGGCCCGAGCTGCCCGAGCACCATCTAAGTACGCTCTACCACATGAAGGGCTCCGCGGCGGAGTTTGAGGCCAACGGTTGGAGGACGATCCTCGACCTGCCCGATGACGTGAAGCTCAACGCCCAGGCCGATCGACAGCGCCGCGCGGTGCGGGCCGGCAGGATGCTCGTCGAGGGGGACCTGGCGCGCGCGCTGGCGCGCTTCCAGGGCCCGCTCGCGTTCCTCGACTTCGAGACCGTGATGCCCGCGATCCCGGTGTGGGACGGTTGCCATCCCTACGATCAGATTGGGGCGCAGTTCAGCTGCCATCGAGAAGCAGCGGGCGGGGCGCTAGAGCACCACGAGTGGGTCGCCGACGGCCCCGGCGACCCGCGCCCCGAGATGGCCCGTCGCGTGATCGAGGCCTGCCGCGGGGCGCGCACCGTGGTCGCATACAACATGTCGTTCGAGAAGGGTTGTCTCGAGCGGATGGCGCAGGCGCTGCCCGCCGAGGCCGCCACGCTTCGTGACCTCATCGCCCGCCTCGCTGATCCGCTGGTGGTGGTGCGCGAGCACGTATGTCACCCCGACTTCGGCGGCAGCTTCAGCCTCAAGAGCGTGCTCCCCGCCCTGGTCCCCGACCTGTCTTACGACGGGCTCGCGATCGCCGACGGCGGGGAGGCCTCGCTGGTGCTGAGCCGGCTGGTGCTGGCCGGAGCGGACATCCCGCCCGAGGAGCGCGCGGACCAGCGCGAGGCGCTGATGCGCTATTGCGAGCGCGACACGCTGGCGATGGTGCGGGTGATGGAGAAGCTGCGGGAGCTGGCGGGGGCCTCATGAGCAAGCGGGCAACGCTTCGACCTCGACAGCGATGCATGTGCTTCGGGTCGCGTGGGGACGGGCGGCCCTGCGTGGCGCGTGTTCGGTAAGCGTTTGGGAAATCGCCGGAGTTGAGGAAAACCCTCGAGATCGATCACGGCATCTGGCGCCGGCTCTCGGAGGACGAGCGCGCCATCGAGGGGATGGTACCCTCCGACTGATTCCCGGCGGACACCTCGTCGGCAACGCGGTTGGCGCAATCACAAGGAGGCAAGATGGAGACGGTGGCAGGCGGCGGCGAGCCGATGACGGATTCCAAGCCGTGCCCCGCGTGCGGCGAGACGATCCGCGCGAGCGCCCTCAAGTGCCGCTTCTGCGGCGAGGACATCGAGGCCTTTGTCGCCAAGCGCGAGGGCGCGGTCGAGAAAACCCTGTTCTCCGGCCGGCCGGCTCCGCTCTACTCCGTCGGCCGTTGGGTGCTCACCATCATCACGCTGGGGATCGCCGGACTGTGCTACTGGATCGCGAGCCTGGCGACACGCTTCGAGATCACCACGCAGCGTGTGCGCATCGAGCGCGGCGTATTCTCGAAGTCCCGCCAGGACACCGAGATCTATCGCATCGACGATATCTCGCTGGAGCAGCCGCTCGGCATGCGCATGCTCGGGCACGCCATCCTGTTCCTGCGCTCGACCGACCGCAGCACGCCGGAGATCAGGCTCTACGGGGTGCCCGGCCTCGCCGCTCTGTCCGAACAGCTCCGCGAGTGCGCGCTGCGCGAGCGCGAGCGCCGCGGGGTGAGGGTGTGGACACAGGCGTAGCGCCCGAGCCGCGGCCCGGGCGCTGAGGGAGACGGAACCCGCGTGAAACGCTCACACGTCCTGATGCTGCTCCTCGTGCTGCTCGCCGCGCTCGCGTTGCGGCTCGGCGTGGTGGCGGCGATCCCGAACTTCTTCGCCTCTGCGGACCCCTCGTACTACTACGCGGCCGCCCGTGGATGCCTGCGCCACGGCGTGCCCCGGATCGACTTCATCTGGCACTTCGCCACGTCGCCGCCCGAGATCGCCCACCTGGAGGACTACTGCGAGCCGGCCTTCGCCTATCTGTTGGCGGTGCCCATGGCGCTGCTGGGTGGCGGGGTCGTCGCGGCCAAGATGCTATCCGTGGCTTGCGGCACGCTGGCGGCATTCCTCGCCTACTTGTTCGGGCGTCGGTTCGGCCACGCCGCGGCGATCCTGGCGGCGGCGGCCGTGGCATTCGAGCCGTGGTCGATCTACTACGGCGGCCTCATCATGAAGGAGGCCGCCGTCAGCGTGGTCGTGCTTCTGTTCTTCGCGGCCGCTCGGCGTCTCCTCGCCTTGGAGCAGGCCACCCGGCGTCTCGCCATCGGATTCGGCCTTCTCACCGTGGCCACCAGCCTCGTCCAGTACGAGCTGCTGCCCATCCTCGCCACGGCGACCACCGTGGCGTTGTGGATCCATCAACGCCGGCTGTTGTGGCCGTATCTGGCCGGGACGACGGCGGCCGGGCTGGTGCTGCTGGCAATCACCTGGGGGGGCATGGGCGTTCCGATCTCGGCGAAGCTGTATTTCTTCACGGGCCGGGATTTCTGGGATGCGCTGCCCGCGGCAACCTCACCCGATCCGGCGGGCCTCGCATCCCGATTCCTGCCCGCCAAGATCGCGCTCTCGGGGATCATGGGGTGGTACCCTGTGCTGCTGGTCCTGGCGTTGCTCGGGTCGCGGGACGCGCGCGTTCCCAGAACGGAGTCCACCCTGCTCGCTGCGTTCGGCCTGTCGTACCTCTATTTCCACGCCGTCCCGGGCGATCTTTGGCCGCGCTTCCTCATCCCCGCCACGGCGGTGTTCGCAACCTACGCAGCCCTCGGGATCGCCGCGCCCCAGGGCTGGTTGATGCGTGCCTGGTCACCTGCGGTCACTGGCGCGCTGCTGGCTTTCGCGCTGGTGGCGCCGCGTGCCTACGCGCTTGCAGCGCACTTCGTTCCAGGAGCCACCGCCGCGCTTCACTGGGGGGCGGCGGCGATCATCGCTGGTGCGGTGGGTCTCCCATTCGTTGCGCTCCATGCCGTGCGGGACCGGCTGCCGCTCGCGCACATGAGACCGTTCCTGCCTCCGCTACTCGCACTCGCGCTGGCCCTCAACTACCACGCGAGCCTGCCGTGGCCCGCGATCTACGGCAACCCCCAGATGCCTGGCTACGAGCTGGTACGCGCTCAGCGCGAGCGCGTCTGCCGGCGGATCCAGGGAATCCTCGCGGGCGCACCCGTCATGGCGACTGCGCCTGGCGAGGTGAGCCTGTACGCCGGTGCACCGAGCGTGTTGCTGACGGACAACCCAGCCGCCATTCTCGCGATTCAGGCCCGATATCAGATTTCGTACTTGCTTGCGAGGAACGGGATCCTAAGGCCGGGAGTCCTCGAACAAGTGCCGGTGGAATCATTGCTCAAGATCGAGGACTACACGTTGTATCGCTTCATCGGAGCGCAGCGTCCGGCGCGTTCGAGCAGGATCGAATAGCCGGTCGACGACGCCCCGCATGAGGAGAACGAGGATGCCCATGGGAAAGGTGATGGCCCTGGGTCTGTTCGTCATGTCCTTGCTCGGCGTCGCATCGACGCAATCGAGTGAGGCCGCGGATCCGGGCTTCGAGGCGACCTGGCATGACGGGAAGGCCGAGCTCGACGGCTATCGATACACGGTCGTCCGGTATGGGCACACGCGCCACGGGCGGGCAGTCGCGATCTACGTCACCGAACCCTTCAGCCGGTCGAGACACGTCAAGCTGGACGATCCCTCGAAGACCCCGGGGGACGCCGTCGACGTGCTGAAGCTCAATCTCGAGCGGGATTTCCAGACCGGCATCTACGACTACCACACCATGGTGTCTCTGTTCGCGAGCAGCGCCGACTTCACCCCGCTCAAGCTCGCATTCAGCAGCTCGGAGTGGTGCGGCCAGGTGTACGAGGAACTCGACCGCGCGGGCTCCAAGTTGTCGCAGCGCCTGTCCAGCTACTTCGAGGGCGAATCCGCAGAGCGCACGCTCGAGATCCCCGCGGGAGGCCTGATCGAGGACGAGCTGTTCATCCTCCTTCGTGGCTTCCGGGTGCCCTACCTGAGCGCCGGTGGGAGCAGGACCGTCCCGTTCCTCGCGAGCCCGTTCTACCGGCGGCTCGCGCATCGAGCGACGACCTGGACCGCCGCCCGGATCGAGCGGCTCGCGCGCCCCGAAACCGTCATCGTCCCGGCCGGGACTTTTTCCACCGACGTCTATGTCGTCCGGCCCGGGGACGGGCGGGAGGGGCGATTCTTCGTCGAGCGCGCACATCCTCGCCGGATCGTACGGTGGGCGTGGAAGGGCGCGGCGGCGGGCGGCCCTCTCGAGGGCACCGACTCGGCCGAGCTCACGGGCAGCGCGCGCCTCGATTACTGGAGGCTGAACGGGCCGGGCGGCGAGAAGTACCTCGAGCGCCTCGGGCTGGAGCCGGGTGTGAGGTGAGCGCTCGCCGCCCGAGCGCCTAGACGCGCAGGTGATCGGCCTGCCAGTCCTTGATCTGCCGCTTGATGTCCACGCTCCTGGTGAGCCGGCCCTCGAGCACCTGCTGCGCCAGCGCCGGCAGCTCGGCGTCGCCCGCGAAGCGCAGGGCCGTGAGCTGCGCCGGTGTGAGCTCGGCGAAGCGCGGCATGAGCTGTGGCGTCACCGCTTGCATGCGTAGCTTCATCTCGAGGCGGATCACGCGGTCCTGCGCCGTGAGGGCGAAGCTCCGTGCGAAGAAGCCCACGAGGACGAGCGCCACCACGAGCAGAAACTGGAAGACGGTGGCGGCCGATGGATGCACGATCGCTTCCCGTGTCGCCCACCCGAGCAGGGCGACGAGGAGAAAGGACAACACGAAATGGTAGAGCGGCACGTACCGGGCGTGATGTTCGAAGTTCTGCGGTCGCTGCTCAGCCATGTGCGCCTCCCTGGGGGTGAACAATCGGGCCGCGCGATGGGACGACCGGCGCGCTGCCTGCGCGGGGACGGCCGGTGCGGTCACATCACCTTGCGCCGACGCTAGCACAGCGGGCGGAAGGCAGATGCCGGCCTCCGCCGCCGGGCGGGACCGGGCTCGCAGCCGGGCCGGCCCGGGTCGGCGAATCGCCTCGCGACACGAGTCCCGTGTGCCCGAATGGCTTGACACGAACGAGGCTCGCCATTAGATTGTTCGGTGTGCAAACAAAGTGGAACGGGGGGCTCGCGCCCCCGGCCACCGGGGCACGACCCGCGCGTTTCCAGGCAGGAGGCATGGGATGACCCTCAGAACCTCCGTCCGACTGGCCGCGCTGGCGGCCCTCATGGGTCTCGCGGCCACGGGCTGCAGCCGGAAGGCCGGCCCGCTCCAACCCTGGCCCCTCAACACCGATCCGATCGTGTTCCAGGACGTGTTCACAGGGGCGGTCGAGTTTCAGGCGTTCGGCAACTCGAAGCTCGATGCCCTGAACACCGACACGTTTGAGCAGTACGAGGGCTCGGGCTGCCTGAAGGTCACCGTGCCGAACCCCGGCGGCGGCTATGCGGGCGGCGCCTTCGTGGCCGGGCAGGAACGGGATCTCTCCGGCTACGACGCGCTGACCTTCTACGCCAAGGCGAACCGGGTCGTGACCCTCGGCGAGGCGGGCCTGGGGATCGACAACAGAAACACGCCGCAGTTCGAGGCGAAATGGCGCGGGATCCCGCTCACGACGACGTGGAAGAAGTATGTGATCCCCCTCCCCATTCCCGAGAAACTGACGGAGGAGGACGGCCTCTTCTACTTCTCCGGGGAACATTCGGGCGGCGCCGGCTACACCATGTGGTTCGACGATGTGAAGTTCGAGAAGCTCGGCACCATCTCGAACCCCCGGCCGGCCATGACGACACAGACGGTAAACACCGTCGTCGGCGCGACCCTGCCCATCACGGGCGCAAAGGTCACTTTCAGCGTCGCCGGCACGGACCAAGTCGTCGATCACTCCCCCGCCTACTTCACATTCGCCTCGTCCGACGCCGCGGTGGCGACGGTCACCGGCAGGTTGATCCGGGTCCTCGGAGCGGGCACCGCAACCATCACCGCCCGGTTCGGGGCGCTTGACGTGGCCGGAACGGTGACGGTGATCGGCACCGCCCCGCCGGCCGGGCCGGCCCCGACGCCGGTGGTCCCGGCCGGCGATGTCATCTCGCTATTCAGCAACGCCTACCCCAACGTCCCCGCCGACACCTGGTCGGCGACATGGGACCAGGCCGATGTCGCCGACGGCACGATCGCCGGGAACGACGTGAAGCTGTATACGAACGTCGTCTTCGCCGGCATCGAGTTCATCACCCAGCAGATCGACGCCTCGGCGATGACCCACTTCCACATGGACATCTGGGTCCCCACCGGCGCGCTCTTCAAGGTCAAGCTCGTGGACTTCGGTGCCAACGGCACGTTCGGCGGCGGCGACGACCGGTCGCACGAGCTGTCCTTCGACGCGCTCTCGAATCCGCCGCTGGCCACCGGGGCCTGGATCGGGCTCGAGATCCCTCTGGCGGACTTCACGGGACTCACGACCCGGGCGCACCTTGCGCAGCTCATCATCTCGGGCGACACGAGGATCGTTTACGCGGACAACATCTACTTCCACAGGTAGACGGCGGGCGGAGGGCGCGCATCCATGGGGAAGGTGACGCCGAGGGCGAAGCGGGTTCCCTCGCCGCGGAGCGCCGCGCGGCGGGCCGCCCCGGCGCGCCAGCGCCCGCTGGCGGACTCGAACCTCCGGCTCATCTGGAAGGAGCAGAGGATCTCGCGGGCGGAGATCGCCCGCCAGACGGGGCTCGCGCGCTCGACGGTGTCGGAGATCGTCGGCGAGCTCTTCCCGACGGGGCTCATCGCCGAGGTGGGCATCGGCCCTTCGCGCGGTGGGCGTCCGCCCATGGTGCTCGAGTTCAAGGACGACGCCTTCGCCATCCTCGGGGTGGACATGGGCGCGGCCCATGTGGCGGTCGCGCTCACCGACCTGCGCGGCCGGGTGCTGGCATGGGCGCATCAGAGCCACCCCGTTCGCGCCGATCCGCAGGGGACGCGAGCGCTCATCGAGAAGCTTTGTGATCGCTGCCTCGCGGACTGGGAGCCCGGCGTGAAGCGCCTGGTCGGGATCGGCGTCGCGGTCCCCTGCCCCGTCGATCCCCGGCACCCCGACCGCTTCTCCGAGGTGGTGCTCCCCGACTGGCACGGCAGCAGCGGCCTCGCCATATTGACCAAGCGCTACGGAGTGCCGCTGCGGGTGGACAACGACGCCAACCTGGGCGCCCTCGCCGAGCGCTGGTGGGGCGCCGGTCGCGGGATCGACGATTTTGCGTACATCAAGCTCGCGACCGGTGTCGGCATGGGCCACGTCATCCGGGGCCGGATTTACCGGGGCGCCACCGGGGTCGCCGGAGAGATCGGGCACATGGCCATCGACCCGCACGGCGGCCCGTGCGTCTGCGGCCTCAGGGGATGCCTGGCCACCTTCGTTGGCGCGCCCGCACTGGTGGCGCGCGCGCGCGCGCTGCTCGCCGACCACCCGGAGAGCGTGCTCGCCGGTACGGAGCCCACCATCGAATCGATCGAGGATGCGGCCCTGGCCAGTGACCCGTTGGCGGTATCGCTGGTGCAGGAGGCGGCGGAGCACCTGGGCATCGCCGTCGCCGGCCTGCTCAACCTCATGAACCCGGCCATGGTGATCGTCGGCGGGGGACTGGCGCGGCTCGGCGACGTGCTCCTGGCCCCCCTTCGCGAGACCATCGGCCATCGGACGTTGATCAGCTCGCTGGTCGCCTGCGAGATCCGGACGAGTGAGCTCGGCACACGCGCCACGGCGGTGGGCGCTGCTACCATGGTCCTCGAGGAGGCGCTCGCGGATTCAAGCCTCTTCCCCGCGGCGGCTCGAAAGGGGGGCAGGCGATGACCCGGCGTTCATTCGCGTGGGAACGGATCTGCGCCCTCACGGCCATTGCGCTCGCCCTGGCATCGTCCGGCGGCACCTGCCGCGAGGCGCCGACGGGACCGGCGTTGAGCGCCAGCCGGATCGTCTGGCAGGACGAGTTCGACGGACCGGCCGGCCAGTCCCCGGACAGCCTGAACTGGCAGTACGACATCGGCGGCTCCGGCTGGGGAAACGCCCAGCTCGAATACGACACGCGCCGCCCCGAGAACGTCTCGCTCGATGGCCAGGGTCACCTCGTGATCGTCGCGCGCAAGGAGGATTACTTGGGACGCGCCTACACCTCGGCGCGCATCAACACCATCGGGCGTTTCGAGCAGACGCGGGGCCGTTTCGAGGCCAGGATCCGACTGCCGGTCGGCCAGGGCATCTGGCCGGCCTTTTGGATGCTGGGAGCCAACTTCGCCACGGCCGGATGGCCCACGTGCGGCGAGATCGACATCATGGAGTATCGAGGCCAGGAGCCGCGCGTCATCCACGGCAGCCTGCACGGTCCCGGCTACTCGGGAGGCAGCGCGCTCACGAGCCGGTTTGAACTGCCGCGCGGCACGTTCGACGGGGACTTCCACGTGTTCGCCGTGGAGTGGGATGCGGACCGCATCACCTGGCTGGTGGACGGCATCGCCTACAAGAAGGTCTCGCCCGGCAATCTGCCCCCAGGGACGCAATGGGTGTTCGACCATCCCTTCGTCATCATCCTGAATGTCGCCGTCGGGGGTAACTTCGTCGGTCCGCCGGATGCGAGCACGTCCTTCCCGCAGACGATGACGGTCGACCATGTGCGGGTCTACGGGACAGGCCCATGAGGTCCGGCGCACGCGCGCACTCGATTGCGCGCGTCGCAGCCCTGTTCATTGCCCTCGCGGGGCTCGCGTGCGGGCGTAACCGGCCGCCGGCGCCCCACGGTGTGCTGGTCGTGTCGCAGGAGCAGCAGGCCTCCTGGGTGCGGAACTTCAACCCGCTCACCACCGCCACCGCCGCGCGCTGGCCGACCCTCGCCGGCGTCTACGAACCGCTCTTCGTGTTCAATAGCGTGCGGGCCGAGCACGTTCCGTGGCTCGCGGTCGCGCGCGAGTGGCGCGAGAAGAACCGCGTCCTACGGCTGACCACGCGCGACAGCGTGCTCTGGTCGGACGGCCGCCCCTTCACCGCGCGGGACGTGGCGTTCACCTTCAACCTGCTGAAACGATTCCCGGCCCTCGACCGTCGCGGGGTGTGGGGGTTCCTGTCCGGCGTCCGGGCCCTCGACGAACGCACGGTCGACTTCCGCTTCCAGCGCGACTTCATCCCGGGGTTCGACGAGCTGGCGGCCCAGCAGATCGTGCCCGAGCACGTCTGGAGCCTTGTAGCCGACCCGGTCGCGTTCCCGAACGAGAACCCGGTCGCGACCGGGCCTTTCACCGAGGTTCGCGTGTTCCGGAACCAGGTGTACGAACTTGGCCGCAACCCCCGCTACTGGCAGCGTGGCCTGCCGCGGGTCGAGGCGCTCCGCTTTCCCGCCTACCCCAGCAACGACCGCGCAAACCTTGCGCTGGTCTTCGACGAGGTGGACTGGGCCGGGAACTTCATCCCCGCGATCGATCGCGTCTACGTCGGCCGCAAGCCCGAGCACCATCGCTACTGGTTCCCGCTCACCGGGAGCAGCATCTTCCTTTACCCCAACACGACGCGCGCGCCCTTCGACGACGCACGGGTGCGCAAGGCGCTCAGCATGGCCATCGACCGCGATCTCCTGGTGGATGTCGCCCTCTATCGCTCCTCGCGCCCGGCGGACGCCACCGGCTTGAGCGACGCCTACACGGCGTGGCGCAGCGCCGAGATCGCCGCCGGCGGCGACTGGGTTCGCCATGACGTCGCCCGCGCCGCCGCGCTGCTCGACTCGGCGGGCTGCCGGCGCGGCGCTGACGGCGTGCGCCGACGGCCAGACGGCACCCTGCTGCGTTACGAGATCCTCACCGTCTCCGGCTGGTCCGATTGGGTGCGCGCCGCCCAGGTGATCGCCCGCGGGCTGAGCGCCATCGGCGTCCAGGCGTCGGTCCGCACCTACGACTTCAGCGCCTGGTTCCAGCGCGTCCAGGAGGGCAACTTCGATCTCAGTCTGGGCTGGTCCTTCGAGGGCCCGACGCCGTATCTCTTCTACCGGTGGCTGATGTCGTCCGCGACGGTGAAACCGATCGGAGAGGCCGCGATGGGGAACTGGCACAGGTATGGCAGCCCCTCGGCTGACCAGGCACTCACGGCCTTCGAGCGGGAGCCCGATCCGGCCGCGCAGAAGCAGCTCGCCGATGCGTTGCAGCGGATCTTCGTCGACGAGGCCCCGGCGATCCCCCTCTACCCCAATCCGTCGTGGGCCGAGTACAGTACTGCGCGTTTCGCGGGATTCCCCTCGCGGGAGAACCCGTTCGCGGATCCGTCGCCCAACAAGTTCGACCGTGGGGAGGTCCTGCTGGTGCTCACCTCCCTCACGCCGCAGTAGGAGACCGCGTTGCAATTCCTCCTGCGGCGACTCGGCTTCTACGCCCTCGCAGCGTGGGTCGCGGTGACACTCAACTTCTTCCTCCCGCGACTCATGCCGGGCGACCCGGCCACGGCGCTGTTCGGGCGCTTCCAGGGCCGGCTCGGACCGGAGGCCCTGCAGGCGCTCCGCGAGACCTTTGGCCTCACCGACGCACCGCTCCTCGGCCAGTACGTCACCTACCTCGGCCATGTCCTCAAAGGCGACTTCGGCATCTCGATCGCCTACTTCCCCTCCCCCGTCTCGCAGGTGATCGGCACGGGCCTCGCGTGGACGATCTTCCTGGCGGGAACCGCGGTATTGATCAGCTTCGCCATCGGCACGCTGCTCGGCCTCGCGTCCGCCTGGTGGCGGCGCGGGGCGATGGATACCTGGCTGCCTTCGGCCCTGGTGTTTATCGGAGCGTTCCCCTACTTCTGGCTCGCCATGGTGGCGCTCTACATTTTCGGCTTCACGCTCGGCTGGTTCCCGCTCGGGCACGCCTACGGGGACGACGTCGCCCCGAGCTTCTCGCTCGGCTTCCTCGCCGAGATCGCGCGCCATGCCGCCCTGCCCGTGGGCACGATGGTGCTGGCCACGCTGGGCGGCTGGCTGCTCTCGATGCGCAACTCGATGATCGCGGTGCTCGGCTCGGACTACGTCAACCTCGCCCGCGCCAAGGGCCTTCCGCCGTCGCAGGTCGCGCTCCGCTACGCCGCGCGCAACGCGCTGCTGCCGAGCGTCACCGGCTTCGGCATGGCGCTGGGTTACGTCCTGGGCGGCTCGCTGCTGACCGAGATCGTCTTCTCCTATCCCGGCCAGGGCTACCTGCTCGTGCAGGCGGTCCGGAACCAGGACTACCCGCTCATGCAGGGCATCTTCCTCGTCATCACGCTGGCGGTGCTCGGCGCGAACTGGCTCGTGGACCTCGTCTGCGTGTCGCTGGATCCGCGGATCCGGGAGTCGGCATCGTGAGCGGATCGCGGGTCCATCGCGCGACCGGGCTCGGGCTCTGGGCCGCCACCATCCGGCGCGACCGGCGGGCGACGGCGGGGGCCTCACTGCTCGCGCTCTTCCTTCTCGTTGCCTTGATCGGCCCCTGGCTGGTTGGCGACCCCCAGGCGCTGGTGGGCATCCCGCTCCAGCCGCCCTCGGCGCACCACTGGCTCGGGACCACGGGCCAGGGGCAGGACGTCCTCGCACAGGTCGTGGTGGGGACGCGCGTGTCGCTGGCGATCGGCTTCGCGGTCGGGCTGGCCGTGGTGCTGGTGGGGGCGCTGGTGGGTATCACCGCCGGCTACTTCGGGGGGCGAGTAGACGGGCTCCTGTCGCTCCTGTTCAACGTCTTCCTGGTGATCCCGGGGCTGCCGCTCGCCATCGTCATCGCCGCCTACCTTCCCGCCGGCCCACTCACGCTGGGACTCGTGCTGGTGGTGACCGGCTGGGCCTGGAACGCGCGCGTGCTGCGCGCGCAGACGCTGGCGCAGCGCCGGCGCGATTTCGTGGCCGCGGCCATCGTGACCGGTGAATCGGACCTGCGCATCATCACGCGGGAGATCCTCCCCACCATGACGTCGTTGCTCGTGGCCCAGGTCATCGGCAGCACCGTGTACGCGATCGGGGCGCAGGTGGGGCTCGAGTTCCTCGGCCTGGGCGACGTCTCGGCCGTCACCTGGGGAACGATCCTCTACTGGGCGCAGAACGACTCGGCGCTCCTCACGGGCGCCTGGTGGACGTTCGCCCCGACCGGGCTCTGCGTGGCACTGGTGGGCTTCGGCCTCAGCCTGCTCAACTCCGGATTCGACGAGGTCGCCAACCCGAGACTGCGACAGGAACGCGCGTGGCGCGTGTACCTGGCCGAAAAGGGCGCGGCGCCGTCGCGCTCCACCCCGGTGGTGGTGGACCGTGGCTGAGCCGCTGCTCTCCATCCGCGATCTCTGCGTCGACTACGTGACCGAGCGCGGCCCGGTGCGCGCCATCGATCGGGTTTCGCTCGATGTCCAGCGCGGCGAGATCCTGGGCGTCGCGGGCGAGTCGGGGAGCGGGAAGTCGACGCTGGCGCAGGCGCTCCTGCGCATCCTGCCGCCGCCGGCGGTGATCTCCGGCGGCGAGGCATGGTTCGAGGGACGCGACCTGCTCACGCTCTCCGAGAACGAGCTGCGCGCACTCCGCTGGACGCGCATTTCGATGGTCTTCCAGAGCGCGATGGACGCGCTGAATCCGGTGATCACCGTGGGCGAGCAGATCACCGACACGCTCAGGGCCCACGGCTCCCCCTCGTCCGGCGGCCCGCCGCGGGCGCATCCGGGCGACCGGCAGGAGACCGACGCGCTGAATCCGGTCATCACCGTGGGGGAGCAACTCACCGACACGTTCAGGGCCCACCGCGCGCGCTCCCCCGGCCTGCTGCCGAAGGCACGTGCCCGCGAGCTTCTCGAGATGGTCGGCATCCCTGCGTCCTACCTCGACGCCCACGCGCACCAGCTCTCGGGCGGCATGCGCCAGCGCGTGGGGATCGCGCTGGCGCTGGCGCTCGAACCGTCGCTGGTGATCCTGGACGAGCCGACCACCGCCCTCGACGTCATCGTGGAGCGGGAGATCCTCGAGGAGATCCGGACGCTGCAGCGGCGGCTCGGCTTCGCCGTGCTCTTCATCACCCACGACCTCTCCCGCATGCTCGAGGTCTCGGATCGGGTCGCGGTCTTCTACGCGGCGCGGCTGGTGGAGCTGGGACCGTCGGCCGAGATGCGCCGCGCGCCCCGCCACCCCTACACGCAGGGACTACTGCGCGCCTTCCCGACGGTGCACGGGGGGGCCGTGGAGCTGGCCGGCATCCCGGGGGCGCCGCCCAGCCTCGAGAACCCACCCCCGGGCTGCCGATTCCACCCGCGCTGCCCGATCGCCGTGGACGTCTGCCGCGAGCGCACGCCGGAGCTGGTGCAGCTCGGCCCGGGCCACCTCGCCGCCTGCCACCTGGCGAAGTAGCCCGGCCGGACGCGCCGCCTCACATGGCGAGGTGCAGGTAGGTCCGGATCTCCCACTCGCTGCCGCCGGGGCTGGCCTCCGGGCTCGATCCGGCATCCGGGGCGAAGCGCGGCGAATGCACGTCCAGTGAGCGCCAGGTGCCGCGCACGCCCAGCCGGGTCTGCGCCCGGTCGAACCACTGGGGCGCGCCCAGCGTGTGGGAGAGATCCCCCATCAGCTGCAGCGGGAACGTGAGGTTGAAGTCGCGGTGGTAGTCATAGGGGCCCCAGTCGTTGGCCCTGGCGTGGGCCGCGAACGAGGTCGACTTCCAGGCCACGCGCGCATCGCCTCCGTAGCGGCGGATGAGTCGCACGTCGTTGCCCTTCGCCTCGCCCGTGCCCACGAACAGGTGCGCCAGCACGCGCACATCGGGGCGCGGCCGCGACACCACGCGGGCCTGCAGCTCCCACAGGTCGCGCGGCGGCGGCGCCCCCGGGAACGCGAACCGGGTGACGCCGTCGCCCAGGATGCCGATGCTGGCGTCCTGGGTGGTGGGCAGATGCCAGAACACGAGGCCCAGGCTCGCCGCCAGCCGCGCGTCCTCGCGCACGTCGTTGTCCCAGGCCCACAGCCAGCTGGCGGGCGTGGGGTCGTAGGTCACCATCAGCTCGCCGGCGACCGTCTCGCGGTTGGACCGAACCGCGAAGGGGTCGTCGAGGATGTTGCGCGGGTTCCCGGGGTTGGGCGCGTCGCCCGGCACCGGGCCGATGAAGGGCTTCTGCCACCGGAAGTTCGGCCCGACCTGGAAGTTCCCGCGGTTCACCGTGAAACCGGTGAGGAAGTTGTTCTGGTTGCCGGAGCCGGTGTCCTTGAGATTCCAGCCGGTGAAGGTGAGCACCGCAGTCGGGCCCGCGTCTGCGACGGGTCGCATCGAGGCTCCCTGCGCGTACCAGCGGAAGCGCCCACGCTCCATCGTCAACTTGGCCTTCACCCCGAAGGCGTCCGAGGTCCGCACCGTATCCTGCAGGATGATGGCGCTGGCGGCGGGCCCATCGGCCACCTGGAAGACGTCCCCGACCTTGTTGGCGCCCGACCAGATGCCCCCCACCTCGATGACGAAGGGGCCGCGGCTGCTTTTCAGCTGGAGCGTGGTCTTGTGGGTCGGCGGCAGCGGGACGGCCGACGAGTTGTTCACCGTTGCCTGCTCGGTCAGGTCGTTCTGCTGGATCGCCGACGCGTCGAACGGACCAAGTTGCCGGCGGTACTTCACCAGCACCGCCGGATTCGCCCCCCACCAGAGCTGTGGACCGTAGGCCACTTTGAGTCCGCTCAGCGCCCGCTTGCCGGCCATCTCGAAACCCAGCGGGGCATCGGCATCATAGACGTCGATGTTCGGGCCGTAGTTCGCCTCGCGGTAGAGGCCGAAGAAGTCGCCTTCGTGTCCCCAGTGGTAGTGGCCGGTGCGGTAGAACGCGTCGAGCATGAACCAGCGGTCGTCCCATGATAGGCCGGCTTTGTACACCTTGATTCGCTCGAGGGCGTCGCGACTCTCGTAGAAGATCTGGTCGATGGGGTTCTGCGGCACGTTGCCGAGCAGGTTGAATGAGAGCGTGCCGGACACGTTCTCCGCCGGCAGAGCCTGGAAGTCAGCGTAGAACGACTCCAGCCGGTCGAAGCCCTTGAAGGCGGGCGTCGTCGCCGCCGGCGCCGACGACTTCGGCGTGCTGATGCGCGTCCCGCCGGTGCTGTACGTGTCGAACTGCAGCCGCATTCCGGTCAGGCGCACACGGCTGATGGCCTGGGTGACGAGACTGGCTTCGTCACCTCGCGCTTCGAGCGCGGCCGCCACCGGCTCGATCGCGTCGAAGTGGGCGCGGATGGCGGCCAGGTCCGTGCCGGGCGCGTAGGCCGGTAATGCGAAGGCCCG
Organism: uncultured bacterium; assembly: GCA_964405235.1. Lineage (GTDB taxonomy): Bacteria > Eisenbacteria > RBG-16-71-46 > RBG-16-71-46 > RBG-16-71-46 > WS-11. The sequence goes on along the minus strand of CAYONG010000306.1, from coordinate 1,704 downwards.
TTTGAGGGCGTAGTAGGCGGCGCGCGGGTAGAGCTCGAAGAGCCCGCGCCCGTCCGGGGGGCCCTTGGCGCAGATCCCCCACCACTCCTCGTTCATGTTGTTCTCGCCCTGGGTGAAGTCCTCGGGGTAGCCGCCGTTGGGCCAGGAGGCGTTGGTGTCGTGGATGTCGAGCCGGCTTTCCTGGCCGAACTTCCACCAGCCGTCGCTCCACTGGAATACGAACCCGCCGACGGCGTTCCCCACCTGCCCCTTGCCGCTGGACTGCTGGTAGATCTCCCGCCACTGGTCCAGCAGGTAGCGCGCCTGGGTCACCTGGTCCTCGCGCATCTGCCGGGCGTTGTAGGCATCCGCGCCGAACTCGGTGAACATGACCGGGATGCCGAGCTTGTCCTTGACCACCTGGAACAGGTCGCGCGCCGAGAGGCCCCGGTAGACATTGGTCCCGAGCACGTCGAGGCCTTTGCACTCCTGGGCGAGGATGTCGATGTACTGCAGGTCGCCGTTGGCCATCGCCACCGGCACCGCGGGGTCTCGCTCCTTCACCGCCCGGATGACTTCGCCGAACAGGGAGTACAAATGCCGGGCACGGGCGGCGTCGCGCTCGCCCTGCGGCAGTGCCTCGGTCTCAGCGGACTTCCACGTGAGCCCGTAGTTGTTCTCGTTCCCGAGCAAGTACATGAGCAGACCAGGGCGGCCGCGGAACTCGTCCACCAGCACGACGACCTCGGCCCTGAGGGCGGCGCGCATGCGCGGATCGGAGTAGTCGACCGACGGGTGCCAGACCCCGTCGAGCGTGAAGCCGTAGCGGCCAACGGTATGGTTGATGACGGTCCAGATCCCGTAGCGCTCGTAGATGTACTGCACCCACCGCGGGGGCACGCCCGCGTACTGCCGGATGGCGTTGACGCCCATGTTCCTGAGCAGCGGCATCTCACGCGCGAGCGCCGCCTCGATGACCGCGTCGGGCTGCGCCCACAGGCTCCAGCTGTAGTTCTGGCCGATCGGGATGTAGTCCCAGTTCATCCCGTACACCATGAAATCCACCCCGCCCACCTGGAGCTTCGCCCCCGCGTCCTCGGTCACGACACGGATCACCGGACGCGCGTCCGACGCCGCGCCCTGCGCGTGGGTCGCCGCCGGCGCCACGGAGAGGAGCGCGGCCATGGTGAGGACCCGCCGCAAGCCAATGCCCGACCGACCGGGGATTTTCTGGATCGAGCTCACGGATTCCTCCTCGAGAGGGGTTGCTGCGTGAGGTCGTCGACCGCGCCAGCGGCGACGACTTGGCGGTACCATTGTGCGCTGTCCCTGGGGCGTCGCCGCTGCGTGGCGAAGTCGACGTCGAACAGGCCGAATCGCTTCGCGTATCCGTGCGCCCATTCGAAGTTGTCGAGGAATGACCAGGCGAAATAGCCCTCCAGCGGCACGCCGTCGGCCATGGCGCGCCGGGCCGCCTCGAGATGGCCCTGGAGGTAGTCGATGCGGCGCGTGTCGGCGATCCGCCCCGCGGCGTCGGCCTGGTCCGCATAGGCCGCGCCATTCTCGGTGACGTAGAGCTTTGCCGGCCGGTACTCGCGCGCCACCCGCACCAGCACGTCGTACAGTCCCTGGGGGAAGACCTCCCAGCCCATGTCGGTCCGCTCCTCCTTTGAAGCCGACCGCACGGCGATCGGCTCGCCGGAAGCGTCGGCCCTCACCACCTCG
>CAYONG010000305.1:0-42854 GCA_964405235.1 uncultured bacterium | reverse complement strand
TGCCTATCTCGTACTTCGACGGGCTCGGCGTACCCCGCCTCGCCGGTCGCTGACCCATCGAACCGCCGGATGCGGACCCGCATGTCCGGTGGTGTGGGAGGGGGATAGCGGGACGAACCCGCTACCCCCTATCCCGATTTTTCGGTGCCGTGGCCAACGTTCACGGTAGACGCCCGCCCTCCATGGCCCCGAGTCGTGCGCGCTTGACGCTGCTCCCCGCCGCGCCTAGTGTGGCGCCGTGCGATCGCCGACTGCCTCGCGGGCCGTCATTGCCACGGCGCTGGGCTTCCTGCTCTCGGGCTGCGGCCCGGGTCCGGCGCTCGAGAGCGTGCCGCCGCCACCGGCCCCCGACCCGGGCCTCAACCGCGTCGTGGTCGGCGCCAGCGATTCGGTGGGAGCCATCCCCGGATCCCCGGATGCGATGTACCGGTATCGCTTCCGTCAGACCGACCCCTCCAGCGACCGCTTCACCTTCCAGGACCGGGAACTCTCCTTCTACTTCAAGCCCACGCCCGACGCGCTGCACTTCCAGGTCGAGAACCGGCAGGACCGCCCGGTCTGGATCGTGTGGGAGCGCTCGACGTTCATCGACCCCAACGGTGGGAGCGGGAAGCTCGCGCACGGCACGACCCGCTGGGATGACCGCTTCAAGGCCCAGCCCGACACGCAGATCCCCGGGCTCCAGCGCTATACCGGGGACTACCTGCTTCCTCTCGACTATCTTTTCGACCCGGCCGGCAGCGTTCAGCAGACGCACCGGCCGCTGTTCGCCGAAGACCAGAGGGCGCCCCAGAACCAGGACAAGGTCTTCGGGGTGGACCTCGTGTTCCTGGTCGAGGAACGTCCGCGTACCTACTCGTTCCGATTCCGGGTCGTGAGCGTCATCGCGCGCTGATGTCGGTGCCGACGCGGGGGCTGCACTGGCTCCTCGCCCTGGCCTTGGCGCTGGCCTTTGGGCTGGCCGGGCCGCCGGTTTCCACGCCCTCCGAAACGCTGCCGCTGCGGCCGCCGCGGCTCACGCGTGAGCGGATGGAGACCTCGCTCGACGGGAACCAGCGGTTCTTGGTGGTTTACGGCACATGCGATCCCGCCGGCGCCTCGCTGCTGCGCGCGCGTGCGCTGTTGTTCGCGCGCCGGTTCTCCGACGGCGATACCAGCCTGGTGATGGCGGACCGGGACGTGGGCGCGGAGACGATCGCTCGCCACCACGTGGTCCTGCTCGGCGGCCCGCGCGAGAACGGCTGGACCGCGCGGTTCGCGACGATGTTGCCGGTAACGTTCAGCCCTGGCGCGTTCCGATGGCAGGGGAACGACTATCGGCGGCCTGGCGATGTGCTCCACCTGGTGTGGCCCAGCCCGCTCGATCCCGGTCGCTTCATGATCGTGGTCGCCGGAAACTCGGTGGCCGCTCTGGCTGGCCGCGCCGGAAGGATCCAACTCGGCGCGCGGGACTGGCGGATCTATCGCGACGGCGAGCTGGTGCGTTCAGGGGTGTTCGCGCAGAGCACGGAGTGGCCCTGGCGCTACGACCCGGCGCTCGACCACGACCTCGAGGCGTCGCGCGCGCGCTTCAACGGCTCGTTGCGCCGGTCGGGCAGCGGTCCGGTGCGGATCCTGAGCGCTCCCGATACCGAGGGCGCAGGGACGTTGCTGGCCGCGGCCGAGGCTCTGGCCGCGCGTCTGTCCCACATGGGCTTCGCCGATTCGCTTGGGGCCCCGCTCGTGCTCACCCTTTATCCCTCGCTGGAGGCGAAGGGGCAGCTGGTGCGCGACACACGCGCGGAACACCTCGAGCCCCACGGTGAGGTGCACGCTGCGTTCCCCGCCGGGCGCCGGGTGCTCGATCTCTGGTCGCTCGCCGCGGCGCGCCTGATTCGGCTGGGCGCCGCCGAAGCATCCGCTTGGCTGCTGCCGGCGGGCGTGTGGCTCTCGGGCCGCTTCGAGGGAGAGCCGCTCGAAGCCGCGGTGAGTCGGCTGGTCTCGGGAGGCCTCCTGCCGGGTGTCGCCGAGGCGGCGACCGCGGTGCCGATCGCGGATCGGACGGCGGCCGCCGCCGACTGGCGTTCGCCACTGATCAGGAACCCCGCACGCGCGCTCCTCGTTCGCGCGCTCTACGAGGCGGCAGGGCCCCGCGGCCGCTCGGTGGTCCTGGCGCTGGTCCGCGGTCCGGCACCGGCCACGCTCGACGCCATCTGCACGCGAGCAGACCTTCACGTGGCGGCGGTCGAGCGCCGCTACGCCTTCCTCGCCGATTCGCTGGCGCACGCCGGCGCGCTGGCGTCGCGCGCGAGGACACCGCGGCCGTGGCGTCCGTCGGACGGCTTCCAGGCCGGCGTGTGCCTCGCCCACTCGGTGGGTCTCGAAGGCGGCTACCTCTCGGCGGCGTGCGGGCGGGTACTGGCCCGGTTGCGTGGCGAGGGGGCCGGCTGGATCTCCCTGACGCCGTTCGGCTACCTGCCGTCGCGCGAAGTCCCGATGATCGTCCCGGGGAACGACGGCGGTCCGGAGGAGGAATCGGACCAGGCCGTTTGCGAGGCCGCCGCGCGCGCCCACGCGCTCGGTTTGCGCGTCTGGCTCAAGCCTCACCTGTGGACGCGCGGGTTCGTGGGCGACCTCGAGTTCGGCGCCGCCGGCTGGCCGCGGTTCTTCGCCCGCTACCGCGAGTTCATCCTGCACTACGCCCTGCTGGCGGAGCGAGAGGGGATGGATGGGCTGGTCATCGGGCACGAGCTCTCGACCGCGGCCCTGGGCCATCCGGAGCGCTGGCGGGCGCTGATCGCCGAGGTGCGGCGGGTGTATCGCGGCACGCTCACCTACGGAGCCAACTGGGGCGAGGAGGTGCGCGGCGTCGCCTTCTGGGACGCGCTCGATCTGATCGGTGTCTCGCTTTACACCCCGCTCGCGGACACACCGACCCGCGATGTGCCGCGACTAGAAGCAGGCGCCCGCCGGGCGCTGGCGGAGTTGCGGAGCGTGGCCCGGCGGGCAGGGCGTCCGGTGCTGATCGTCGAGGCGGGATACGCCCCGCAGAGCGCGGCGGCGGTGCGGCCGTGGGAGGAACGCGGTGGCGTGCGCGACCTCGAAACCCAGCGCGCCTGCTACGAAGCGCTGGTGCGCGCCCTCGGGTCCGAACGCTGGGTGGCCGGCCTGTTCTGGTGGAAGTTGTTCAGCGACGACGGTGCCGGCGGGCCCGGCGACGGTTCGTACACCCCGCGCGGCAAGCCTGCCGAAGCGGTGATGAAGCGCGCCTTCGCCGACTGGGCGGGGCGCCCGGTCAACGGGCCGCGTGCCCCCGCGGCAAATCCCGGCCGCCCTTCACGACGCTGAGCCCGCGGGTGTGGGTGCCCCGCGAGCGACGCGCCCCTTCGATCCCCAACGCGACGAACAGCAGCACGAGCGGCTCGATCGGCACGCGCATTCGGAGCGATCCGAAGAAGACGACCGCGATCATGGTGAAGTAGCCGATGACGAGCAGGGGGAGTGCCTGAAACCAGCGGCGCCCACCCCGGAGCGCGCGCAAGACGCCCCACAGCGCCAGCGGGAGCGTGATGACCGACCACACGAGCAGCGGATCGAGACGGCGCAACGGCGTGAGCGGCGAGCCCGGGCGCTGCCACGCGCCGGTCCCGCCACCCTCGGCGCCGAGGCGCCAGAATCGCCTGAGCTTGGCGAGGGCGACCCCGGGCCATTCGCCCGCGCGGCTACGTATGAACGCCAACGTCCGCTCGCGGGCGCGCGCGTCCAATTCGACCTCGTTCAGGCCGCGGAACTCGCCGGCGAGCGCGGCCTGGTAGGAGGCGCTGCTGGCCCCGCCGCGGGCCGACCGCTCGTCCCAGGTGACGGGATTGTTGGCGACCATTAGCGCCCCGCCGGCGCCGGTGGTGATTGGAATGAACGCGCGCAGCGTCATCGCGTTGCGCACCGTCCAGGGACCGACGACCACGGCCAGGCCGAGCAGGAGGAGGGCGAGCTGCCGTAGCCGGTCGCGGGGTCCGACCGTGAGGCCGAGCGGTTTCCAGGCCCACAGGGCGACGATCAAGGGCACCAGCAGGGCGGTCGGCCGGGTCAGCGCCGCGACCCCCCAGGCGAGGCCTGCGCCCAGCGCCCGGCTGCCGAGGGGCGCGCGCACCCACTCCGCGCTGAGCAGGAGCGCGAGCAGGAGCGTGGCGCAGAACATGGACTCGGTGAGCAGGTAGCCGGAGAAGAACACGAGCAGCGGATGGACCGCGGCGAGCCAGCCGCTCCAGCGGCCGACCGTGATGCCGAACAACGATCCGCCGAGCGCGGCAAGCAGGATGGGGACCAGCGCGCCGGCCACGCACTGGAGCAGCACGGCGGCGAAGTACTGGTGCCCGACGACGCGGTAGAGGAGGCTGGTGATCCACGGGACGAGCGGCGGCACGAACGCCGTCGGATAGGGACCTGCGGCCGAGTCGAGCGAGAACCCGGCCCCGCGCGCCAGATTCCAGGCCACCGTGTCGTACGTGGCGGGGTCCGAACTGGGGGTCGCGCCAGGCCCGATCGCGAGCCAGGCATACGTCACCCGCAGCGCCAACGCCACCCCGAACATCGCGAACCAGGGGGTCACCGCGCGTGGTGCATCCTCTCGTGGTGGACGGCGGAGCGACTTGGCGCGCAGCATGACCACATAGTCTAGCAGAGCGAAGGCGTCACGCCGCGCGATCGCGTCCTGCCCCGCGGCCGTGCAACGTGCAACATGTTCCCTAGAGGGCTGCGGCCGCGCGCCGGCCCTGCCGCCACGGTTCTCGTGCGTGGGCGTGCACGGATGCGCCCATCGCGCCGGGTTCCGTGCGGCGGCAGAGGCCTTGCTAGGGGAGGTCCGCGCCGACGGCCACAAGGCCGCGGCGGGAGGCGGGAGGAGCGGCGGTGACCGCCAGACTCCCGACTCTCTCCATCCTAAGCGCAGGCGCGTGCACCGGTCCCGATCTCGAGGTCCACGATGGATCACTACATCCCCAAGCGACGGATCCCCGTGACGCTCTGGTCGGGATATCTATTGGGACTCCAGGGCTGGGTCTTCCTGGATCTCGATGCCGCCGGCAACCGGCACCAGACCGTGCTCGGGAAACTCAACGAGAGCACGCGCTTCCTGCCGGTCGCGGTTGGCGACGAGGGACGCATCCACCTCATCAACAAGCGCCGGCTGTCACGCCTGACGACCGGCCGGCAGGTCATCCAGAGCGACGTCTTCTCGCGGGGGTTCCAGCCGTGGCGCGAGGAGGAAGCCGAGGTCGCACTCGATGACGGTACACTCCTGACGGGACGCATCTGGATGCCCCTGCAGCGCGAGAGTCAGCGCCTGTCCGATTTCATGAACCAGCGCGAGGGTGATTACGTCGCGCTGGTCACGCCGATCGCGGTCCATCTCATCAACAGCGACTCGGTGGTGGCGGTGCAGCTCTGCGAGAGCGCCGGCGCCCCGCTTGCGGCGTTCGATGTGGACGAGGACGGCGCCGGCGCGGGCCCCAGGGACGATAACGACGTCGCCGACCTGGGCGAGAACGCCGCCGCCGCGTAGCGCGTCTGCGGCATCCGCCGCCCCGCCGGGACATCCCGGCATCGGGTCCGGGCCCGTGCTAGTTTTTCACCCGCCCTGCGGACCCGCGGGGCGATGAAACGGGCTGCAGGTGGCGCCGCTTGATTGCTTAGTTCGCTGTTTCTTTCTAGACTGCCCGGCTTCATGGACCGGGCGCCCCACCCCGGGCCCGCTCCGCTCGAGTGGAGAGGCCCCCCGCGGCGGCTCGCGTGCGGTCGCGCCGCGTGAGAGGAGGGTGGGTGGAGATCCCCGAGACCGCCGCCGGACGGCAGGCCGCACTCTCTGAATTCGTCGATCGACTGGTCGCCGACCTCGAGCCCCTGCACCGCCAATACAATGAAGCAATCTGGCTCGCCAGCGTCACGGGAGAGAGCCGCTACGAGCAGGATGGCGCGCGCCTGGATGCCAAGATCCGGCTGATGTTCGCGCGCCCGGAGCCCTGTGCTCAGCTCAAGGCCTTGCGGGACGCGGGTGGCGTGCCTGACCCCTATCTGATGAGGCAGCTCGGGCTCCTGTACAACGATTTTCGCGCGCACCAGATCCCGCCCGCGATGATCGAGCGCATGGTCAAGCTCGAGAAGTCGCTGGAGAGCCGGTTCAACAACTTCCGCGCCGAGCTTGCCGGCGAGCGGGTGACCGACAACCGCATCCGCCAGATCCTGCGCGATTCCGAAGACGACGGCGAGCGCCGGGGCGCATGGGAGGCCTCGAAGCAGGTGGGGGCCGAGGTCGTGGCCGACCTGCGTTCGCTCGTGAAGCTACGCAACGATGCGGCGACGAGTCTCGGGTTCGCGAATTACTACTCGATGATGCTCGAGCTGGACGAGCTCGACGAGGCCGAGCTCTTCACGCTGCTCGATGACCTCGACACCGGCACCCGGCCGCTGTTCGAGGCCTACAAGCGCGGGCTCGACGACCGGCTCGCGGCCCGCTTCGGGGTCGCCCGGGAGGCGCTGCGGCCCTGGCACTATGGCGATCCGTTCTTTCAGGAGGCCCCGGCGGCCGAGGTGGATATCGACCGGTACTTCCGCGATCTTCCGCTCGAGGCGATGACCGAGCGTTTCTTCGCCGCGATCGGCTTCGACATCCGCGACCTGCTGGCGCGCGCCGACCTTTACGAGAAGCCGGGCAAGAGCCAGCACGCGTTCTGTCTGTCCATGGACCGCGGCGCCGACGTCCGGGTGCTCTGCAATCTCCAGCCCAGCGAGTACTGGATGGGCACGCTGCTGCACGAGTACGGGCATGCTGTGTACGATCAGCAGATCGACCGCACGCTGCCCTATCTGCTGCGCGTTCCCGCGCACATCCTGACGACCGAAGCCTCGGCGATGCTGTTCGGCCGGCTGTCCAAGAACGCCGCCTGGCTGGCCACCTATGCCGGTGTGCCGGAGCCGGAGGCGCGCGCGGGGGAGGAGGCGCTCCGGCGCGCGGGGCGGGCGCAGCTCCTCGTGCAGACGCGCTGGGAGCTGGTCATGTGCAACATGGAGCGGGCGCTCTATCGGGATCCCGACCAGGACCTCGATGTGCTGTGGTGGGACCTGGTCGAGCGGTATCAGTGGGTGCGGCGCCCCGACGGGCGGCGGGCCCCGGATTGGGCGAGCAAGGTCCACTTCAGCGTGGCGCCGGTCTACTACCACAACTACATGCTCGGCGAGATGATGGCGTCCCAGCTCGAGCGACACCTCCTGAATGAGGTCCTGGGCGACGGTGCCGATGGGGGCCGACGCTTCGTCTCGAGCCCCGAGGTCGGCGCCTATCTCACCCACCGGCTCTATCGCAGCGGCAAGACGCTCGACTGGCGGGACACGCTGCGCCATGCCACCGGCCAGGGTCTGAGTGTCGCCGCGTTCGTCGAGGATCTCGCCGCACCCGCATCCGACTCCTGAGTCACGACCAGAAGGAGAGACGCATGTCCGCATCCGGCACCCCCCCACGCAGAGGCCTTGACGGCGTCGTCGCCGCGTCGACCCGGCTGAGCCATGTCGACGGGCAGGCCGGGCAGCTCATCATCGGCGGCTACGAGCTCAAGGAACTGGCAGGCCGGGTGAGCTTCGACGAGGTCGCCTACCTGCTCTGGCGCGGGGCCCTCCCGGGCCGCGAGGACCTGACCATGATGCAGAACGAGATGGCGACCCTGCGGCGTCTCCCGGCAGCGACGATGAGCGTCGTGCGCGGCGGCGCCAAGGCGCCCCCGATCGACGTGCTCCGCATGGCCTGTGCGACCCTCTCGCTCGACCTGTCCGATCCGGATGACATCTCGCCCGCGGCCGACCTGGGGGCGGCGAAGATGCTGACCGCCCGCTTCCCGACCATCGTCGCCGCCCACGCACGAATCGCCGCCGGCGAGCAGCCCATCGCGCCCCGCAGCGATCTGGGGCTGGCGGCCAACTTCCTCTACATGATCCACGGACAGGAACCGGATCCAGTCGCAGCGCGCGCCCTCGATACCTACTGGGTGACCGTGATCGACCACGGGATGAACGCCTCGACCTTCGCTGGGCGCGTCATCGCCAGCACCCGTTCTGACATGGTGAGCGCCGTCACGGGCGCGATCGGGGCGCTGAAGGGCCCGCTCCACGGCGGGGCGCCGGGACCGGTCCTCGACATGCTCGTGGACATCGGCGACGCCGCGAACGCCGATGCATGGCTTCGCCGGGAGATCGGCGCCGGGCGCAGGATCATGGGGTTCGGACATCGCGTCTACAAGGTGCGCGATCCGCGTGCCGAAGTGCTCGCCGCGGTCGCCGAGGAGATGAGCGGGGCGGTGCTGCACGACCGCGAGCTGTTCGAGCTCGCCCGCTCGGTCGAGCAGAGCGCGCTGCGGGTACTGGACGAGCTGAAGCCGGGACGCGGATTGCGGACCAACGTGGAGTTTTACACGGCCCTGGTGCTCCAGGCTCTGGGCCTGAAGCCGAAGCAGTTCGTCGCCATGTTCGCGTGCGGGCGGGTGGCGGGGTGGTGTGCGCACGTGATCGAGCAGCATGCCGAGGACCATCTCATCCGGCCGCAGTCGGAGTACATCGGCCCCAAGGGGCTGCGCGCCGCCCGCTGAGAGCCAGGGGGCGCCGATACCGGCCGGCCGGCGGACTCGTGGTCGTCTCGAGGATCGGCGGGCGCCGGGTCCCCGGGGCCAGGACGCACCTGCCGGTTCGCTCGACTGACGGGTCCGAAGGGACGTATGCTGCCCGGCGGCATGCAAAGCGTCATCGTCCTGCTGTGCTCGGCGCTGGTGCTGTTCCTTGGTGGCTCGGGCTGGCTCGTCCTCTATCCGCCGATCCCTGTCGATCTGGCCGGAGCCGAGAATCTCGACGCCCGGGCCCGGCACGTGCGCATCCCCGTGGGCGATCGGGACAGCCTCGACGGGTGGTACCTGCCACCGCGCAACGGGGCGATGGTGGTCATCCTGCACGGGTTTGGCCGCGAGCATACCCGCGCATGGCGTTACGGTGGTTTCTTGGATCGCGCCGGTTACGGCTTGCTGGCCTTTGACTTCCGCTCTTCGCGCGCGACCGGACGACTGCCCACCACACTCGGGCACCACGAAACGCCTGACGCGCGCGCCGCGCTGGCCTGGGTCAGGATTCAGCCTGGGCTGCACTCGATCCCGGTCGGTCTGCTGGGCGAATCCCTGGGCGGATCGATCGCCCTGATCGCCGCAGCCGAGCGCCCCGATGTGCGCGCGGTGATCGTGGACTGCGCGTTCGCCACCGGGGAGCGGGCGCTCGAGGATGCGTGCGAGCGCTGGGCGCACCTGCCGGGACGGCCGACCGCGTGGCTGTGCCGCACGCTTGGTCGCCTCGTGACCGGGCACGATCCGGGCGCGCTCGATGCCGTGGCCGCCGCGCAGGCGCTGCGGGACCGCCCGGTGTTCTTCATCCACGCGCAGAAGGACGATCGGCTCTCGGAGGCCCACCCGTGGGCGCTATGGGAGGCGGCCGGCGGCAAGGACCCACTCTGGAACATACCCGGGATCGGCCACAACCAGGGCTGGCTGCGCCACCGGGAGCTCTACGAGGCCCGCGTGCGCGCGTTCTTCGACCGGCACCTGCTGGGCAGGGGCGCGGGACTTCCCGGCGGGGAGCTGTGACGATGGGCTCGACCGCGTCGCTGCGCCGCGCGGTGAGGGCGGGGCAGTGAGCCCGGCCCCGATCATCCGCCTCGGCACCCAGGGATGGTCATATCCCGACTGGGTCGGGACGTTCTTTCCGCCGGGCAGCAAGCAGGAGCACTACCTGCCCTTCTACGCCGAGGTCTTCGACACGGTCGAGCTGGACACCACGTTCTACCACCCGCCGCGGCCGAGCGTGGTGCGGTCGTGGGCGCGCCACACGCCGGAGGGATTTCGGTTCGCCGCCAAGGTGCCGCAGGCCATCACCCACACCGCGCGCCTGGCGGAAATGGGCGATCAGATGCAGGCGTTCGCTCGTGCGCTAGAGCCGCTCGGCGAGCGACTGGGCCCGCTGCTGGTCCAACTGCCCGCCGAGTTCGAGCGCGACCAGGGCACGGTCGGCCTGCTCGACCGCTTCCTCGCCGCGGCCCCGTCCGCCGTGCGTCTGGCGGTCGAGTTCCGCCATCGCTCGTGGCACCGGGACGAGACGTACGACCTGATGCGCGCGCGCCACGCGGTGGTCGCGTGGACCGAGTGGCGCGACCTGCCCCGCATCACCCAGGTCACCGGGGATTTTCTCTACCTGCGCTGGCTCGGGGACCGTCGGGCGATCGAGCGCTACGACCGGGTGCAAATCGACCGGAGCGAATCGTTCGCCGCCTGGGAGCAGGATCTGACCCGCGTGCTGCCGCAGGTGCGCGAGGTGTTCGGCTACTTCAACAATCACTGGGCCGGCCACTCACCCGCCTCGGCCAACGAGATGAAGGGCCGGCTGGGATTGCTCTCGGTGGAGTGGAAGGAGCGCTGGGCGCAGCGGGAGATGTGGTGAGGGGATACTGGAGCCCGACGGATCCCGAGTGGCTCCGGTTCCTCCGCGGCGAGCCGGGTCTCTCGGAGATCAACTTCTGGCGGCCGCGCCCCCGACAGTTCCGGGCGGTTCCGGAGGGGGCCCCTTTTGTCTTCAAGATCCGCGGTCTGGACCTGGTCGGCGGTTTTGGTTTTTTCAGTCGCTATGTCGAGCTCTCGATTCTGGAGGCTTGGGATACCTTCGGGATCGCGAATGGAGCGCCGGACCGCGACGGACTGCGCAGGCTCATCGCCGAACGCCGTCAGGCTACCGTCGAGAACACCCCATGGTCGTCGAGGATCGGCTGCATCATGCTCTGGGCGCCTGTGATCTTCGCGGAGCATGACCCGGTTCGACGGGCGGCCGACTGGCTCGTCCAGGGCGCGCAGGCCGGAGGTGGATTCTCACTGGCTGAGGGCGAGGGTCGTCGGGTGTGGGACGAGTGCCGGCTGCGTGCGGCGAGACATGGTGCCCGGCCGGGCGAGGGACGGCCGATCGTGGCGGACGCACCGTCCGCAGTCTCCAGCGCGTATCTCCGCGATTCCCGCCCCGGGCAGAGGATCTTCAGGGCGACTCTCCTGGCCGCCTACCGCGGTGCCTGTGCGATCACGAACGAGCACTCGGTGCCGGTGCTGGATGCGGCGCATATTCGGCCCTACGCCGAGGAGGGGCCTGACCGGGTCACGAACGGGTTGCTCGTCCGCACCGATCTGCACCGCCTGTTCGACGACGGATATGTGACGGTCACACCGGACTATCAGTTCGAAGTCGGCCGAGCGCTACAAGACGAGTACGACAACGGGCGGGTCTACTATGCGTTGCGTGACGAGCTCCACGGCACGAGGATCCGACTGCCCGAACGCACCGAACACTGGCCGGACCGCTCTGCGCTCGATTGGCACGCACGGGAGATCTTCAAAGGCTAGATTGTGCTGAGCATGCCCGAAGGGCTCGACCCGTCTCCGGCGGGTGCCCGCGGACGTTCTCGGAGACAGTCGAGAGCGGGCGGTCGTTACGAATTGACTTGACGCGCTCGCGCGTCCGACCGTCGCCGCCTCCCCAGAAACCCCTGCGGCAGCGCGACAGCGCGCGCAGGATGCCCACCGACGGCCCGGATCGTCCCGGCCCCGGAATGCACTCGTAGCGCGCCGCTCGGCGAGCCCTCCGGGCGCTCCTGAGCGTCGAAATCGTCCGTGGTACAAGTGCTGAGTCAGTCGCCAGTCCTCGACACCCGCCCCCGTCGAGGTGTTCGTTGTGAAGACGTACTCGCTGTCCCATATCAGCGACGCGGTCCTGCTTCGCGATCTGGCCGTGCTCGTGGCACGGGATCGCACCACCACCGCCGCGCTGCTGGCTCACATCGCCGAGGTCGACGCCCGCAAGCTCTACCTGCCGGCGGCCTATCCCTCGATGTTCGCCTACTGCGTGGGCGAGTTGCGCCTCTCCGAGGATGCCGCCTTCAAGCGTATCCAGGCGGCACGGGTGGCTCGAAGGTTCCCCGCCATCTTCGACGCTCTCGACGAAGGCCGGCTGCATCTGAGTGCCGTGGTCCTGCTGGCGCCTTACCTCACCGAGGAGACGGCGGACGAACTCCTGGTGGCGGCCACGCACAAGCGCAAGTCCGAGATCGAGCAACTGCTGGCGGAGCGGTTCCCGCGGGCGGACGTGCTCGCCTGGGTGGAGGCGATCCCGGCGTCGTCGGACCCTCGGCCCACCGAGCAACTTGCCCCGGGGCATGTTGAGGACCGACTCGCCTCGGGGCGAGTTGGGGAGGAACCGCCACATGCCCCGGGGCCTGTTGGCGACCGTTCCAAGGTGAAACCCCTGTCGGCTCAGTCGTTCGCGGTCCAGTTCACCCTGAGCCAGCGCGGGCACGAGCAGCTCCGCTACGCCCAGGAGCTGCTCGGCCACCAGATCCCCTCGGGGGACATCGCGGCGGTCTTCGAGCGGGCGCTCGATGCGCTCATCGGTCAGCTCGAGCGGCTCAAGTTCGCCGCGACCGCCCGGCCACGGACAGGCCGGCGGCGCTCCGCCGAGAGCACCCGTCACGTCCCCGCGCAGGTCCAGCGCACCGTGTGGGAGCGGGACGGGGGCCAGTGCACGTTCTTCAGTGAGGCCGGCCGGCGGTGCCCGGCGCGCACACGGCTCGAGTTCGATCACATCGAAGAGGTGGCACGCGGGGGCGAGGCCACGGTGGCGGGGATCCGCCTGCGCTGCCGGCCACACAACCAGTACGGGGCCGAGTGCACGTTCGGCACCGAGTTCATGCGCCACAAGCGAGTCGCAGCGGCCGAGGCGCGGGCCGCCGCGAAGGTGTGCACGGCGGCGGCGGCTCGAGCGCAGGCCACCGCGGCCGAGCAGGCCCCGGTCGAGGTCCCCGCGGAGGCCCCCGGGGAATATGAAGACCGCGACGTGGTCCCGTGGCTCCGGCAGCTCGGATTCAACACCTCAGAGGCCCGCCGGGCGGCGGCACGCTGCGAGGACATCCCCGACGCCTCGCTCGAGCAGCGGCTGCGCGTCGCCTTGTCGTGCTTTCGCAAGCGTTGCACTCGCGTCGGCCGAGCCGGGGAAGGACTCGAGGCGGCGGCGGCGTTCGCCGGCGCGGCTCCCGTCGGGGACGGACCATGATGTCCGGCAGGCTGCCGAGAAAGCGAGGGCCGGGCGACAAGGGAGGTGCGCCTGACCCGATGGCTCCGCGGCGAGCAGTGACCGTGCCGGAGCACCCGACAGGAGGTCGACACAACTCTGCGCTCGGATGTGTACAGACGCAACCTGGGCAGGCCGACTCGGATCTCGCGGTGTTCAACTCGCCGCCAACCCGCCTGCCGCCCTCAGCCCTTGGGGCCTTCGCGGCCCTTGATGGTGGACAGTCCCCGGAGCGCGGCGTCGCGTGCCGCGTCGATCTGGGCTTCGGGGCCCGAGAGGTAGAGGCGGCCGTAGGCCCCGAACAGCGTCGCGTCGATCAACTTGACGTGCGCCGCCTTGAGCGCCTCGTTGGCGGCGAACGAGATGTAGCCGGCGGGCTCGGTCTCCATGATCAGCAGCGATTCACCGGCGATCAGCATGTCGCCGTAGCGCATCTTGTTGATGACCTGGGCATGGTAGGGCTCCACCGCGCGGATGACCTGATCGGAGACCACCCGCGGCATGACCCGATCGCTTTCGCGAATGCCGAGGTAGCCCAGCACCGCCTGGCCGCCGTCCAGGACCTGGCCCTGGTCGCGATGGTGGATCTCGAGCAGCCCGAACGCCCGCTCGACCACCATGATGGCGGGCGTCGCCTGGGTGGCCTTGAGCGCCACGTCCATGACGCGATTGATAATGAGCCCGGGCGCGGTCTCGATGAACATCGATGCGTCACCGGCGACCGGCAGGAATCCACGCGCGGTCGTGCCGATGAACGAGGCCAGTTGCGGCTGAAGGCTGTCGAGAAAGATGTAGGTTCGAAGCGTAATGTCCGCCATGGGCGGGGACACTACCGGCCGGATCGCGGGTCGTCAACGACGCGCCCGGCCGACCCGGGCCAGCGACCGGGGTCCCGTTTCAAAGCTCGCCGATCCGTTGCCAGAGCGATTCGAGCTCGGTGCGCAGTCGCTCGTAGTCGCCCACCAGCTCCTTCGCCCGGGGCCCGTCGTGGTAGACCGCGGGATCGCTGAGCTGCTGCTCCAGGAGGCGGAGGCGCCCTTCGCGCGCCTCGATGTCCTTCTCGATCCGCGCCTGCTCGCGTTCCTTCTTCTGCGCGTCGGCCCGCGCGCGACGGTCGTCCGTGGCGGTCTTGCCGGAGGAGCCCGCCCGTTTCCCCGCCCGGGCCGGTTCGGCGCGGCCGGCGGCAGCTGCCGGCTGCGCCACGGCGGCGGCCGCGCGTCCCAGTCGGGCTGCCTCGTAGTCGTCATATCCGCCGGGGTAGGGGACCACGCGTCCATCGTTCACCTCGAGCACGCGTGTCGCGAGCCGGGCCATGAGCGAGCGGTCATGGGTCACCACGACCACCGCCCCCGGGTACTGGTCGAGCGCATCCTCAAGCACCTCCTTGCCGACAAGGTCGAGGTGGTGGGTCGGCTCGTCGAGCAGCAGGAGGTTGGCGGGCTCAAGCAGGATTCGCGCGAGCGCGACGCGTTGGCGCTCGCCCCCCGAGAGTACCCGGCAGAGCTTGAACACGTCGTCGCCGGTGAACAGGAAGCTGCCGAGCATGCTCCGCAGGCGCGGACGCCATTCGGCGCTCGCCACCGCTTCCAGCGCGGCGAGCACGGTGAGGCCGGGATCGAGCGTCTCGGCCGCGTGCTGGGCGAAGTACGAGGCGCGCGTGAGCGGGTACGCCTCGCGCGCGCCCGAGCGGGGAGCGAGCTGCCCACCCAGCACCCGCAACAGAGTCGTCTTGCCCGCGCCGTTGGCGCCCACGATCGCGACCTTCTCGCCGCGCCCGATCTCGACGCCGGCGTGCGAGAACACCTCGCGCGCGTCGTATCCGAACGAGACGTCGACGAGCCGCACCAGCGATCGCCCGCCGTGGGGGGGCGCCGGGAAGTTGAATCGGATGCCGCGCGCGATCCGCGGGATCACCACCCGCTCCTCGCGCAGCCGGGCGATCTGCTTGCGCTTGCTCTGCGCCTGCGCGGCCTTGGTGTTCTTGGCCCCGAAGCGCTCGACGAAGCGCGAGAGCTGGGCGATCTTCTGTTCGAGCTGCGCGTTTCGCGCCTCCATCTGCCCGCGCCTCGACTCCTTCTCCTCGAGGTAGCGTGTGAAGGCCATCGGGTACGCCGTCAGGCTCCCGCCCTCAAGCTCACGCACCTCGGTCGCCACCCGGTCCAGAAACACGCGATCGTGCGAGACGACCACCAGGCCGCCGTGGAAGTCCTTGAGGTAATCCTCCAGCCATTCCATGGCCGGGAGGTCGAGGTGATTGGTCGGCTCGTCGAGGAAGAGCAGGGTGGGATCGGTCAGCAGCAGGGCGGCGAGCGCGGCGCGCATGCGCCATCCGCCCGAGAACTCGGCCAGCGGGCGGTCCTGGTCGGCGCGGGCGAAGCCGAGCCCTGAGAGTACCCGCCGCGCTTCGGGCTCGATCGCGTGCTCATCGTGGAGATCGAGATGGTGCTGCAGCTCCCCGGTGCGGTCCAGGATCGCGGCGAGGCTCGGGTCCTCGGGCGCGATGCCCGCCAGTTGCTGATGGAGCGCATCGAGCTCTTCGCGCATCGCCCGGACGTGCCGGTGGGCCTCGAGGGCCCGGTCGAGCACGGTGCCTTCGAACCTTTCGGCAGCCTCCTGGGGCAGATAGCCCAGACGGCTGCCCCGCGACAGGACGCGGGCCCCGGTCTCGGGCGTGATCTCGCCCAAGGCGACCTTGATCAGGGTCGTCTTGCCGCTGCCGTTGGGACCCACCAGGGCGCATCGGCTGCCCGGAGAGATGACCCAGTTCACGTCCCCGAACAGGATGCGCTGTCCGACCGCGTATCGGATGTCCTGCAGCTGGATCATGACCACGGTCCCCAGGTTGACGCCCTCAGCGCAGCCCACCATAATGGTTGCGGTGTCACGATGTGCAATACGCACCCGGACCCCGCGGCACCGCGGGCCCGTCCGCCCCTGGAAAGGAACGCGCTGCTGCTCCGCCGACATTCCCGCCACCCGGTCGCTGCGTTCGCGGCCCCCGCTTCCCGCCGAGCCGTGGTGGCCCTCCTGCTGGCCCTCTTCTGCTTTGCGGGCCCAGCCGAGGCCGCCTGGATGGTCCCGCCCGCCCCGTACCGGGCGAAGGACTTCAGCATCGTCAAGCGCGACGGTTGGTACCATTGCTTCTATATCCGGCGGGATTCGTCGGCCCCGTACGACTCGACCGAGAGAGACTTCGGCCACGCGGTCTCCCGAGACCTCTACCAGTGGACGCAGCTGCCCCCGGTGCTCCCGATTCGCCCGAGCCACTGGGACAACGCCAAGGTGTGGGCGCCCGACATCCACGAGATCGACGGGGTCTACTACATGTTCTACACCGGCGTGACCAACGAGCCTGGAGTGTACGCGTTCCACCAACGCATCGGCCTGGCGACCTCGACCGATCTCATGACCTGGAATCGCATGGATGAGCCGCTGCTGTCGTGCGGGGAGGTGCGCTGGACCTTCTGCGACCCGCTGCTGTACTCGGGAGGGGAGTTTCGTGACGCGTTCGTGATGCCGGATGGCTCCGGCGCCGGGTGGCTGATGTACTACACGGCCCGGCCGTCCAGCGTGCCCGGCACCTACATCGCCGGCATGGCGTCGTCCTCCGGTGACCTCACGCAGTGGGTCAATCGGGAACCACTGTGGATCACCCACCGAATGTGGTCCGGTAGCTCGGTGGTCGAATCGCCCCACGTCTTCCAGCACGGCGGGCTCCACTACCTGGTGTTCACCGGCGACGTTGGCCAGCCGCTGCGGCTCGCGACCGGTCCCGATCCGGCTGGCGATGCCGCGACCTGGACCTCCCGCGGGACCCTGGGCGCGATGCTCGGTCTCAACACCGCCGAGTGGTTCGCCTCCGAGTACTTCGTGGACGGGACTCACGAGTACTTCTGCTTCGTCAACTTCGACCGGGTGGACGTTCGCGAGATGGTCTGGGGGGCGGGCTGGGAGTTCGCCCTCCAGCAGCCCGCCCTGTTTCACGTCCAGGGGCTGACCTGGGACGCGCCGCAGGCCCACGAAGGGGAGGCGGTTCGGCTCCGCATCGAGGCCGTCAACACGTTCTCACAGCACGTCAAGCTCGAGGCCGTCGAGGTGGACGCCGACGGCAACGAGCAGCCGATCCCGTCCGCCGAGATCGGGCTTTCCGACAGCATCCCGTTAACCGGTTCCACCACCGACTACTGGTGGACGGCGCGTGGCTGGCCGGACCCGGAGGAGGCGGGCCCGAACGCGGAGATCGTATTCCGCATGACCGACGGCACGGCGATCTCACGGCCGATCAGCATTGCTCCCGACCCGTCAAATCCGTCCGGCTGGACCGGTCCCGGTGACCGGACTCCGCGCGCGCCGCGCGAGTTCGAGGAGTACGCACGGGAGCGCCCGCGGGTCGAGTTCAGGGCGCTCAATCGCTCGCCCCTGGGGGGCACGGCGCTGCTCGTCGACCTGCCGGAGCCGGGTCCGGTCCGGATCGAGATCTTCGATGTGGGAGGGCGCCGCATTCGGAGCCTGGCGGACCGGGGATTGCCCGCAGGCGCGACGGTGATCCTGTGGGACGGCCGAGAGCAGGGCGGCGCGCCCGCGCGCCCGGGCGTCTACTTCGCGCGTCTCGCGAGCCCCGGGTTCGAGCGGACGTTGCGGGTGCTCTCAGCCCCCTGAGATGCCCGGCACCGCCGGATGGGCGCGGGCCACCACCGCCATCGTGGTGCTGGGCGTGACCGCCCTGTGGATCACCTGGTCCCCGCTCGATGCCAATGACCTGGTGGGCGGCGACGAGGGGTACTACGGCACACTCGCGCGAAACATGCTGGCCGATCGCGGGCAGTGGCTGAGCCCTTCGCTCGTGCCGCTCGGGCCGCCGGGCGACAAGCCACCGCTCTATCCTGGTCTGCTCGCGCTCTCGATCGCCGCGGGCGGACCGACCGAGACGGCCCTACGCTGGCCTTCGGTGGTGCTGGCGGTGCTAATTGCCTTTGGTGTCGGGGTCCTGGCAAGCCGGGCGGCCTCTGTGGCGGGTGTCGCGGGGGCCCACTGGGCGGGACCGGCCGCCGCCGGGCTGCTGATGACGCTGCCGTGGTTCGGTGACGCGTCCCGTTCGGCAATGAGCGATATCCCGATGACGGCGGCCGGAGTCGCCGCGCTGATCGCCGTCACCGGCGGCGCGTCATCCATCCGGCGTTCCCTCGTGGCCGGGGCGCTGCTCGGGCTCGCGTTCCAGTGCAAGCTCTGGCTCGCCGGGGTGTTCGTCCTGCCCGCGCTGGTAGCAGTCTGGGCGGGGGCCCGCGGCTCGATCCGGCCCCCGCTCGCGCTGCTCGGGGCCACGGCCCTGGTCGGCCTGCTTCATCTCGGGGCCGTGGCGCTGTTCGAGCCCATCCATCTCGGACACTGGGCGGACGTCTACTGGCGGCAGATGCTGGCCGCCCGTGTCGGGGACACCGCCAGCCACTATGCCCGGCCGCCATCCTATTACGGTTCGCTGCTCGCGCACGCGCTGGTCCTATTCCTTCCGCTCGCGGGGCTGGGACTGGACCGACTGCGGCAGCGCTGGCGCGAACCCACGGCCCTCTGTGTGATCGTCGGGTGCGCCGGGTTCCTGGCGCTATCGGTGTTTGCGGTCAAATCGGCGGTCTACCTCTACGGACTGCTGCCGGCGTGGGTGATCGCCGCTGCGGTCGGGGCCGCGGCGATCGCTTCCCGTACGGCCCGCCCCGGAGCCTTCACCCTCGCGCTCGCGCTCGCGAGCCTGCCGCCGCTCGCCCGGGTGTTGGGCGCCGACCCGCCACCGCTTGTGGCGTGGGCCGTCGCTTGGCTGGCCACGGGCGCGGCCCTCGCCGTCGCGCGCTTCCGTCCGGGGTGGTCGCGCTCGGTCGCGGTGGGGTTGTGCGTGCTCGCAGTGGGGGGAGGGCTCGCGCGTCAATCGCGCCGCCTGCCGGTGCGCTATCACGATCCGGGGTACCGCGCCGTCGCCGAGAGCCTCGCGCCGCGCATGGCGGCCGGCCCTCCGGCGCGCCCATCGTTTGTCGCCCCGGAGGCCCCCGCATTCGCTTTCTACCTGTTCCGAGCGGGCCGCTACTGGGCGACGCCCCGGGAGCCGTGGACCCGGGAGCGGGGGGAGGGGGTCGTGCGCGACACGGCCCTGCGTGCATTCGTCATCGACCCGGCAATGGCCGCCTACGGCGGCTGGCCCGACTCCGCCACCGTCGCGTGGCTCGAGGGCGGGACCCGCGAGATCACGCGCGAGATCGAGGCGCGCGCGCGACGGCCGATCGCGGTGCGCGTGTTCGTCCGCGACTAGGTCAGGCGCTCGGGATTCAGTCCCTCGAGCTCCGGCACCACGAACCGGCCATCCTTGCGCACCAACTCGCCGTCGAACCTGATCTCGCCCCCGCCGTACTCCGGGGTCTGGATCAGCACCAGGTCCCAGTGGACCTTGGACCGGTTGCCATTGTCGGCCCCCGTGTAGGCCTGGCCCGGGGTAAAGTGGAGGGAGCCCGCGATCTTCTCGTCGAACAGGGTGTCCTTCATCGGCCGGGTGATCAAGGGATTGAAGCCGAGGGAGAACTCGCCGATGAACCGGGCGCCCGCGTCGCTGTCCAGGATCCTGTCGAGCCTCTCCTGAGGTTGCCCCTCGGCCTTCACGATCTTCCCGCCCTCGAAGGTGAGACGGATCCCTTCGTAGCTGGTTCCCAGATAGAGCGACGGAGTGTTGTAGGCGATCGTGCCCCGGACCGCGTCACGGACCGGCGCGGTGAAGCACTCGCCGTCCGGCAGGTTGCGCCGTCCTTCACACGTCACTGCCGGGATGCCGCGAATGCTGAAGTGGAGGTCAGTGCCCGGGCCCGTGATGTGGACGCGGTCGGTGCGCTCCATGCGCAGCTTGAGCGGCTCCATGGCCTCCGCCATCCGCCCGTAGTCCATCGTGCACACGCGGAAGTAGAAGTCCTCGAATTGCTCGGTGCTCATGTTGGCGAGCTGGGCCATCGCCGCGTTCGGGTAACGCAGCACCACCCACTTCGTATGGTTGACGCGATGGTCGAGGTGCACGGGCTGGGCGACCAGCCGCTGGTAGAGGTCCATGCGGTCGGCGGGGACGTCGGACAGTTCCGCCGCGTTGACCGCAGCCCGCAGCCCCACATAGGCCTGGACCTGTTCCATCTGGAATTTCTCGACCGCCCCCTGCAACTTCAACTGGGCCTCGGTCGCGCGCACCAGCGAACTGCGGATCACGGCATTGCTGCGCAGATGGACCAGCGGCAGCGCGCCCGCGGCCTGCGCGGCCTCGATCAGGTCGAGCACCAGCCCGTCCGCGAGGTCGTAAGACTCGATGAGCACCGCCTCGCCGGGGAGGAGCCGGGTGGAGTGCCGGACGATGACCTGGGCCAACTGGGCGCCGCGGGGATCTCGCATAGGGTCCTCGTGGGGATCGGTCGGGGCTCAAAGGGTGCGCCCAACGGTCAACCGGGAATCGTGAGCGCTCACGGTAGCATAGCGCTTCGCGCCCCGGGGAGGGATCGGGGGCGTCGGAGGGATTGACTTCGGCCGACCCTCCCCGCACCCTCGCGCGCCATTCCAGTCCCCCGGCATCGGTCCCCCGCGAGGAGCGTCACGCGCATGCAGCGACTGCGGCTGGCCGTCATCGGCACCGGGTTCGGGTGCTCCGTCCAGGCGATCGCATTCCGGCGCCATGCGGGATTCGATCTGGTGGCGATCGCCGGGTCCAACGAGGGGAAGACCCGCCGGATCGCCGACGAGCTGGGGATCGTCGGCGCCTTCGGCGACTGGCGCCGAATGCTCGAGGATACGCGCCCCGACCTTGTCAGCATCGCCACGCCGCCCGACCTGCATCGGCCGATGCTGCTCGCCGCGATGGAACTCGGCTGCCACGTGCTGTGCGAAAAGCCCACGGCGCTGCATCGCTTCCAGGCGGCGGAGATGCGCGAGGCGGCCCGGCGCGCGGGCCGCGTGGCGGCGATCAATCATGAGTTCCGGTTCTTCCCCGCGCGCGCATACGCGCTCGCTCTGGTACGGCGTGGGGAGATCGGCGTCCCGCGACGCGGCGAGATCCTCGGCCGCTATCCGCTCTGGCCGCGGCCGGAGAGCCGGGGCTGGGGCTGGCTCTCGGACGCGCGGCGCGGGGGCGGCGTCCTTGGCGCACTCGGCTCCCATCACACCGACTGCTTCCGACTCTTCTTCGGGGAGCCGGCCGAGGCGTGGGCGTCGGTGCGGGTCGATCAGCCCCGCCGGGGGCCGACCGCCGACCAGCCTGCCCAGCGCCTGGCCACCGCCGACGATGCGTGCACGGTGCACTACACGTTCGCCTCCGGGGCCACGGCCATGTTCGACCTGAACGCTTGCGTGCCCTACCGCTGGGAGCGGTTCGAGATCCAGGGCAGCGAGGCGACCCTGCGCTGGGACGAGACCGGCTATCGCCTGTGGCGTCTGGTCACGGGGGAGGAGCCCCACGAGCTGGAGATCCCGGCCGAGTTCAGACTCGAGCCGCGTGCGGGGGAACCGGCGCTGGTCGCGCCGTTCGGAGTCATGGTCGAGCGTCTCTACCGCGCGATCGGGGGCCAGGCCCCGATGGAGCCCGACTTTGACGATGCCGTCGCGGTCCAGTCGGCGCTCGACGCGGCGCGCGCGTCGAGTGCCGCCGGGGCCCGCATCCGGGTCGACCCGCCGCCGCCGGTCCGGAGCTAAGCGGGCTGCAGACGCCGCCGGTCCGGTGGCGGGAGGAGCTCGGATTGGACCCCTCCCTCGGCGCTCGCTATACTTCGGCCCGACGGAGGCGCCCTTAAGGAGGCGCGGCCGCGCTGGCCCGGCCGGAAGGGGTTCACGATCGTGGCGGATTGGGATGTCATCGCCAAGCAGCGTCTGACCGAAGACTGGGGAACCCTGCGCGCGGCCCACCTGCCGCTCAACCAGGCCATGCGTCGCACGGTCGAGTTCCTCGAGAAGGACGCCGGCACGTTCAGCGATCTGCTGGTGGTCGTGCGCGAGCGGCTCGAGGGCAGCATGAAGAACTTGACCGCGCTCGCGAATCGGCGTTCACCATGGGTCCGGCTCGAGGCGATCCGTAACCTGCGCGTGCTGGCGACCGGTGTGCGGGGGGCGGCCAACGACGATCCGCTGGCGCTGCTGCGTTTCCAGTTTGCGCTCTCCGAGCTTCTCGGGAATGTCTGGAAGGACGCGCCGACCGAGGCGCGGGTCACCCAGAACCTGAAGCTCCTGCGCGAGCCCGAGTTCTGGTTCGGATGCGAATGTTGCGCGGTCGGCATCCTGCGTCCCGCCGGCCCTGACGACCCGCCCGACCTGCACCGGGGCAAGGAGGTTCGCCTGGTCTGGGACGTGGACGCGCTCTACGCGTGGACCCTCGACGAGTTCGAGGACTACTTGGGGAGCGAGCGCTTCACCCTGCCCACCACCAACCGGCTGGCGGCGGTCGACGATCTCGGCCTGCCGGTGGTCGACGTCGCCGCGGAGCAGTTGCGGCGTGGACAGGATCTGTTCGGCGGCCAGGGTGGGGGATTGTTCGGCCCGCTCGATCTCAAGTACCTCGAGCTGACATAGCCCCGGCTGTAGGGACTCCCGCCGGCCCCGCGGCGGCCGCCGGAGCGTACCCAGCCGGCGCGCCACCGGCTAGCGGCGGCGCGGCTTCTTGGCGAGCTTGAGCTTTAGGGCCTTCTTGCGGCTGCCGTCGCGGGCGCGCTTGCGGCGCAGGCGGTGCTTGAACGAAGTCATGGTGTCCCCTCGATTAGGTTGGATCGTCGGGTGACCCGGACGGGCACCCATGAGCCCGGCACCATATCCGGGCGGGCTCCACCCGCGCAAGCGTGCGTTCGGGCTCCGCTCCCCCGGGTGTCGCCGCGGGGGGTACGCCCGGAGGTCACCCCTCGGTTACTCGGGGCGGGCGTCGAGGACCTTCTGCGCCAGCACATCGGCGGAGGGGCCGGCCTTCACCTCGACGGTTGCGAAGACGATCACGTAGATGCGCAGGTTATTGCTCCCGCTGTCCGAGGGGAACATGAAGAAGCCCTCGCGATCGGGCGCATAGGAGAGCGAGTAGCCGCAGAGCAGCTCGCCGTCCTTGAAGCGCACCGCGAGCTTCTTGCCCTGCGCGGTCTCGCCGGGGCTGTTCAGGAACCCACGCAGGTCTCGCCGGTTGGCGTTGCCGGCGAACTCCTTGACGAAGAACAGGGCCTTGAGGGTCCGGCAGCGGACCTCGACCGGCACGCCGCCCACGGCGGGCTGCAGGTGAAAGCGGGGACGGTTGGGGAAGAAGTCCTGCGTCGTCCCTTTGAGGAGCTTGCCGTCCGTGAAGTGCGCGACCACGCGGTTCAGCTCGGCCATGTCCGCTCCCTCCGCGACCGGCACCCGATCTCCACCCGTCCCGGCAGCCTAAAGCGCGATGGCGGCGCTGGTCAACGCGCCGCCTTCGCGGAGGGAACTCTTGTGGAGTTTCCAGGGGGGAGACCCCGGACGCCACGCTGGAGGATCAGGGCCCTACCGTACCGCCTCCCTGGAGGTGGCACCGGTACAGGCAGTCCTTGTAGGAGGCCTCGATCACCTGGAGCGCGGCCTCGTAACGGACCCCCTCTTCGGCCAGGCACGCGTCGTCCCCGCGGCAGGCGGCGACCAGCTCCGTGTGCCGATCCCTCTCGGTTTTGACCGCGTCCTTATAGATGTCCTTGCAATCTTTGACGCAGTCGCTCTTGCGCTTGAACAAGTCGACGTTGATGCCAGTCAATCGGTCGCCGACCATCCGGCACTGCGTCAGCGCGAGCGAGGAGACCGCGAGCGCGAGGAGTAGCAGGATTCGAGTCGCGATCCGAGCGGGTGACCGATGGCTCGCTCGGGAGCGCATAGGTTCGTGGTTATCGTGCGAGCTTCGAGAACGTAACTTGTTCATGAGTCCTCGTCCTCCCTGGAAGCCTACTGTCCGATCGTGCCGCCCCCTTGCTGGTGGCAGGCGTTGATGCAAGCATCACGTGTGGCCTTGCTCGCCGCTTCCGCGGCGAGATGGCGGATCTCTTCGTCCGCCAGACAGGAGGCGAGGCCGTTGCAGTCCACGACCCGCTTCGCATGCTCGATGCTCTCAGCCTGGTTGCGCGCCTTGAACTCGTCCTGGCAGAGCGCCTTGCAGTCGTCCCTGCGCTTGAGAAGATTGACATCCACCCCGGTGAGCCGATCGCCGACCATGCGGCAATGGGTGAGGGTGAACGACGCCGTGACCAGCGCGAGCAACAGCAGGATGCGCGTGGCATGGCGGGAGGGCGACCGGTGTCGATTGCCAAGGTGCATGGAGATCCCCCGTGATGTCTGTAGGGCCGCTGCCCGCGGTCCTCAAGGAAGTCTGTCTGCCATCCGTGAGCGATCTCAACTCACGCGTTCCGTCGCGGCGAGGGTGTTCCTGTGCAACTACAACGTGACGGACCAGCCTGCGCCTAGACTCGCGTGTTTGCCGTTGAGCAGCGCGGCGCGAGCCCTGAAACCGAACCCGAGGTCGATGCCGAGCGATGTATTCCACTTCTCGGTATCGTTCTCGAGCGACAAGGCAACCGACCGCCTGTGGGCCACCTCGACAGCCCAGAATGCGCCGTCCAAGGTATGGCGACTCGCCGTCAATACGCGAGAAGCATAGCCCAGCCCGAAACGGGTGTGCAAGCCTCGATATTCGATGGGGATGCCCGTGACCGCGTATGTGGAATGAAAACGACGGGTCCCGACGGCGTCCTCGATCCCGAGCGCGAGACCCGGTCGCCGGGGGCGAGGGCGAATCAGTTCGATACGGCCGCTCAGCATCCGGTCCGACTCGGTCAGCCTGGATTCGGGGACCTCCTCCGCGAATGCGCGAAGGCCCGGGATGACCGTCCACCGGAGCCCGGCCTCGATGTGAGGCAGGAACCCCAACGCCGCGTAGTACACGTCATTGGCGTGGGTCCCGCGATGATCATATGCGGCTCCCCTGGGGATCCGGTTGTACCCCACCTCGACCGACCGGTCGCTCATCACCCCGCACCAGGGGGTATTGATGAACCCGGTCATCCCGGTGAGGGACACCCGGTCGGTGGCGGGGCGGCCCTTGCCAGGTCCCGACCGCCGCGGCTCGGCCCGGTACCGGTCGGCGTTGGCGGCCAGGCCGGGCGCGCTGAGCTGCCGCAGGAACTCCTCCCGCGAGGCCACCGCCGGGAGCTGGCGCCCGACCGGGGCTGCCTCGTCCCGGTAACCGAGCGGAAGCCGTTCGACCGGCAGCACGCGCACCGTCCGGCCGGTCGGCCGCACCATTGGGGGGATCGGGACATCGAGCCGCACCCCGTGGACGCTGAAGCCGCCGGTCTTCTGGTAGAAGAACGCCACGTCCAGATCCCCCATCGAGCGGCGCAGCTCGAGCTCGGCGCCATGATCGCCGTAGAGGAATCGCTGGGCTCGCAGCCGGACCGCGAGGTCGAGCGCGGGCGGGCGATAGGTCACACCTGCGAACCCGGTCCACAGGGAGAGCCCCGAATATTCGGTGCCGGAGGCGGGGAACGCGAGATAGCCGGTGAGATCGGCCTGGGCGTCGATCAGGAACGCCCCGCGCGAGAGCGGACGGGCGGCGCCCATCGAGAGGCCGTAGCGGTTCGAGCCGAAGATGCCGACGGTGCCCGACAGGAGCGCGCCGCCCGGCATCCAGGTGAACTGCTCCAACGTGATCGGCCCGGGGCGCACGCGGTCGATGTCGGGATTGAGGGAATCGGTCCTGAAGTCGTTGCGGAGCGGGATGACGAGCGATGCGGTCGCGCGCACGCCGGGCCACGGGTTGTAGCGCACCCGGGGCTGGAGTTCGATGCGCACCAGAACCGGATCGAGGATCCGACCCAGCTCGTAGGTGAGGAGCGGGACCATCT
This sequence comes from uncultured bacterium, assembly GCA_964405235.1. Lineage (GTDB taxonomy): Bacteria > Eisenbacteria > RBG-16-71-46 > RBG-16-71-46 > RBG-16-71-46 > WS-11. Next base: position 16,812 of record CAYONG010000305.1, on the reverse strand, counting down.
CGAGGTCGATGGTCCGATGCGTCGGGGCGAGCATGGGTCCGTCGGGCGGGCGGGACCAGTCGCGGTCGCTCGGGTATCGCACCGACGCCGGCACGCCGGCGCCGGTGTCCACCACGGCGGCGGCGACCAGACCCAGGCGGCGCTCGAAGAAAGTGACGGGGGTGCCGGCCGAGGGCCCCATCCGGGTCGCCGCCCGGCCACGCGCCTCGGCACTATGCCGGTAGCGCCGGTTCTCGTACGCGATGGTGCGCGCCGAGGAGTCGAGGGTCACGTTTTCGAGACCCAGCCCATCGAGGGAGGGCGTCCCCTCCGCCTCGAGGGTCGCGGACCGGCCCGGCGGAAGCGAATCGGTCGGGTCCGCTCCCGACACTCCAGGGAGCGCGAGGAGGGCCGCCAGAGCCGCGCACCGCAGGGCGCTGGCGTGACGAGACGATGGGGCGGGGCGGGAGGAATTGTCGATCATCGGCATCTTGGCCGGCGGCGCATGGGTCGTGCTCCGAAGCTCGTGGACAGTGGGAGATTCGCATCGCATCGCGAGCGATGCGGAAGCGCACAGCTTGCGCACCGCGCGACGGTGAATTCTAGCATAGCGATCGTTCCCCGTGGGTGCTCGACGTCGCGCTTGTCTCCCGCATCGGCCACGGTCTAGGCTGTCGGGGAGGCCCCGTCGGTCCCTTGCGGTGCACGCCACGAGGGCGTTCGCCGCGAAGGCCGGGACCCGTATCCAGGAGGACCCATGGGTTGCTTCCCTCGTCCGCTCCGGTTCTGGACCGCGCTGCTGCTGGTGAGCTGGTTGTGCGGCGTCCATGCCGCGCCCGCCCTCGCCGGGCTCGCCCCGTCGCGCACGTCGGGCGTGACCGGGATCGCGTCAGTGCGTGACGCCGACCTGCTCTCGGTCCGGCGCGCGATCGAGCACAAGGTCGTGGCGCAGAAGCTCCGCGACTACGGAATCAGTACCGAGCAAGCGGATCTGCGCCTGGCGAGCCTCTCGGACGCTGAGCTTCACCAGCTCGCCTCGGCCACCCGGGGACTTCCGACCGGAGGGGACGGGGTCGGGGCGCTGATCGGCATCCTGATCGTCATCCTCCTCGTCATCGTGATCCTCAAGCTCCTCAACAAGGAGATCATCGTCCGGTGAGTCCCGTCGCGATCCTGGTCGTGGCGCTCGCCGCGGCCGGGGACGCAGCTCCGGGCGCGATCCGGCTCCCCGTGCCAGTCGTCCGCCAGGCCCCCGAACGGTGCGGACCCGCGGCGCTCGCGATGGTATTCCGCTACTACGGGGCGGATTCCTCCGCGCTCGATGAGGCGGAGCGGGCGTACGATCCGATCCTCAAGGGGAGCCTCATCACCGATCTCGCAGCCGCCGCCCGTCGGGCGGGATTCTCCGCGTTGGTGGAAGAGCTGCCGGAGGATTCGCTGCTCGCACTGCTCGAAGGCGGCGTCCCTCCGATCCTGCTCTACCGCCGCGGCCTGGGTGTGATCTCGATCGGTCACTTCGGTGTCGTCGTGGGCTGGGATCCCGAACGTCGGCGCTACGCTCTCAATGACGGGGGTGCGGTGACCCGGACCGTCGCGCCCGCAGACCTGATGCGTCGGTGGCGAGCGGCCGGAGCGCTCGCGCTGATCGTGCGCCCCGCCGGCCCATGATCGTCGAGCACGCCCGCGCCGCGGCGGGGCAGGCGGGCCTGCTCGTGTCGCTCCTCGTCTCCGCAGCCGTGCTTCCCGGCTGCTCCCGCATCGTTGTGCTCCACGATCCGCTCAGCGCCCCCGAGCACAATGACCTTGGCGTCGCATACGAGTCGCAGGGCCGCCTCGACCTCGCCGCGCGGGAATACCGCCGCGCGCTCAAAATCGATATGCGCTTCGGGCGCGCGCGGCTCAATCTGGGCAACGTCGAGGCGGCGGCTGGGCGCTGGGCGCGTGCCGAGCGCGAGTACCGGCGGGCGCTCATCGACCTGCCGGGCGATCCCGACCCGCCCAACAACCTGGCGATGGCCCTGCTGCGCCGCGGCAGCGCTCTGGACGAGGCCGAGTCGCTGGCGATGCGGGCGGTGACGCTCGCCGCGGGGCGCGACTCGCTCTACCGCGCTACCCTCGCCGAGGTGCGCGCCGCGCGCACGGGCCCCGTTCCGCCTTGATGCGGCTGCGTCGATATGCGAGCGTTCCGCGCCGCGATGGATTCCCGTCCCGACGCTCACGCCACATCAAGGAGTGCCGAATGAAGACGATCAGCCGCCTTGTCGCAGTTGCCGACCTGGTTGCGATGGTCGGTTGCCAGGAGAGTAAGTCCATGGACTCCGCCTCGGCCACCGGCCAGTCGAACGTCTCCACGGGCTCGAGCGCCTCCTCGGGCACCGCCACGGAAGGGCTCGCGGGCAAGATGGTGGGAGGGAAGTGCAAGCTTCTCATCCCACCGGCCCTGGCGACCGGACCGGGCGGGCGTCCGCCGGTCATCCCGCGCAACGCCACGCTGGTGTTCGATGTCGAGTTGATGGGCGTAGGCTGATCCCGCCCGAGGAACCCATCCCATGCGTCTGAACTATTCGTCGGTTCCCGCACGTCCTTTCGCCGTCGCGATCCTCGCCTTCGTCGCGTGCCTTCTTGCTTCCGGGGAAGGGGCGGGCGCGGCCGCATCCACCGCGAGCGCGGCCGTGGGGCCGGAGGCATTCAAGGAACTGGTCTGGCGCCCGATCGGCCCGGCCAACATGGGAGGGAGAATCTCCGACCTCGCGGTGGTGGAGAAGCGTCCAGCCACCTTCTACGCCGCGTTCGGCACCGGCGGCGTCTTCAAGACCACCAACCTCGGGACCACCTGGAGCGCGGTGTTCGAGAAGGAGGCGGTGGCTTCGGTCGGCGCTGTGGCGCTTTGGCAGAAGAATCCGAACGTGGTCTGGGTCGGCACCGGCGAGGCCAACAGCCGCAACTCCTCGTCGTGGGGGAACGGTGTCTACCGCTCGCTCGATGGCGGGACGACCTGGAAGCACCTGGGCCTTGCGGGGACGCAGGCGATCGCCCGCGTCGTTCACCGACCCGGGGGACAGCAATACGGTCTACGTGGCGGCGCTCGGCCGTCTGTGGGGCGAGAACCCCGAACGCGGCGTGTACGTCACCCACGACGGCGGGGCCTCGTGGGCGCTCAGCCTCAAGGTGGACGCGCGCACTGGCGCCTGCGATCTCGTCATGGACCCCGCGAACCCCCAGGTGCTCTACGCCGCGCTGCACGCGAGGCGGCGGACGCCGTGGTCTTTCAGCTCGGGTGGGACCAGCGGCGGCATCTTCAAGACCGCCGATGGCGGCCGCACGTGGAAGAAGCTCACGCAGGGGCTGCCGGCCGGGACCGGCCGCATCGGGCTCGATGTCTACCGCAAGGATCCGCGCGTGATCTACGCCGTGGTCGAATCGGACGAGGGCGGGCAGATCGCGACCTTCGATTCGCGTAGCCGCTCGGGCGGCGTGTTCCGCAGCGAGGACGGTGGCGAGCACTGGTCGCGGCTCGGACCCTGGGCCCCGCGGCCCTTCTGCTTCAGCCAGATCCGGGTCCAGCCCGACGACGACAAGCGCGTCTACCTGCTCGGCGTCGATCTCTGGGTCTCCGATGACGCGGGGCGCACGTTCCGCGCCGGTGGCGGCAAGAACCTGCATCCCGACTTCCACGCGATGTGGATCGATCCCGCCAACGGCGACCACGTGCTGACCGGGACCGACGGCGGCCTTTTCCTGAGCCACGATCGCACCGCGAGCTGGGATTACATCAACAATCTCGCGGTGGGCGAGTTCTACAATCTCGCCGTGGACCTGCGGGAGCCCTACCGCGTCTACGGCGGACTTCAAGACAACCAGACCTGGGGCGGGCCGAGCCAGACCCGTTTCAACTCCGAGTCCTGGCTCGACGAGTCGCGGCACGACGGCATCACAAACGGCGACTGGTATTGCCTGGGCGGCGGGGACGGGTTCCACGTCGCCGTCGACCCCACCGATCCCGACATCGTCTACTACGAGTCGCAGGGTGGCTCGCTCCAGCGCGTGAACCTTGCCACCGGCAAGGAGCGCTTCCTGCGGCCCGCGGCGCGCGAGGGGTCGCCGGAATACCGCTTCAACTGGAACGCGCCGTTCGCGCTCTCGCCGCACGATCCCAGCGTGCTGTGGATGGGAGGGAACCATCTCTTCCGGCTCTACGAGCGCGGCGACAAGTGGGAGGAGGCGAGCCCCGATCTCACCACCGGCGACCCGAAGAAGATGGTGACCGCGGGATCGGGCGCCGAGGCCCACTGCACCATCGTCACGCTCGCCGAGTCGCCGTTGAGCAAGGGGCTCGTCTGGGTCGGGACCGACGACGGCAAGGTTTGGCTGACGCGGGACGCGGGCGCCCACTGGAGCGACCTGACCGCCAACCTGCACGGCGTGCCGCCCGCGCTTTACATGAGCCGCATCGAAGCCTCGCATCACGAACCCGGTACCGCGTATCTCGCGGTGGACGGCCACCGCAGCGACCTTTTCCGTCCGTACCTTTTCGTGACCCGCGACTTCGGGAAGACCTGGTCGTCGATCTCCGGCGACTTGCCCGCGCACGGTCCGGTCAAGGTGGTGCGCGAAAGCCCCGGAAACCGCGACCTGCTGTTCGCCGGCACCGAGTTCGGGCTCTTCATGTCGCTCGACCGCGGCGCCCGTTGGATCAAGGCGGGCGAGGGGCTTCCCACCGTCGCGGTGGACGACATCATCATCCATCCGCGCGAGCGCGACCTGATCGCCGGGACCCAACGGCCGAAGCGTCCATGTGCTCGACGACATCACGGCGCTGGAGCAGTGGACGCCGGCGGTCGCCGCCGCGCCGGTCACGCTGTTCGCGCCGCGTCCGGCCACCGCCTTCCACTACCGGACGGTGAGCGGGCTCTGGGGCCAGAGGATGTTCACGGCGAAGAACCCGGCCTTTGGCGCCAACCTCAACTACCACGTGAAGGAGTGGACCGGCGAGGGTGTCAGCATCACGGTCACGGACAGCGCCGGGACCGCGGTGCGGAAGCTGACGGGACCCGGCACCCCCGGTCTCCACCGGGTGGTCTGGGATCTCCAGCGCGAGCCGGGCGAGCGGCTGCCGCGTCCCGAGTGGGGCAGCCAGCCTGCTTTTGTGCCTCCCGGCACCTACACGGTGAAGCTCACCTACGGAAAGCAGCCGGCGCAGAAGCAGAGCGTGATCGTGCGGCACGCACCGGGGACGGCCGACCCGGCGCCCTGAAGGCCGCCCTGAAGGGCCCCGGATCGGCGTCGGACTACGAGCGTGACCTGCGTCCTGCCGGGTGCGCGTGCGCCGGCGCCCAGAGCAGGATCCCGCCCAGCAGGCCCGCGACGTTGCTCACCACGGTGACGCCCGGTGGCAGCCGTCCGCCGACCAGCCGGGCGTTGCCCCCGCCCAGGTAGAGCCGGCGGCAGCTGAACGCCTGCTGCAACGTCTCAACCGCAGCCCGTAACCGAGTGTTCCAGATCGTCTTCCCGACACGCTTGAGCGCTCTGTCGCCGATCAGTTGCTCGTAGGTGCGGCCGCTCCTAAAGGGGTGGTGTCCCAGCTCGAGGTTCGGCACCAGCCGCCCGTCGAGAAACAGCGCCGAACCGATCCCGGTTCCAAGGGTGAGCACCAGCTCGACCCCCTCTCCGGCGACCACCGCCATGCCCTGCACGTCCGCATCGTTCGCCACTCGGACCGGGCGCCCGATCATGCGCCGCATGCGGCGCGCGATATCCACGCCGATCCAGGACGGATGCAGGTTGGCCGCGGTGCGGGCGATCCCATCTATCACCACGCCGGGAAATCCGACCGCCACCCGCTCGAAGCCGGGGCCCGCCGAGGCGAGGCGTCGCAGCGCCGCGAGGACCGCGGTAGGGGTCGCCGGGCGCGGCGTGCGCGCGGAGATGGGAGGCGCGACCGGCCGGCCGCGCGCATCGAGCACCGCCGCCTTGAGGACGGTGCCGCCGACGTCGATCGCCAGCGTGCGCGGGCGCGCGCCGCGGGCGTGCGCCGCGCTCACTGGCGCTCCCGCATTAGCACCGGCGAGGCCATGAGCGCATCCACCGAGATGAGGCTCCCGTCACGGCGCACCTGGCCGAATTGAAGCACGCCGGTCGGACAGCTCTGGACGCAGGCCGAGCAGCGGACGCATTCCGGGTCCTGCATCGGCACCCCCTTGTTGGCGAAGTTCATGACGTCGATCCCCTGGTGGCACGACGCGGTACACACGTTGCAGGAGATGCACTTCTTCTTGTCGGCGACGATGGCGAACCGGCTGAAGCGCGCGTAGATGTGCATGAGCGCCGCCAGCGGGCAGAAGAAGCGGCACCACACCCGTCCCGAGTACCAGAAGTAGACCCCGTAGCCGACCACCCCGGCGAGAAATACGTCCACCGTCCACTTGTAGCGGTCCTTGAGCAGGCTGTCGAAGTGGACGTCCACCCAGTTGCCGGCGGGCAGGATCCAGCCGGCGATGCGGATCCCGAGCAGGATCACCGCGATCGCGAGGATGACCTGTCCGGCCATGTTGAGCCGGTTCCATCCCGGCCCGTGCGGCATCTTGTGCCGGTGGGTGTCGCCGAGCGTTTCGGCGAGCGCGCCGCAGGAGCAGATCCACCCGCAGTAGACGCCCTTGCCGAAGAAGTAGATGCCGAGCGGGATCAGCACGCAGGTCTGCAAGAACCCGATGCCGATCCACCACCACAGCGGATCGTGGGTGAAGATGTTGTAGACGTTGAGCGGCCACGCCAGGATGAACCCGTAGGCGCGCCAGAACTCGCGCCCGTGCCCGTAGTCCACGGCGGGGAAGAGCGCGTCCGCGAGCCCCGCGGGCAGCAGGCCGTGGACATGAAGCTGCGGCAGGACGAACTCCGGGATCAGGAACAGCGGCAGCACCTGCACGGCCATGAGCGTGATGGTCTGTGCAGTGACGTAGGGTGTCCGCCGGCGACGAATGCGCTTGAGCCCGAACACCACGACCACGCTCGAATAGGCGAGCGTGTACCAGAACGAGGGCCCGGCGGCGCTGATCGCCAGCGTCCCGAGCAGGGTGTGCGGGTCGCGCGCGGCCGCCGCCACGGCGCTGCCCGCGGCCGCGAGCAGCGCGGGCAGGTTGGTCGGGAACCAGTGGTTCGCGTACCAGAGATCCGACATTGCCCCGCCGGACTTCCAGTTGTAGAGCCAGGCGCAGGCGATGAGGAACAGCGCCATCGCCGTCCATCGCCCGCGCGTCATCTCGCCGGCGATCGCGATCCGCGAGCGGCGGAAGAACTCGAGCGGCGCCTCGCGGCCGATCATGACGAACACCACGTCGTTCGGCAGCGTCTCGGGAGTTCCGTCGGCGCCGGTCAACAGCACCTCGTCCGCAGCAATCGCCGCCACGCGTGTGCCCGTGCGGAGCGTGATGCGTCCCGGTGTTCTGGTCGCGGTGAGGAGGAAGCGGCCCGCGGCGGTGGTGACGCGCTCCGAGGTCGGGTGCTCGACGGCCACATTGGCCAGCGGATCGCGGCGCAGGCGCTCGAGCTTCTCCACATTCTCAGGTCTGGCCCGCGAGAACGCTCCGCCGCGGTAGGCGATGGTGACGAATCCCCCGCAGCCGGCGAGCGCGATGGCCGCCTCGAGGGCCGAATCGCCGCCGCCTACGATCAGGATGTCTTTGCCCGCGAAGTCCCGGGGGTCGTGGAGGCGGTTGTAGACCTTGGGCAGGTCCTCGCCGGGGACGCCGAGTTTGCGGAAGTTCCCGCTCCGGCCGATCGCGATCAGGACCCGGCGGGCGGTAAGCGCGCGGCCGCCGGCGAGATGGACGACCAGGCCGCCGCGCTCGGCCCGCACACGTTCGCCGCGCACGGCCCGCACACGTTCGACCCGCTCGGCGCGCTCGCTGAGCGGGCGGATGCCCGCGCGCTCGACCTGCGCACGCAACTCCTCGACCAGCGCCTCCTTCACCTTCGCGGTGACCTGGAGCCCGCCGGTGGGGGTCATCGCGAGCGGGTAGGTGTAGATGGGCTTGGCGCGCGGAAAGTTGACCAGCGTCGAAAACGGCTCGGTCGCCTCGAGCACTTCGCAGGTGAGCCCCAACCGGCGGGCCTCGACCGCCGCCGCCATGCCGGCCACACCCGCCCCGACGATGACCAGGTCGAGCGTCCCAGCAGCACCCTCAGCGCGCAGTGCGGGGTCCGCCGCGATGCTGCGGGCGACGCGCGCGCCGGAGTCGAGGGCGAACTTGAGCAGCGGGATCCCGGTCAAGTCGCCGGCGACGTAGACCCCGGGGACGCCGGTGCTGCCGTCCTCGCGCACCTCGGGCAGAGTCTCTACAGTTCCCGCCGGCCAGCGGGTATGGAGCCACTCGACGTAGCGCGCGATCAGGCGGAGCATCGTGGCCTCATGCCGCAGCCGCGAACTTGTGTTCGCACCGGAGGTGGCGAACGGGTACAGTCGCTCGCCGACCCCGGTGGTGCCGGCCCGATCCGAACGAAGCCCGACCGCCCGCGGTCGATCCCATTATCAGGCAGGGGAGACGATGGCATTCGACTGGAGAAATCCCGAACGCGTCGTGCCGTGGAAGCCGCGCCAGCGGTTCCACCTCGCCCCGCTCGGGCACGCGGCCGCCGAGAGCTACCAGAACACCATCCGCGCCGCCCAACTGTCGCCCACCCCCCGGGCCGAGCTGGACCGGGCCATGCAGGCCTGGGCGGACGGCCTCGGCCTGCGACCCATGGAGGGCATCGTGCTGGACGAGCTGGTCGCCGGCCGTACCTGCCTCGCTGAGATGAAGGAAACGCTCGAGTCGTGCGGCCTCACACTGCGCGATGCGCGCGGGGCGATCGACCGTCTGCGGGCCGCGCAGCTCATCGAGCCGGTCGAGATCCCCGAGCGCTCCTGAGCGGCTCACGTCCCCGGGCCCGAGCATGCGCGGCAGCATAGCATCGGCGGCGTTCCACCCGTGACCCTGGGCGCCCGCTCGCTCCTGGAACGACTCGAGGGCATCCGCGCCGAGTTCGGCGGAGCCCCGGAGACCCTCAAGCTGGCGGCTCTGCAGGTGCTCGAGCGGCGCAGTCTCGCGACCGCGGCGCAGGTATTGCGCCTGCACGATGTGCTGTGCTTCATGCGCGCCTACCCGGATGGGCCCCGGCTGCTGGCCGTGGTCGAGCGCATGCTCGCCGGGTTCCCGCGGCGCCGCGACCTCAAGCGCCATCGCGCCGCGCTATTCGACACCGGAATCGCCGGCACCGCGATCGAGTTCCGCTTCTTCTGGCCCACCGCCGACTGGCTCGCGCGCCGTTGGGGCCGCCGGCTCGCGATCGTCTGGAAGGACTTCGAGCAGCGCGACCGGCTTGCCGACCTGTTGCCGCTCCTCACGCTCTACAGCGAGACGCCGGCGCTCGACGAAATCGACTACACCCCCCGCCAGTGGCTGGCGCGGCTCAAGGGGCCAGAAGAGAGCGACGCGAGCTTTCTCGTGCGCCGTTTCAAGGCGCTGCCGATGGACACGTTCGCGCGCGAGAAGATCTACGACCAGCTCGATCCGCCGCTGCGCATCACTCCGGGCGCCGACACGCCGTCGCGCACGAGCGCGATCCATCGCAGCGCTCCAGTTGCGTTCCAGACCCGACCGCTCGAACGCGGACGCCCGGACCTCCGGGCCGAGCTGCGCCGTCCGCCGCTTTCGGTGCGCGCGGCGTCGCGCGAGGAGGGGCAGGCCTTGATCGACTTGGCGCGTGTCTCCATGGTGACCCGGAGCCGCGACCTCGACGCCTTCTCGTGGGGCGATCCCGATGACGTTCGGCTGGCCGATTGCGGTGGGGGGCTCCAGTTCGTGGTCGTCGGCGTGGTGCCCGAGCGGCGGTTGATGCTCGAGGCGGTCTACGCGTTCCTGACCCTGAAGAACGGCGTGCCGATCGGCTACGTGCTCAACAGCGCCCTCTATCGATCGGCCGAGATCGCCTACAACGTGTTCGAGACCTGGCGAGGGGCCGAGGCGGGCGCGATCTACGGTCGGGCGCTGGCGACCGTCCGCCACCTGTTCGGCTCCGACAGCTTCACCATCTATCCCTACCAGCTCGGCGACGGGAACCGGGAGGCGCTCGATTCCGGCGCCTGGTGGTTCTACCAGAAACTGGGATTCCGCCCGCGCGACCCCGGGGTGCGCCGCCTGATGGGAGAGGAGCTACGCCGCATGCGGGTCCGTCCCTCGCACCGCTCGAGTGTCGCCACCCTGAAGCAGATGGCCCGCGCGAACCTCTACTACCACGCTGGCCGCAGCCGGGACGACGTCATTGGTCTGCTGCCGCTGCCGGCGGTGGGGCTCGCAATCTCGCGCCTGCTCGCGGAGCGCTTCGGCAGCGACCGCGAGCGTGCGGCCGGAGTCTTGGCCGGCGAGGCGGCGCGCATGCTGGGCGTGCGATCGCAGCGCGGCTGGAGCGCCGGCGAGCGGCTCGCGTGGCGGCGCTGGAGCGCGCTGGTCCACGTGCTGCCCGGGTTCTCGCGATGGGACGCCTCCGACCGGCGCGCGCTCGTCGAGGTGATCCGCGCCAAGGGTGGCCGCCGCGAATCGGAGTTCGCGCGAGCGTTCGACCGTCACCGGCGGCTGCGCGAGGCGATCGCCCGGGTAGCCCTGGCGGAGGACGCCGCGAACCCGTGACCGATCGGGTGCGCGCCCTGCGTCAACGGTAGATCGTCTTGAGGGCGCCCCAGGTCGTGCGCCCGATCGGCGTGATGTCGTCGCAGCCGCCGGGCTCCCAGCCGGTGGGATCCACGCTCGGCCCTTCGACGCCCCAGCCCCCGGCGAGGCCGTAGAGCTTGACGCCCGTGCCGATGCGTCCCTGGGCGCGCAACTCCTGCTCGACCGCGCCGGGGGGGAGATGGAAGCCGGGGTAGCAGGAGCCCGCGCACGGCTGCACGAAGAGCGCCCACTGCCAGTCCTGGACCTCGCCGATCGTGAGTGGTGCGGAGGCCTCGGGGCAGCTCGCCCAGGTGGGCGGCGCGCACGGCGAGTCGCATTCGGGGTAGACGAACCCCCACACTCGATTGCGATCGGCATCCACGGGGATTGCCTGGTACTCGTACGTCTCACCCGTAACGGGCGGCGTGTCCACCAGCGAGTGAGAATGCGATTCTCCGTAGGGCCGGGGAAAGGAGACCGCGTTGATGCGCTCGAACGGCCCGCAGGTGTCGATCGGGCGCCGCAGCACGTCCCAGCCGACCCACTCGGGGTGCCCAGAGGGATAGGCCGGGTACTCGTGCCAGTTCCACGCAAACGTAATCTCCTGGGGGCCGGTGCACGATGCCCCGTTCGTTTGAAGGCCCGCGTGAGACGCCGGGATGGGCACGGCGATCAGGAAGGCGACGATGAGCGTGGCCGCGGGGACGATTACGAAGCGTATGCGCATGGTGACCTCGTCGGTGGTGCGTCTCGCGGGGTCGCTTCAGTTCACGCACACCGGGGGCCGCGCGAGCGCCGTGGACGCCGAGAAGCCAAGCAGCGGGGGGTGCGGGAGCAAGCGTTCATTTCGCGCCCTGCGCGATCCAGGCGCCGAGTCTGAGGCGCTCCTCGTCGGTCATGCCGGTCAGATTCCCGAGCGGCATGGTCTGTGTCACCACCGCGCGCTCCATGATGCGGGGGGCGAAGCTCCGGATGCGCGCCGGGTCGTCGAGGGCGACGCCGCCGGGCGGCTCGGGAAACGACGGATGGGTCGGCTTCACGGCATGGCAGGAGACGCACCGCCGCTCGATGATGTCCCGGGCCTCGGCGAAAGACACCGTCGGCGCACCGGAGAAGTCGGGGCCCGCGGTGGCGCTTCCTGGGACGCGCGCGGTGAGCGTGATGACTCCGGCCAGCGCTGCGACCCCCGCGGCCAGCACCCACCGGTTGCTCTGGCCCCGGTAGGTCATCGCGTACTTGCCGGCAGCCCCGGCGATGATGAGCAGGGACAGCACCAGCCACGCGAGCGGATGCCCGTAGGTGGCGGGGAAGTGGCTGCTCAGCATGGTGAACAGCACCGGGAGCGTCAGGTAGTGGTTGTGGATGGAGCGGTGCTTGGCCTTTTCCCCGAGTGTCACGTCCACCGGCTGGCCCGCCCGCGTGAACGCGAGCATCTTCCGCTGGGCGGGGATGATGTGGTGCGCCACGTTCGCCGCCATGATGGTCCCGAACAGGGCGCCCACGTGGATGAAGGCGGCGCGCCCGCTGAAGACCCGGGTGAGGCCCCACGTGGCGCCGACGATCAGCAGGAACGACAGGACGGCGGCCACTGCGGGGCGCGTGGCGAGCGGCGAGCTCCACAGCAGCTCGTAGACGAGATAGCCCACCACGAGGACGCCGAGGCTCAGCCCGATCGCGGCGCCGACGCCGATGTGAGAGACGCTCCGGTCGACCAGAAAGATCGCGCCGCCGAAGTAGTAGACGATCCCGAGCAGGAAGAAGCCGCTGATCCAGGTGGTATAGGCCTCCCACATGAACCAGTGGAGCTTCGGCGGGACCTCGTTCGGCGCCAGGTAGCTGCGCTTGACCACCTCGTAGAAGCCGCCGCTGTGCACCATCCACAGCTCACCGGTAACGGCGCCCTCCCGAGGGCGGCTCGGCGGCGTGAGGTTCCGGTCCATCCACGCGAAGAGGAACGAGTCGCCGATCCACATGATGCCGGCGATGACGTGGATCCAGCGCAGCGCGAGACTCAGCCACTCGAGCGCGAAGGTGGGCATGGCGGGCGGCTACGGCCTCCGGGTGTCGGCGGCTGCGCGGACCCAGCCAGCATACGGCAGGCGTTGGACGCATGGCCATCGGGTCACGCCGCTGCCAAACGAGCCCCCGGCGGGAGGGCCGGGGGCTCGTGGAGATGCGACCCTCAGGGCGCCAGCGAGACGGACTGGGCCTGGTTCACGAGCGAGCGGCCGAGGAGGGATTCCGCCCGCTTGTCCGCGGCGGCGCGGCTCGGGAAGGAGCCCAGCACGACGTGATAGGCGTCGCCGCCGTCCTCGTTCCGCGTGACGACCTTGCCTTTGAGCCCGGTGGTGGTGGTGAGCCTGGCGAGCTCGCTTGAGGCCCGATCCTCCGCGAGGAAGGTGCCGACGTCGAGACCGAACGGACCCTTCTCGACCACCCTGGGGGTGGCCGGCGCGGCATCGCCGCCGGTGGCCGGGGGCGAAGTGGCGACGCGTGAAGCGGCCGCCGCCCCTGCGGTGGAAGCCGGTTTGGCCGACGTGCTCGCCTGCGCCGCTGCGGAGCCCGGCTTGCCGGCCGCTGAATCGGCCGCCGCGCGCGCGGTGACCACGGCGCGCATCGAATCGATCTTCGCGGCGTTGGACGTGCTCTCGGCCGCCGCCGCGACCGCCCTCTCGCGCCCGATCCGCACGGCCTCGACCTTCTGCTTTGCGGCGCCAGTGCGCATGGTGACGAAAAGTCCGGCCCCGCCGCCGATCACGAGCAGCACGAGCAGGATCCCGACCCAGGGCGCGGGACCTTCCCTCTGCGCTCCTGGATCGGGTTCACCGAGCTTGTCGCGCAGGCGCGGTGAGATCCAGGGTTTCTCGACAGGGGCAGGGTGCTGGGGTACCGGTGACTTCGAGCCGGGCGGGGTCTGCGATTCCACGTTCGTGTCGCCTTTCGCTTGTCTCGGATCGGAGTGCGCGGACCAAGCGGGGACCGCGGGGGGGGCGGACGAGTCGGGCACTATACCCGAGCCCGCGTTCCCCTGCACAAGGGCACGGGAACGCGGGCTCAGGAGCGCTAGCCCCGGGGAAAGAGCAGGCCCGGCGGGATGGCCGCGAACAGCGCGACGAACTGCAGCACCAGGGCGACCATGACCGCGCCCTCTCCGGACATGCGGGTCGAATCCGGCCACGCGGAGAGATGCTGGGTCACCCGGTGCATGGAGATGGGGCCGACCAGCGCCAGTGCCGCCACGCAGATCGCGAGCGCCTGGGGCTCGGGCGTCACGCTCTGGGTCGCCAGCAGGCTCGCCGCCACCGCGGCCAGGCCGATGCACGGCCACAGGCCGCCCGGCCCGCGCCACGGTCGCGTGGGCAGGGCGAAGGAGAGCACCGACATCACGGTCAGCACGCCCAGCGTCCCGAGCAGCTGGCCGCCGATGAAGTGCAGCAACCCAGGCCCGTCGAACCGGAGCGAGCGGATGGGAAGATCCCACACGTAGTAGTTGAACCACGGTCCCAGGAAATGGGAGAGCAGGACGAAGCCTCCCGCGAGGAAGACCGCCAGGCCCAGCGTGAACGGGACCAGCCGGCCGCGGTCCTCGCGCGTGAGATAGATGAACGCTGCCCCCACAAACCAGGCCGCCTGCGCGTGGGTGAAGCACGCGATCGAGAGCATGAGCGCCGCGATCAGCCCGCCTGCCGCCCCCGGCATGGAACGCAGGGCGAGCCCGCCGCCGAGGGCGAGCAGCAGCATGAGAGGCTCGGGGCGCGCCGCCGCCGGATTGCCGGCGAGGAGCCCGTAGCCGGCAAGCATGATGATCCCACTCGCCACCGCGAGTGTGCGGTTCTCGGTCTCCTCCTGCACCACCGCCATCGCCAGCACGGCGAGGGCGACGATCGAGAGCAGCGAGATCAGTCTAAGCCAGAGCAGATTCGGTCCCAGCGCATCCACCAACACTGCGGCGACCAGCGGGAAGCCGGGCAGGAGCGAGGGGGCGTCGACGGTCGAGGGCGCGGCGTAGAGCGGTCCATGGGCAACCAGCCGCAGTGCCAGCTCGAGCAAGCCGCGCTCGGTAGCGTCGTAGGGCTGTGGGGCAAGGAGCCCGCGGGCGCAGAGCACGGCGAAGCCGACCAGGGCGAGAAGCGAGGCCAGCCACGCGGTCAGGCGGAAGAATCGTGCGATCATGGGGGTCGGTCCCGGAAGGTCCATGGCAACGGGCGATCCCGCGGCCCGGGCTACCGAGAGTTATCGGCCGTAGCGGCGCCGGAGTTCAGCCAGATTCCCCGCCCCCCCGGGGCGGCGCCGCCGAACCCTAGCCGGTCATGATGACCAGGTGCTTTACCTTCCGGAACTCCCTGGGATCGAGGATATGCAGCTCCATCTGCTCTCCTTCGATCTTCAGCTCGTAGCTCGAGGCCGGTTGGGCGCTCAGCACCCGTGCCTTGGGGCTGGGTGTGCGTACGAGCTTCTCCTGGTCGGTGTCGAGCCGGCTGAACTGGCTCTCGTCGAATCGGCCCGTGAGCTGCACGGTCTTGCCCAGGCCGAGGAATCCGCCCTTCGAGACGATCACGCCCGACATGCTCAGTTCCTTCTTCGTGCCCATCATCAGGTAGATGGTCGCCAGCTCGGTCCTCCGCTCCTCGAGGACCATGTCCTTGGCCCGGATAGTCTCCTGGCCCTGCTGCACCGCCCCTTCGAGGCCCACGACCTGGACCTGGAGCGAGTCCACCCGGCCGGTGAGCTGGCCGACCAGCCCCTCCTTCTCCGACACGGACTGCTTGAGCGAGGCGATCAGCTTCTGCAGGCCGGCGACGCGCACGCCGCTCTTCTGCAGGCGCCCCTCCAGCTCGCGGATCTTCTGCTTGGTGCGCCCGATGCTCTTGTTGATCACCGCGATGGCGTCCAGCGCCTCCCGCGTCTGCGGCTCGGTCAGGCTCTGTTCGGTCTGGAGCCCCTGGGACAGCATCCCGACCGTGCTGTCCCCGGCGGTCATGGCGAACAGGCTGTCCTGGATCTCGGCGATGGCGTTGATCGCCTCGTTGTAGCGGGTCTGGGACTCGGCGTAGTCCGTGGAGCTCTTCTCGTACTTGCGGAACAGCACGGCGGTGGCGCCGATCAGCAGGACGACCACCGCGACTAGCAGAAACAGGGCGATGCCACGCATGATTCGGTCTCCTTCCTTAGAGTCTGGCTACGTTCCCGTGACCCGGGCGAGCCATCAACACACGATCACACACGGGGAGGGCTGGAAGGTAAGTCGTACCCGGGGAGATTGGCAACCCGGAAATCACCCCTCGGCCGGACGGCGGCGGTGCCGGAGGAACTCGATCACGACCGGCACGATCGAGAGGAGAATGATGACGAGGATGACGATCGAGAAGTTTTCGCGCACGATCGGGATGTTGCCGAAGAAGTAGCCCGCGAGGACGAACAGCCCCACCCACAAGGCCGCGCCGAACACGTTATATGCGAGGAACTTTGGATAGCTCATCCGGGCGATCCCCGCCACGAACGGTGCGAAGGTCCTCAAAATTGGCAGGAAGCGGGCGAGCACGATGGTCTTGGCGCCGTACTTCTCGTAGAAGCGGTGGGCCCGCTCGAGGTGCGCCGGATCGAAGAACCGGCTCTCCTTCTTCTGGAAGATCGCCGGTCCCACGCGCGCCCCGATCCAGTAGTTGACTGTATCCCCGAGGATGCCCGCGATCGCGAGCAACAGGAGCGATGTGGTCAGGTCGAGCGAGCCGCGCGCTGCGAACGCCCCCACCGCGAACAGGAGCGAGTCGCCGGGCAGGAACGGGGTGACCACGAGTCCGGTCTCGCAGAAGACGATCACAAACAGGAACAGATAGGTCCAGGCGCCGTAGGTCTGGATGATCTGGTCGAGGTGGTGATCGATGTGCACCACGAAATCGACCAGCTGAGGGATGAAATCCACGGGTGATCCTCGTGATCAGGCTGAATGTGTCGCGCACGCCGGGCCGCGGGTAGGGACGGAATCATACCGTGGGCGGGGCGGAGGGGGCCAGCGGAAGGGGCGTGCATTCGTCCTGCGCGGTGCGGCGTCCCGTGCGAGGTGCACGAGCGCGGCCGAAGTCGCATCGCCGAAACCGATTGAAACGCCTCCGGCCCCGTGACACCGTGCCCGCGCCGGCCTGGTCCCGGG
>CAYONG010000304.1:0-6017 GCA_964405235.1 uncultured bacterium | reverse complement strand
CCAGGCGGTGCGGGCGACGGTCGGCAGGCGCACCTGCTGGCGAATCGATGTGAACTCAGCAACTTGTGGTCGCCAGGCGCACCTCTTTGAGCAAAAACGCAACGAAGAAACCGCGGAGGCATAGTATGGACGAACGAACGGCTTCGCCCGGGTGCGCTGCCCGGAGTGCCGGGGCGAGTTCCTGGTGGCGTTCCGTTGCCACGGACGACAGTTCTGCCCCTCCTGCCACGCCCGGCGGCTCGCCGAGTGGAGCCTGTGGCTGGAGGAGCGCCTGCTCGCGCCGGTCGCGCACCGCCAGGTGGTGCTGACCGTGCCCAAGCGCCTGCGGGCCTACTTCTTATATGACCGTCGCCGGCTCTCGCTCCTGAGCCGGGTGGCCTACCGGACGTTGCGGGACTATCTGCACGCCGCCCTCGGCGAGCGCGAGGCCGCCCCCGGGGCGATCGTGTGCATCCAGAGCTTCGGTGCGCTGGTCCACTGGCATCCGCACCTGCACGTGCTCGTGACCGACGGGGCGTTCCGCCGCGACGGTACGTTCCTGCCCGCGCCCGCCCACGACCCGGCAGTGCTGGAAGAGGCCTGGCGGCGCGCGGTGCTGGCGGCATTCGTGCGCGCGGGCTGGCTGGAGGAGGAGGCCGCCACCGCCATGCTGGGCTGGCCGCACTCCGGGTTCGGGGCGCACGTCGGCCCCGCCATCGCCGGGGAGGATCGCGAGGGATTGCTGCGGGTGGCGCGCTATGGGGCTCGTGCTCCCGTGGCCGAGTCGCGCCTGCGCTACCACGCCGAGCGCGCCGGCCCCTACGTCGGCGTGCATCGGATGAGCGCGCTCGAGTTCCTGGCCCGCTGGGCGGATCACGTGCCGGAGCGCTACGAGACCCGGGTGCGCTACTACGGCGCCTACGCTACGAGGCGGCGGGTGTGGTGGCGGCGGCGCGGTGTGGTGCTGGTGCCGGCACCCGAGCGGGAGCCCGCGGTGCCCGAGCCTGCGGCGGACTGGCCGGCGCTGCGCGCCCGCAGGCGTCGTTGGGCCGAGCTGCTGCGGCGCGTGTTCCAGGTCGAGGTCGAGACCTGCCCCCGCTGTGGCGGCGCGATGCGGATCGTCGCGTTCGTGACCGAGCCCGCGGTCGTGCGGCGCATCCTTGCGCATCTCGCGCAGCGGGGGATCGAGGCGCGCGCCGGACCGTGGGCGGGAGTGGGGGCGGCGCCCGGGTGACGCCCGCGCCACGGCAGCGGCCGGAGAACGCTCCGGTCAGGCCCCCGGCAGGGGCATCGCGCCTGCGGGACTCCGCGTGGGTGGCGGGGCGAGTGCGCGCCGGCGGCTCGAGGGGGCGCCCAAGACACCGCCGACGGGGGGCCGAGCGGGGTTACAGGCCGCCCCTCGCGCAGGCTGGGCGGCGCGGCCGGGTCCGGGTCGGGCGCACGCACGGGAAATCAGGCTGGAGCGCGGTGGTCTCCCGGCGTAGGCTCGCCGTCGCGCGCATGCGTGTTCTTATAGATGAGTACCTGCCCGGAGAGACCTGGGGGATGCGGCTCGATCGGCACGGCGTGTTCGCTCAAGAGACGGCGGCGGCACTGCTCGATCAGGTCCTGGCCGGCCTCGAAGCGGCACACGCCGCCGGCGTGTTGCATCGGGATCTCAAGCCCGAGAACCTGCACATCCTTGTGGCGGACGGGGAAGGACCGCCGTGCGTCAAGATCCTCGACTTCGGCCTCGCGAAGTTCCGTGATCGCGAGAATACCGATCCCAAGAGCAGGACGAGCACCGGCGTCGCGTTGGGGACGTTCGGCTACATGTCACCCGAGCAGCTCCTGGGGCGGGAGGTGGACGAGCGCGCGGACGTCTACTCGGTCGGCGTCATCGCCCTCGAATCGCTGACCGGCCGTGTCCCGGTCCGCGGCGAGTACTTCCACTATGCGGTCGATTTGGCCGTCGAGGAGCGCGTGGTGCGCCGGGCCGTGACCGAGTCGCAGCACGCGCTGGCCACCGTGATGACGCGAGCCCTGGCCCAGAACCCGGCGGATCGTTACCCCACCGTGGCCGAGCTGCGGGCCGCCCTGATCCCGGCGATCCGGTCGTGCGAGCCGCCGTTCGCCGGAGCGACGGGTGGAGCCCTGCCGGTTTAGCGCACCGCGAACCACCGGGCCTCGTATGCCCGGTATTGCAACGCCTCGGCCAGTCGGATCGCGCTGACGCGCTCCTCGCCCGCGAGGTCCGCGATCGTGCGCGCCACCCGCAGCGCCCGGTGGACGCCGCGCGCGCTCATGCCGCCGCGATCCACGGCGTCCGCCACCAGCCGGCCCGCGGCCACGTCCAGCGCGCACACGTCGCGCAATGCCACGGTGGGGAGCAGGGCATTGAGCCCGCCGCGCGCGCGCTGTCCCTCACGCGCCGCGAGGACGCGCTCGCGGACGGTGGCGCTCGACTCGCCGCTCCGCGCCTCGAGCAGCTCGCCCGAGGTGAGTGCGGGCACCTCGATCTGAAGATCCAGCCGGTCCAGCATGGGTCCGCTCACCTTGGCAGCGTGTTGGGCGAGGTCGGTGGGCGTGCACTTGCAACTCTTGCGCGGATGGCCGAGCCAGCCGCAGCGGCACCGTTGCGTTGCCTTTCTGCAATCTGCGCCTGGTTGGCCGCCGGCCTCGTGAGTTCCCAAGGGGTTACCCGTTTACCCCCAGCACGTTGGGACAGCGAATCCGGCGGCGCAGGATGGATCTCGGCCTGACGCAACAAATCCTCGCCCTACGGCTGAGGTGCTGGTACCAGAGCGTCGCCTCGTGGGAGAGGGACGAATCCGTGCCGCTGGCTGCCCGCTGGCCGGCGATCGAGGCGGTGCTCGGCACGGGCCTGGTCCCCGAGCAGGACGGACTTCCCGGACGAGC
The DNA here is from genome assembly GCA_964405235.1 of uncultured bacterium. GTDB lineage: Bacteria > Eisenbacteria > RBG-16-71-46 > RBG-16-71-46 > RBG-16-71-46 > WS-11. The sequence goes on along the minus strand of CAYONG010000304.1, from coordinate 3,140 downwards.
CCGGACGGCCAGGTTGCGGCTCGGGCTCACCCAGGAGCGGCTGGCGAAAGCGGTGGGAGTCGACGTACGGACAATCCGGAACACGGAGAGAGGAAGCCACGCACCGAGCCGTTCGACCCTTCGGAAGCTGAGCGCCGCGATCGGTGATCTCGCCTGATGCGGAGGCCGGCGTCCGCCCCATCAAATGGTCTGAGCCCAGAGTTGAGAGAGAAACCGCTCCACCGGCAGAATCTCGATCCGATCCTCCGTCGTGCGCGGATGCGATTCCAGAGATACCACGATCTTGCGGACTCGGGGCCAATCCTCGCCGAAGGCGCGCAGGCCCTTCAGATCCTGGGGAGAGACGGACCGTGAAGCCTTGACCTCGATCGCGACCACGGGCTTCTGCCCCTGGGCGAGGACGAAGTCGACTTCCATTCGCGAGAGCGACCTCCAGAAGAAGAGATGCCGGTCGCTCCCAAGATAGTCGATCGAGGCTCTCAGTTCGCGCTCCACCAGATGCTCGAGCACGCGTCCGTATTCGGACGTGCGGGGCGACACGGCCCAGCGCTCCACCAGGGCATTCGTGACCCCGACGTCGAAGAAGTAGAACTTCTCGGTGGTGACCGCCTTGCGCGACCGGGTTCGCTGGAACGGCGGAAGCAGGTCGCCGATCAGCGTGTCTTGAAGGATCTGAAAGTAGTCGCGCACGGTCCGTGGGGAGAGCTGGGCGTCGTTGCCGATCTTGGTATAGTTCAGGATCTCGCCGTTCATGGTGGCCGCGGTCTCGAGGAAGCGACTGAAGTTCGGGACCGAGCGCGCGAGTCCCTCCGCGCGGATCTCCTCCTGGAGGTAGAGGCCGACGTAGGCCTGGAGGTCCTCCTTGGGGGTCTCAGAATCGAGCACGGAAGGGAGCCCGCCCCATCGGAGCAGGTCGGTCCAGGGCCGGCGCGGCGAGACGGTCCCCAGCTCGGGATACACGATCGGGTGCATGCGCAGCACGCCGGCTCTTCCCCCGAGCAGATTGCGCCCTCGCGTGCGAAGCTTTCGCGCGCTGCTGCCGGTCAGGATGAAGCGAAGGGTTTTGTCGAGTTCCATGAGGCGGTGAATCTCGTCGAGCAGCTCGGGCATCTTCTGGATCTCGTCCACGATCACCACCCGCCGGCGCCCCTTCAATGCGCGTGCGCGATCCCCGATGAGCACGGGAGACGCCGCGAGCGACCGAAACGTCTGGGCGTCGAGCAGGTCGAGGAACAGGGCATCGGGAAACGAAGCCCTCAGCAGCGTGGACTTGCCGGTTTGACGGGGGCCCAGCAGGAAGAAACTGCGGGCCGCCGCCAACGCCGGGAGGTCGAGGAAGCGCCGGTACATGGCCCGAGGCTAGCGCAATGAGGTGGTGAAATCCAGTGCTGCCTCCACCAGATTTCATGAAATCCAGTGGAGGTGCCATGCCCCCCGGGAGACCTCGGAGCGACGACCGCCGGTCGTCGGCCTCGCCGTGCGTCCACTCGCAGCGTGCGTATCCTCGATGGATGGCCCTTCCATCAATGAAGATGCGCCGTGTAGACTGGTCGCATGAGACCGGCCGCGGCCCCAAACGTCAACCCGTTGCCGAAGGGTCCTCTCCCGAGGATGGAACAAGCCCGCGCTCAAGAGCAGCGCACGGCGAATCCCAACACCCGACGCCGTATGGTGCCATAAGTCCGCCGCCCCTAACATGAACGAGCACAACGGAATCCAGGACCGGGCTGGCAGTCAGAACGTCCCACCGCGGAACGCAGATGATGTAGATTCCGGCGTATGAACATACTTCCTCTGCAGTTCCTGGTCCTTACCGTGGCCGGCTGGGCGAACCGGCAGCAGCAGGACGCCATCGAGTACTTGCGGGAAGAGAACCGGATCCTCCGCGAGCACGTCGGCGACGGGCGTCTCCAGTTCACGGATTCCCAGCGGCGGCGTCTGGCGACGAAGGCCAGGAAGCTGGGTCGCAAGGTCTTGGCCGGAATCGACCCCATCGTCACCCCGGATACCTTGCTGCGCTGGTATCGGAACCTGGTCGCCCGCAAGTACGACGGCAGCGGGGCTCGGAACGCAGGCCGCCCGAGGACCGCGAGGAGCATCGAGCAGCTCGTCGTCCGGATGGCCCGCGAGAATCCCAGCTGGGGCTACACCCGGATCCGCGGCGCCATGCGCAACCTTGGCCACGAGGTCGGCCGGAACACCATCAGGCGGATGCTGGCGACCCACGGTATCGAGCCCGCCTCGACTCGCCGCAAAGGTATGTCCTGGGAGACGTTCCTGAAGCTGCACTGGGGCGCGATTGCAGCCGCCGACTTCTTTGCGGTCGAGGTGCTCACTCACGCGGGCCTGATCCGCTTCCTGGTGTTCTTCGTCATTGACCTGAAGAGCCGGCGAGTCAGGATCGCGGGCATCGCACCTGATCCGGACGGGCGATGGATGAAGCAGGTGGCGCGCAACCTGACCGATGTGGACGACGGATTCCTGGGCAGAACCCGCTACCTGATCCACGATCGGGACCCGTTGTTCACCGATGAGTTCCGGCAGGTCCTGCGCTCTGGCGGCGTGAAGACGGTCCAGCTGCCGGCGCGGAGCCCGGACCTCAATGCGTACGCCGAGCGATTCGTGCGCTCGATCCGGGAGGAGTGCCTGTCGCGGGTGATCCCGCTCGGTGAGCGCCATCTTCGGTGGGTGGTCGCCGAGTACGTGAAGCACTACCATCTGGAGCGGAACCACCAGGGACTGGGGAACGAGCTGATCGAGCTGAGCGGCGAGCCCGGCATTGGACGAGTCGCCTGCCGGCAGCGGCTCGGTGGACTGCTCCGGTATTACTATCGGAAGGCGGCCTGATGTCGTCTCTGATTTGGCACCATACGACGGCCGCGAGTGTTCGAGAGGGCAACTTCCGCACGGCGCGACCGGGCGTCTGCCGGGGTTTCGTTCGCACAACTTTGCGCCCTGCCATGGGTCACTTCCGTCGGTTCCCGGGCTCGGGGCTCACGTCCGCCTTCCCCGCCGGCGAGCCGCCTGCTCATTCCCGAGCTTCGGCGGCTCTTCGAGAATGGCCAGGAGTGCGCTCGCGCAGTAGACGCGGTTGCGCTTCGCTTCGCCGGCGAGCGCGACGATGCCCGCCGATGCCAGCC
>CAYONG010000303.1:0-3544 GCA_964405235.1 uncultured bacterium | reverse complement strand
CAGCTGGTGTCGCTGCGCGAGGTCGCGAGCAGCATGGTGAGCTCGCTCGACACCGGCGAAACCACGCGCACGGTGACGCGCTATCTCCACCGCGCGTTCGGGTTCGAGGACGCCTTTCTGCTGCTCATCGACCGTGATCGGGCCTTGCTCGCCGGCACCTGGACCCTGGGCCGCGGCGGACGCGAGCACAGCCACCGGCTCGAGCTGCCGCTGGTCGGAGCCGAAGGAGCGCTGCCCCGCAGCCTGTGGCTCAACCGAACGGTCCACCTGCGTGATACCCAGCGCCACCAGATCGCGGACCTGCCGGAGGGGCACCCGCTCCAGGAGACGTTCACCCGGCTGGGGTCGCTCGCCTGCGTGCCGCTCCAGCGCAGCCAGTCGGTCCCGGCCACCGACAGCCACGAGCTGTGCGGCAGGCGGTGCGTGCTCGGGGAGGCCAGCAACCTGGTCCCGCCGCCCGGGCCGGGGGCCGAGGACTGGCCGATCGAACGCGAAGAGGGCCAGCGCCACTGCCTGGGCTGTGAACTGCTGCCCATCCTGGGCCTGATCGGAATGGCACGTACCGCCGACGCGCCCCCCCTGACGACCGCCGACGTCACACTGCTCGAGTCGATCGCGCTCTCGGTGGCGCCGGTGGTCGAGAACGCCCGGCTCTACCAGGAGCTGCGCAAGAGCGAGCGGTTCCGCCTGCACGTGCTCGACAGCATGGCCAGCGCACTGGTGGCGGTGAACATGCAGGGTGAGATCCTGACCTTCAACCACGCGGCCGAAGAGCTCCTGGGTTTCCGCGAGTCGGAAGTTCGCGGCCGGCCGTTCGGCGCCCTGTTGGGCGAGGCAGGCGAGGCCCTGCTCCGGGCCACGCTCGAGCACGGCCACGAGGTCCTGCGCGAGGAGACCCTGCTGCACGCCAGCGAGGGGGCGCCGATCCCGGTCTCGCTCACCACCTCGCTGCTCAGGAACGAGCGACGGGCGGTTTACGGGGCGATCGCAACCTTCGTGGATCTCACCCCGCTCAAGCGGGCGGAGGAACATGCGCGCAGCCAGGACCGGCTAGCCGCGCTGGGCCGCTTCACCTCCAGCGTGGCGCACGAGATCCGCAATCCACTCACCGGCATCGCCGCCGGCGTGCAGTACCTGTCGCGGGCGCTCACCGACGCGCCGCAACGCGAGAACCTCGACTTCATCCTGAGCGAGATCCGCCGGCTCGACCGTATCGTCCAGGACCTCTTCGACATCACGCACCCGCGCGGACTCCAGCGCCGCGTGGCGCCGCTTGACGAGGCGATCCGCCGCGCCGTCCACTCGCTGGAGCCCAACCTGGCAGGGCGCCGCATCACGGTTGCGGTCGAGATCGCGCCCGCGACGCCGCCGGTGGCGCACGACGCCGACCAACTCCAGCAGGTGTTCATCAACCTCATCAAGAACGCGGCCGAGGCGTCTGCGGACGGGGCCGCGATCCGGGTCAGTCTGGCGGCGATGCCATCCGCCCCGGGCGCCGGGCGCACCGGACACCGGGCCCCGTGGGCGGGAGTGCTCGCCCGGGTCGCAGACCAGGGGAGCGGCATCAGCAGCGAACATCTCAAGACTGTGTTCGAGCCCTTCTTCACCACCCGCAAGGGCGGCACCGGGCTCGGGCTTTACGTCTGCCACGAGATCGTCAAGCGCCATGGCGGCGCACTGACAGTCACCAGCGAGATCGACCGCGGCACGACCTTCAATGTCGAGCTGCCGCTCGAAGCCAATGGAGGGACCCCATGAACAAGGCGACCATCCTGGTGGTGGATGACCAGGATTCCATCCGCCACTTCGTCAGCAAGACCCTCGAGGATGACGGCTTCACCGTCCTCACGACCGGGTCGGTGCGCGAAACGCGGCAGGTGCTCGATCACAGCATGCCGGATCTCCTGCTCCTCGACCTCAAGCTCCCGGATGGCACCGGACTCGAGCTGTTGCGGGAAATCAAGCGCATCCAGCCGGAGGTCCCGATCATCCTGATGACCGCTTTCGGCGAGGTCGAGACCGCGGTCGAGGCGATGAGCGCCGGCGCCTACTGGTTCGTCAAGAAGCCGTTCCAGAACGACGAGCTGCTGGCGCTGGTCGGCCGCGCCCTCGAATCCCAGCGCCTGTGGCTCGAGCTGCGCCGGCTCCGCCATCAGGCGTTCGCCGACGAGGACTACCTCCACTCGCTCAGCCCCAGCATGCAGGAGGCCTACACGATCGCCGAGCAGGTCTCGCGCGGCGACAACACCAGCGTGCTGATCGAGGGCGAGAGCGGCACCGGCAAGGAGTATTTTGCCAACCTCATCCACCGCATGAGCGCGCGCCACAGCAACGCGTTCGTCGAGATCAACTGCGCGGCGATCCCTCGCGAGCTGCTCGAGAGCGAGCTGTTCGGTCACGAGAAGGGCGCCTTCACCGACGCCCGCACCCAGAAGATGGGGCTCATGGAGCTGGCCAACAACGGCACCCTGTTCCTGGACGAGATCGGGGAGATGAGCCCGATGCTCCAGGTGAAGCTGCTGCGGGTGCTCGAGCGGCGCACGTTCAAGCGCGTCGGCGGCACCAAGGACATTACCGTCGACTTGCGCATCATCTCGGCGACCAACCAGGACCTCGAGCGCATGGTCCGCGAGGGAGGCTTCCGCGAGGACCTTTACTACCGGCTCAAGGTGGTGCCGCTCTGGGTGCCGCCGCTGCGCGATCGCCGGGACGACATCATGCCGCTATCGCGGCTGTTCATGGACCGCTTCGCACGGCAGTTCAAGAAACCGTTCCGCGACATCTCACCGTCCGCCGAGCAGGTGTTGTGCAAGTACCCATGGCCGGGCAACATCCGCGAGCTGAAGAACATGTTCGAGCGCACGGTGCTGCTCGAGCAAGGGGAGGTCCTCGAGCCGCATCACCTCAAGCTGGCAGTGCGCGCCCGGCCGGACGACGAGGCGACGATCGGACAGCGCATCGACGGTTACCTGAGCGGGACGTCGGCCGACGGCGCCATCCCGTTCGAACCGCTGATCGAGGAGCTGGAGCGCGCCTTGATTCTGCAAGCCTCCTATGCTACCAAGTGGAATCAGAGTCGTACCGCCGAGATGCTCAATCTCAAGCGCGACAAGCTCCGTTACCGGATGAAGCTCTATGAACTCCAACCTGAAGACGGAGCACCGACCTCCCAGGACTAGCCGGACGTTTCGGTGAACGGGCGCGCGCGGAGACTGGGCGCGGCCCTGGCAGCCCTGGCGGTCGCGGCCGCCTCGTGCGCCTACACGACCAGCACGGCGCTGCTCCCGTCGCATCTGAAGACCGTGGCGGTGCCGGTGTTCGAGAACGGCACCACCGAGTACACGCTCGAACAGGACGTGACGGATGCGATCATCGCGCGCTTCATCGCCGACAACCATCTCAAGGTGGTGGACCAGCGCTCGGCCCACGCGGTCGTCAAGGGCCGCATCACGACCTACCGAAACGCCGTGTTCGGGTTCAGCCAGACCGCGCAGGCTCAGGAATACCGGGTGACGCTCGGCGTCTCGGTCACCTTCAAGGACCA
>CAYONG010000302.1:0-13235 GCA_964405235.1 uncultured bacterium | reverse complement strand
GCGTGCACGAGCATCGTCGGGCCCCTCGCCAGGGCGCTGCGAAACTAGCGTCACTCCGCAGCGCCTCCCCAAAACGGGCTCCGGCGCGTTCCCGCAACTATTTGGCCATAGTCCGGGGCGACGACTTCCGAAACGGCTGGGTGAGGCACGCTCTCGTTGACACTTGTCCGACACCCCCGTTAGACTGCCGCACTCATTTTGAGTCGTTGACGCCGGGACGGACGGGGCTGACCCGCTCCGCTTTCCCGGCGGTTCACCGTCTAGGGGGCGATGATGCGCAGTGACCAGTGGAAGCTGTCCGGCGTGCTGCTCGCGACGGTCCTTTCCATCTGGTACCTCTATCCCTCCTTCCGCTACTACGCGCTCACCCCCCCCCAGCGTCAGTCGCTGCCCGCGGCCGAGCACGCCAAACTGCGCAAGCAGGCGATCCACCTCGGCCTCGATCTTCAGGGCGGCATGCACCTGATGCTCGAGGTGGACAAGTCACGCCTCAACGCCGAAGAGGCCAAGGACGCGGTGGATCGCGCGATGGAGGTCCTTCGCCGCCGCATCGACGAGTTCGGCGTCGCCGAGCCGCTGATCCAGCGCGAGGGCGAGGAGCGGATCACCATCCAGCTACCCGGGCTCACCGATCGCCAGCGCGCGATGGACCTGATCGGCAAGACCGCGCTGCTCGAGTTCAAGCTGGTGCGGACGGCCGACGAAGGGCGCAACGCCTGGAACCGGCTCGACGCGTTCCTCTCGGCCAAGGGAGCCGCCGCGGCCGCCGGGCTCGACACCGCCATGCGGCGGGCGCCGCTGACCAGTCACTTCACCGAGAACGACAATCCCGCCTTCGTCCGCCAGGAAGACCTGCCCACCGTGCAGCGGCTGCTCGCGACCGCCGGGATCGATTCGGTCATCCCTCCCGATTCGCAACTGCTGTGGAGCTCGGCCGACCAGGGCTCGCGCGGCCTCACCGGACGCGCGCTCTACCTGGTCAAGCGCGATCCTGAGATGACGGGCGGATCGATCGCGACCGCGACCGCACAGGTGGGTCTCGATCAGTCGAACCCGGGGTCGTGGGGCGTGAGCGTGACGATGACGCCCAAGGGTCGCGCCGATTTCGCGCGGGTGACCGGGAACAACGTTAACCGCAACCTGGCGATCGTGCTCGACGGGGAAGAGACGTCCTCGCCGGTCATCCGCGAGCGCATCCCCGGCGGCAATGCGTCGATCACCGGCAACTTCAACGTCGAGACCGCCAAGGACCTGGCGATCGTGCTGCGCGCGGGCGCGCTCCCGGCCCCGGTCAAGATCATCGAGGAGCGATCGGTCGGTCCGTCGCTGGGCTCCGATTCCATCCGACAGGGGCTGATGGCGGGGCTGGTGGGAACCCTCCTGGTCATCGTGTTCATGGCGGTGTACTACCAGCTGTCAGGACTGATCGCGATCTTGGCGATGCTGCTCAACACGATGTACGTGATCGCCACGCTGGCGGGTTTCGGCGCCACGCTCACGTTGCCCGGGATTGCGGGTTTGGTGCTGACCGTCGGCATGGCGGTGGACGCCAACGTGTTGATCTTCGAGCGCATCCGAGAGGAATTGCGCAACCAGCGCAGCGTGCGCCAATCGGTGGAGATGGGCTACGACCGCGCGTTCCGCACCATCCTCGACGCCAACCTGACAACGCTGATCAGCGCGATATTCCTGTTCCAGTTCGGCACCGGCCCGATCAAGGGCTTCGCCGTGACGCTGAGCATCGGGCTGATCGCCAACATGTTCACGGCGGTGCTCTTCACCCGGATGATCTTCGACTTCATGCTGAGCCGCGGCAAGACCGAACGGCTGAGCATCTGACCCTCGCGAGGCGGCAGGCATGTTCCAGGTCCTGATCGGCACCGACATCCCCTTCATGCGCCACCGACGCGTGGCCTACTTCTGCTCGGGGACGCTTGTGGTGGCGACGGTGATCTGGCTGATCGTGAACGGTGGCCCCCGGTACAGCGTCGATTTCACCGGCGGCACGCTGCTGCAGATCCGCACCAGCCGGGTGGTGCCGGCCGACCAGGTGCGCGCCGCCCTGGATGGCGCGGGCTTCCGCGGCATCGAACTGCAGCAGATGGCCGGCGAGAACCGCGATGAGTACATCCTGCGCATGAAAGCCGAGGGTGAGCGCGACCTGTTCGGCGAGGTCAAGACGGCCATCGAATCGCGGGTCCCGGACCTTACGGTCGACCTGCGTCGGAACGAGCATGTCGGTCCGAAGGTCGGCAGCGAGTTGCGGCGCAAGGCGATCTGGGCGGTGCTCGGGAGCATGGTCGGGATCCTGCTCTACGTTGGGATCCGCTATCAGTTCAAATACGCATTCGGCGCCGTCGTCGCACTGTTCCACGACGTCTTCGTGACCCTGGGCGTGTTGTGCTTCTTCAATCGCGAGGTCTCCCTCACGGTGGTCGCGGCGCTGCTCACCATCGCCGGTTTCTCGATCAACGACACCATCGTCGTCTTCGACCGCATCCGGGAACGCGCCAAGGCGCTGCGCAAGGAGAAGCATTCGCGCGTCATGGACATCGCGGTGAACGAGACGCTTTCGCGCACGGTCATCACGTCGCTGACCGTGTTCATGACCGCCCTGGCGCTGTTCATCTGGGGAGGCGAGGTGCTCCGCGACTTTTCGTTGGCGATGCTCGTGGGGGTCGGATTCGGCACCTATTCTTCCGTTTACGTGGCCAGCGCGCTGGCCCTCGACGTCTGGCTCGGCCTCGACCGCCGCAAGGGGATCCAGGCCGAGTGATCGTCGGAACGGCACTCACGCCTGACGTGATGGAGAGGCATATGATGAGACGTTTCCTGCGTTCCCTGCCGCCGCTGGCCGCCACCCTGGCCGCGGCGATCGCCACCTTCGCCGGGGTCGGCTGCGCGAAGAAGTTGCCGGTGGGTCCGGTGGGCTCGCACCTCGTCGCCTACCCCGAGGGCCGGCGCGACAGCTTCGAGCGGACCCCTTCGGACCTGGTCGTGTGGTCGGACGCTGCGCTGGTGGTCACCGAAACGTGGTCCGACACCACCATCCCGAGAAAAATATTCTCGGTGTACCGCTCCGCCCCCGGGGTGATGCACGGCGTGGTCGTCGATTACATCCAGGCCAGCGGCTACCAGATGTTCCGGCAGGAGGCCGAGAGTGTCCGGCGGGTGGACGGCAGCTACTCGGACTCCGTCGGCTACCGGGCGTTCTCGGACTTCGCGCTGACGGCGTCGAAGCGCTGGAGTGACCGCAGCTATTACGGCGGCGCGGCAGGGGCGGTGGTGCTGCCTCCCGCGCAGTTCTACACGTTCGCCGACCCGACTCCGGCCGCCATCCCCCTCAAGGGCTACGTGGGGCGGGCGGTGGTCTCTGGCCTGACCGGCTCCAACTATCCGCTCACCAACCACGGCGCGGCTCTGGACACGATCGGGATCGCCTCGCTGCGCTACAGGGGCCTGACCGGCCTGCCGGGCAATCTGGACAGCGGCCCCGCGCCGCCCGATTCGCTGCTCGATCTGTCGTGGGATGCCGTGCCCAACGCCGCCGGCTACTGGGTGCACATCTACCAGAGGCGCGCCGATATCCGCTCCTCCGAGGATGCGTTCGCGATCGCGCATCCTTCCCCGATCGCGACCGGCAGGGTCCGCGACCAGTTCATCGGGTTCTTCCCCGAGAGCACCGTCTACAGGCCGCGCCCCAGCGAGCGGTCCTACAAGCTGGGCAGCCCTATCCCGATCGGCAGCCGGGTGCTGGTCAATCGAGTGCTCGTCGGGCTGCAGGAGTATCTGATCCGCGTCTCGGCCGTGAACGCGGCGGGGCGGATGATCGCGACCACCGGCAGCACCGGCGATCTCGAGTCGGTCCAGGAGAGGTTCGGACAGGTGGATCGCCGTCGCACCTTTGTACTGGGCGCGAAGAAGGTGACGCCCGATCGGCCCCGCCCAACCCCTTGAGCGGGCCCGGGGCGCGGCGGTGAGCCCTCCCCGGCGGCTTCTCCTCCCGGCGCTCCTCGCCCTTGCCCTGGTGCTCGCCCTGGTGCTCCCGGGCGGGGCTCAAAACGCGCGTCCGGGCGCGCGCGAGTTCACCATCGCCCGCCTCAAGTACGGGGGCGGCGGCGACTGGTACGAGGACCGCACCTCCCTCATCAACCTGCTCAAAGGTGTGCGCCAACGCACCCCGATCCCGGTCGCGGGCGACCGGGAGACCATCGTGGAACCGGGGGCTGCGGCCCTGTTCCAGTTCCCCTTCGTGTTCGCCTGCGGCCACGGGAACGTGAAGTTCACCCCGACCGAGGTCGCCAACCTGCGCCGCTACCTCACCTCGGGAGGGTTCCTGTGGGTGGACGATGATTTCGGTATGGCGCCTTCATTCCGGCGCGAGATGAAGAAGGTGTTCCCCGAGTCGGAGCTGATCGAACTGCCCTTCTCGCATCCGATTTTTCACGGACTTTACGATTTCCCACGTGGATCGCCCAAGATCCACGAGCACAGCGGGGGGCCGCCACGGGCTTTCGGGATTGTCCACGATGGACGGCTGGCGGTATTCTTCTCCTACGACACCGACCTCGGGGACGGACTTGAGGACGAAGACGTCCACCACGATCCCCCGGAGAAACGTGAAGAGGCGCTGCGCATGGCCCTGAACATCGTGTACTACGCCCTCACACACTGAGTACCGCCCACCCCCCTAGCCTCCGCATCCTCGACATGACCGACCACGTGCCCGAGCCGTCACTGCACCGCATCCTCTCCCGGCATCACCGTGCCGTGCGCAGCGCCCTGGTGCTCCGGCACGCCCTGCGTGCCGCCGGAACGATCTGCGCCACGCTGGCACTGGCCCTGGCGGTCGGGGTCGCGATCGCGCTCGGCCCCGCGGGCGCCTGGGCCCGGCTGCTCCTCGCCGCGGGTGGCGCCCTGCTCGCGCTCGCCGCGGCCGTGCTCGCCTTCCGCCGCGAGGCGCCGGGCTTCGACATGTGGCTCGAAGGCATCGAGCGCCATTTCCCCGGGCTGCGCTCGTGGCTTCGCAACGCGCTCGACCTCGAGGTGGCCCCGCTCACCGACGCATCCCCGGCGCTGGCGCGGGCGCTGACCGACGAGACGGCGCGACGTCTCGCCGACACCCCGATCGCAACCCTGACCCCGCGGATCGCGGCCGGCCGGCCGCTGATCGTAATCGCGGGCGCCATGGCGATGTCCATGGCACTGGCTCTGTGGCTCCCCGGGAGCACTCAGCGCTCGTGGGCCACGCTCTGGCATCCCTCGGCTGCCGCTGCGCCGGTGCGGCTGGTGGTGGAGCCCGGGTCGGTCAAGCTCACGCCGGGTGCGGCACTCGCCGTGCGCGCGCGGGTGTGGGGCACGACCCGGGCGCCGGGCCTCCTCAGGGACGGCGAGGCGACAATGGCCGCGACGGCCGAAGGCCAGGGCGAGGGCGGCGAGCGCGTGTGGCGGTTCGACCTGAGCCAGCTCACCCGCGAGCAGGACTACCGCGTGCGGGTGGCTTCGGTGACGAGTCCCCGCTACCGGATCGCCTTGGCCGGCGAGCCCGCGCCGGTCAGCTTCGAGGTCGAATACCAGGCGCCCGCGTACGCCCGCTTACCGGTGCAGCGCGGCAGCGCGACCCGCGGCGATCTGACCGCGCTGCGTGGCTCGCGCGCGCGACTGCTGGTCACGTTCGACCGCGACTTGACGACGCTCGAGGCGGCGCTTCCGGACGGGCGCGTGGCGCGCTGGCGGGCGGTGACCCCCCGCCGCTGGCAGGGGGAGATCCCGATCGAACGCGACGGCGAGTACGCGCTGCACGCGGTCGCCGCCCGGGGCGAGGGGCGTTTCCGCTATCGGGTGACCCCGCTGGCCGACGCGCCCCCGCTGCTCGCCGTGCGGCTGCCGGGCGGGGACGTGGACCTGCCGGCCGGCCAGCAGATCCCGCTCGAGGTGTTCGCGCAGGACGACCTGGGCCTGACGCAGCTCAAGCTCCAATACCGCAAGGACACGAGCGCGCCCTGGACCGACCTGCCGCTCGCGCGTTTCACTGCGCGGCCGCGCGAGGCCCGCGTCGCCTCGCGCTGGGACGCCTCGGCGCTCGCCCTGCTGCCCGGGGAGACGGCGTCGTTCCGCTTCGAGGTGCTCGATGACAACACGGTCTCGGGCCCCGGCCGCGCCGTCAGCCCCACGTTCCGACTGCGCTTCCCCTCGCTCGCCGATCTCTACGAGCGGATGGACGACAAGCGCGCCGACGCCCAGACCACGTTCGAGAAGGTAGTTGAGAAATCCCGCGAGCTGCAGAAATCCCTGGACCGACTCGCGCGTCAGACGCCGCGCGCGGCGCCCCCCTCCACCCAGTCCTTCGAGCGCAGCGAGGAGATGAAGAGCGCCCTGGAGCGCCAGCAGGAACTCGGCCAGCGCATCGACGACGCGGCCAGGCAGATGCGAGAGAGTCTGGACGATGCCACCGAGCGACGGGCGTTCGACGAGCAGCTCACCCGCAAGATGGAGGAGCTGAATACCCTGGTGCGGCAGGTGCAGTCGAAGGAGTTCCGCGAGGCGCTCAAGCGGATGCAGGACGCGATGGAGAAGCTGGACCGCAAGGCGCTCGAGAACGAGCTGCCCGAGTGGCGCAAGGAGAACCAGAAGCTGCTCGCCAATCTCGAGCGCACCATTGAGCTCATCAAGAAGCTGCGCGAGGAGGAGAAGTTGCATTCCTTGGCCCAGCGCGCCGACGAGCTGAAGGCGATGCAGGACGCCCTGAATCGCGAGTTGGAGTCACCGGAGCCACGGCGGGAAGACGCGAGACAGGACCAGGATGGGCAGCCCCGCAAGAGCGACGAGCTGGCCGACGAGCAGCAGAAGACAGCGGAGGAGACCGAGCAACTCGCCCAGGACGCCAAGGAGAGCGCCGAGCAGATGAGCGACCCCTCGGGGAAGGAGGCGCTCGAGGAGGCGTCGCGGGAGCTCGACTCCAAGGCCGCGCCTTCCCAACGGGAGGCCGCGCAGCAGGCGCAGAAGCAGCAGCGCAAGCAGGCCAACCAGTCGGGGCAGAAGGCCAGTGAGAGTCTCCAGCGCGCGGCGAAGAATCTGCGCGAGACCGCCGCCCGGATGCAGCAACAGCAGAGCGACCTCGATCTGTCCGCGGTCCGGCGGGCGGCGCAGGATCTGTTGTCGCTGCAGCGGGCCTCCGACAGTTCCCTCGATCCCAACAACCCGCCGCGCGAGCGCGCGGATCGGCAGACCGACCTCTCCGAGGGCACCTCGCGCGTAGCCGATTCCCTGTACGCGCTGGCCCGCCAGACGCCGTTCATCAGTCCCAAGCTTTCGGAGGCGCTCGGCCGCGCGGTCTCGCAGCTCTCGACCTCGGGCCGCGAGCTTGCCACCGGGAACCGCAGCCGTGGTGAAGAAGCCGGCCGCGGAGCCGGCGAATCCCTCAACGAGGCGATCCTCGAGCTGCGCGCCACCGAGCAAGCCATGTGTCAGAACCCCGGCGCCGGCACACCCGGGCAGACGAGTCAGGGACGGCAACAGCGCGGAGAGTCCATGGAGAAGCTCGGGCAGCGTCAGAGCGACCTTAACCGTCGCAGCCAGAGCCTGGCCCGCCGGCTGAGCGAACAGATGCGGATGCAGGCCGGCGATCAGGGCGAGCTCGAGCGTCTTTCGCAGGAGCAGCAGCGCATCCGCGAACAGATGACCGAGATCCGTCGCGGCGAAGAGGAGCGCCAGGAGCTGCTCGGCCGCCTCGACCAGACCGAACGCGAGATGAAGGAGGTCGAGGAGTTGCTGCGCGACGGCGCGAGCGACCCCTCCCTCGAAGAGAAGCAGACCCGGATCCTCTCGCGGATGCTGGACGCGACCCGCTCGCTCAACCGGCGGGATTTCGACCCCGAGCGCGAGTCACGGCCCGGGGAGGACCTTGCGCGCGGTACGCCGTCGGAGCTTCCGCCCGAGCTCCTGCGCGAGAGCGACCGGCTTCGTCTCGATCTTCTCAAGGCCGAAGCCGACCGCTATCCCGCCCAGTACCGGTCGTTCATCGAGGCCTATCTTCGAACTCTGAACGGGAGCCCGAAGTGAAAAGAGTGGTCACCGTGGTCGCGGTGATCGCGGTGATATGGCTGGGGATCGCCTGGGGGCCGGCGGCCGGGGCGCAGTCGCGTCCTTCGGAGCTCCCGGGGGAGCTCCAGGGGGAGCTGCCCCGGAACCGCCCTGGGACACCGCGCGCCACCGTCGCCCCGGAGCTCGACCCAAGCCCGCCGCGCGCTGGCCAGATCGCGGGGCATCCCATCAAGCCCCTCGACGGCCCGCAGGCCCAACGGCTCCTCCAGGCGCAGGCGATGCGGGAGACCGGCCGGTTCGACGCCGCGCGCGAGACGCTGCTGGCGTTGCTGGCGGAAACCCCCCACCAGCCGATCGTGCTCAGCGAGCTCGCGCGCGTCCACATGGCGCGCCAGCAGTGGGGGCTCATCGAGCGTCTGGCCCTCGCCGAGCGCGCGGCGACGCACGACTCCGTGCTGCTCGGGCGCGAGCTGGCGCTGGCGTACGAGCGTCAGTCGCAACCACACAAGGCGACCCAGGTGGCGGTCGAAGTGTGGATCGCGGCGCCCGCTGAGGCGCAATGGGCCGAGGCGACGATCCTCCGGCTCGAGCACCTCGCGCCCCGCGCGGGGCGCGAGGTGCTCCGGCGCGCGGCCGAGGCGCGCCCGGCGCGCACCGATCTCTGCACAGCCGCCGCCCGCCTCGAATGGAAGCGTGGCGATGCGGTGACCGCGCTGCGTCTGCTTTCGGCGACCGACGCCACCGGGCCGAGCACGCCGGTGCGCTGGAGCTTCGCCCAGGAGCTGCTCTTTGCCGCGACCGCGCGCGACACCAGCGGGGCGATCGAGATCCTGTTGAGCCTCGCCGCTGATCCGGCGCGCGATCCCGCGTACCGCCTCCCCGCCGCGCGGCGGGCGTGGCAGGTGTATGCGTTCCGGGGCATCGAGCGCGAGGGTGTGCTGCGGGTCTCCCGCGCGCTCGCGGATCTCCCGCCCCACGCATGGTCGAACGACCTCCTGGTCGGCATCGTGCGGGGCCTGCGCGAGGCCGGGCATACGGCCGAGGTACGTGCGCTGATCGAGCGCCTGGGTGACAGGCGCGCCGCCTTCCCCGAACTGGCGCTCGAGGGGGCTCTCAACGAGCTGCGCGAGGGTCCGCCGGGGCGGGCGCTGGCGGTGCTGGAGCGGGCGGCGATCGGTTCCCCAGAGGGCGTGTTCCGCTACGCCGAGGCGCTGTTCTTCGCCGGCATGCCCGATTCGGCCATGGCGCTCTACAGGCTGGTCTCGCACGACCCGAAGAGCCCCTGGACCGCGCCGGCCCTGGAGCGACTGTTCCTGATCGAGGACGCCGAACCGCAGTCGGCGCTACCAGCGCTGGGACTGATGGCCTACGAGACCTGGCGCGGCGAGTCGAAACGGTCCACCGCGCTCGCGGAATCGCTCTACCGCGCGCTCCCGCGCGGGCCGCTATGGGCGCATGCGGCGCTGGCGCTCGCCGGGCAGCGTGACCGCGACGGCGACGGCATGGGCGCGCTGGAGCCATTGATCGCGGTGTCCGATTCGCTCCCCGGCGACCGTCTGGCACCGGTCGCACGCCAGCGGGCCGGCGACGTCTACCGTCTGCGGCTCAAGGACGACGCCCGGGCGCTGGCGCAGTACGAGGAATGCCTCGCGCGTTATCCCAAGGCCTGGAACGCCCCCGAAGTGCGGCGGGCGGTCGAGACGCTGCGGCGCGAGCGGCGCTTCTGAGGGGGGCTGGATGCGGCAATTGAGAGACACCGGCGGAATGGTCCGGATACGCGGCGCTGGGTTGCGCATCCATCGTCTTGGCGTGCTCGGGGGACTGGCCGCGATCGTCGCGATCTTTGTGACGGCGCTCGCCATGCTCATGACGCTCGGGCTCGCGCTCCTCGTGAAACGGTCGCTGCGTGTCCGGGCCGGCGGATCGCGGGGCGCCAAATCAAATGCGAAGCGTACCCGGGAGAGGTCCTACGCCGAGGTGATCGAGATGCTTCCCATCGCCCTGGGCGTCGCACTTGCGCTGAGCTCAGCAGCACTGCCGGCGCCGGCGCGGGCCGGCCTGCTGGTGCCGATGGACGACAAGCAGACCGATCACCTCAAGGCCTACGGCCTCGCCTTCTGGACCCTGGTGCGGGGCGACCGTATCGAATGGTTGCTGAACTACCGCGGAGGATCGTTCCTGGTGCCGGAGGACGCGGCGATCACGCGCGAGGCCAACGTGCGCGGCGTCTCCTTCGAGCTCATGGCCGGCGCCACCGAGGCCGCGATGCGGGCCGAGATCGCGGACAACAACATGGAGTCGGTAGCCCTCGAGAAGGCACCGCGAGTGGCGGTCTACATCCCGCCCAACACGCCCCCCTGGGACGACGCGGTGACGCTGGCGCTCGAGTACGCGGACATCCCCTACACCAAGCTCTGGGACGAGGAGGTGGTGCGCGGCGACCTCAAGAACTACGACTGGCTACACCTCCACCACGAGGACTTCACCGCCCAGCACGGCAAGTTCTACAACGCGTACCACAATTTCCCCTGGTACCAGGAAGAGGAGCGGGTGCAGAAAGCGATGGCCACCAAGCTCGGCTTCGCCAAGGCAACCCAGCTCAAGGCCGCGGTGGCGGTGACGATCAAGGACTATGTCGGGCGCGGCGGCTTCATGTTCGGCATGTGCTCGGCCACCGACACCTACGACATCGCGCTGGCGGCGCAGGGCATCGACATCGCCGAGTCGGTCTACGACGGCGACCGGTCCGACCCGCTCGCCAACCGCAAGCTCGAGTTCGGGCGTGCGCTCGCGTTCAAGGACTTCCGGCTCGAGATGGATCCGTTCGTCTACCGGTTCTCCGACATCGACGTCACGGGGGAAGCGTCCCCGCGCGGCCCCAACAGCGTCTTCACGCTGTTCGACTTCTCGGCCAAGAACGACCCGGTACCCACCATGCTGGTCCAGAATCACGTCAACGCAGTGCCCGAGTTCCTCGGGCAGACGACAGGCTTCCGGCGCGCGAAGGTGAAGAGCGGCGTGCTGGTGCTGGGCGAGGTGGAGGGCGCCGACGAGATCAAGTATCTGCATGGGCAGTTCGGCCGCGGCACCTTCACATTCCTCGGCGGGCACGACCCCGAGGACTATCAGCACATGGTGGGCGACCCGGCCACCGATCTGGCCAAGTACCGGCACTCGCCCGGCTACCGGCTGATCCTCAACAACGTGCTGTTCCCCGCGGCGGAGAAGAAGAAGCAGCGTACGTAGCACGAACACCGTTGGTGCCCGCTCCTGCGGGCGTCCCGCCGGTCCATCCTCCGCGGCCCCGCGCGCCCTCCCGTGTTCCGAAACGCCTTTCGAGACGTGCATTCCACGCGCGCCAAACCCCCCAGCGACCTCCGATCCGTGGCGTGGTGCACGCGAATAGTGCGCCGTCGGCGCCCCGCGGAGTTGGACTCCCGCTTGCTCATTCCATCGTGGTTTCCGACGGCCGCCACACCCGATGGGAGGTGCATCCCGTGCATCGTCACGCGCTTCTGATCACCGCACTTGGGGTGCTCATGGATGCAGCGCCTGGACCTGGACTCGCGGCGGACTGGGATCCGCTCGCACCGCTCCCGCAAGCCCGCCACGGTGCCGCCGCCGCCGAGCTGGGGGGGCGTGTGTACGTCCTCGGCGGGCGCGGCGTCGGCGACCTCGCGAACGTCACCGTGCTCGACCCGAGCGCGGCCGGCTGGAGCGAGGCGACCGCCATGTCGCAGACCCGCTACCAGCCCGGCGCCGCCGCGCTTGGCGGGTACCTCTACGCTCTGGGCGGCTACGATGCGTTCGGCTGGCCGTCGATCAACGTCGAGCGTCTCGACCCGGTTTCGAACTCCTGGTCCTCGCGCTCGGGGCTGCCGACTTCGCTGGCGGGAATGGGGGTAGGCGTCGTCGGCGGGGCGATCATCGTCGCCGGCGGCATCTCCGACGAGGGCATGCTCGGAACGGACTGCTACCGCTACGACCCGGCCACCGACCAGTGGTCCGTGATCGGAGCCCTGTCCGTGCCACGCGAGGGCGTCGCTGCCGCCGTGCTGGGCGACCGCCTGCGGGTGATGGGCGGCTCGGACGGCGCGCCCCGCGCGCGAGTCGATGTCTATGACGCCATCGCCGGGACATGGAGCGCCGGCCCCGATCTTCCCGAGCCATTGTGGCAGGCGGCAGCCGCGACCCTCGCTGACCGCGTCTGGATCATGGGTGGAGTGAGCGCCGCGCTCACGCGCAGCGATCACGTCTATAGCGCCGGCTCCGATGGCGTCTGGCGAGCGGAGAGCTTACTCCCCGGGGCCGTGTCGGAAGCGGTCGCGGTCGCGATATCGACCGACTGCGCGATGATCGGGGGCGGTCTGGATGGCGCCGGTCAACCGACGGCCTCCGTGTGGTCCCGGTGCAACCTCGCACCGCCGCTGCCGGTCGAGACGCTGATCGTCGGGGTGTCACTGTCGCCCGCTTCGCTCAACTCGGGGAGCCAGGGCAACTGGATCTCGGCGCACATCGTGACCGATGGATGGCCGGCGTCCGACATCGTCGTCGCGACGGTGCGCCTGGACGGTGTGGCGCCGGCGTTGGAGGCCGGGGGGACGTCGGCCGATCCGAATCCCCTGGGCGGAGCCTTGATCGTGAAGTTCCCGCGCCAGCCCCTTGCGAATCGACCTGACGGCGAGTATCTCCTGACCCTCACCGGTGAGCGGGTGGACGGCACGCCCGTCGAGGGCAGCGTGTGGCTCGGGGTCCACGGCGGCAACGGGGTCGCTCGCCAGCGCCGCGCGCAGCCGCATGGGCTGCGGGTGGTCGGCACCGCCGGCACCGGACCCGCGATCGTCTTCTCCCTGACCGACCCCACCGAGGTCACGATGGACATTCTGGATCCCCAGGGGCGCACCGTGGCACAACTCGCGAACGAGACGCTTCCCCCGGGCGAGCACCAGCGAGGCTGGCCCGCCGTGGGGCAGTCGGTGCGGTCGGGCCTGTACCTCGTGCGTCTCCGCACGCCAGGATCACAGGCGATGGTCAGGCTGCCCGTGTTCCGCTAACAGGCTGCTGAAAAAGGGTACACGGCGAGCCCGGAGTCCAGTAGGTTGCGGGACATCCAGGAAGGAGACCGCGACCCATGATGGGCACCTCGAACACCCAGACCACGATGTTCCACTACACGTCCGTCGACCAGCTGG
>CAYONG010000301.1:0-21213 GCA_964405235.1 uncultured bacterium | reverse complement strand
GTGAGCGTCGAGATCGACCCGCCGCGGGGCATCAACACGGTCAAGGTCATGGAGGCCGCCCGGATGATGGCGGCGCGCGGCGTCGACTGCGTCAACATCGCGGACTCCCCGCTCGCCCGCATCCGGATGAGCGCGATGGCGATGGCCTGGCAGATCCACCTCCAGCACCCGCGCCTCGAGGTCATCCTTCACTACACGACCCGCGACCGGAATCTGATGGGACTCCAGAGCGATCTGCTCGGGGCGCACGCGCTCGGGCTGCGAAACATCCTATGCCTGACCGGCGATCCGCCCAGCCTGGGCGATTATCCGAACGCCACCGCGGTGTTCGACACTGACGCGCCGGGGCTGATGCACATCGTGCACCGTATGAACCAGGGGACCGATCTGGCGGGGACATCCATCGGCGCGGCGACCGAATTCGCGGTGGGCTGCGGCGTGAATCCCACCGCGGAGGATCTCGACAAGGAGTTCGAGTACGTGAAGCGGAAACTGGACGCTGGGCCCCAGTTCGTGATGACCCAGCCGGTCTACGAACTGGAATGCTGGCAGCGCTTCGTCGAGCGGCTGAGCGGTCTGACGAAGATCCCGATCCTGCTGGGCATCCTGCCCCTGCAGTCGTTCCGCCACGCCGAGTTCCTCCACAACGAGGTGCCCGGCATCCATGTTCCCGACTGGATCCGCGCCCGCATGCACGAGGCTGGAAACGAGGGGCAGCGGGTGGGCGTCGATCTGGCGCGCGACCTGCTGATTGCCTGCAAGACAACGGCGAACGGGGCGTATCTGATGCCATCATTCGGGCGATACGAGAACTGTCTGGACGTCCTGGAAGGGACCCGCTAGGGAGCCTTCGCGCCGCCCCGGCGCCCCAGCCGACCCACACGGTCGTCACGGCGCGTGAAGGCGCCGGCGCCGATCGAGGAGGGAATGGCATGGCGGTCAGGCGCACGGCCATTGGCAGCGTCACGGTGCTGGGCGCGAGCGGCGACTTCACGGGCGGCGACGAGACCGACCGGCTGCGCGAGGCGATCCTCGGGGAGGCGGCCGCGGGGAACACCCTGCTGGTCCTCGATCTGTCCGAGTGCGGCATAATGAACTCGAGCGGGATCAGCGTCCTGGTCGAGGCCTACCGTAACTACACCGGCCGCGGCGGAGAGATCCGGCTGTGCGGATTGCAGAAGCGGATGTCAGTCACGCTTTCAACCGTGCGGATGATCAACATCTTCGGCCATCACCCGAACGTCGGCGAGGCCGTGGCCGCCTTCGCCGAGCGTGCCGCCGGAGCGTAGCCGGCGAGGCTCACTCCCGCGTGCTGCCGGGCCCGTCGGGTGGCCCGGCCACGCCTGACTCCGCACCCTCCCACTCCTTTTTCCACGCGGCGAGCAGATTCAGCGCCTCCAGGGGCGAGAGCGTCTCCAGTCTCAGATCCCGCAGCCGGGCGCCGAGCGGATGTTCGGCCGGCGGGACCGGCCGGAGCGCCTCGTCCGATCGACCGGCCGCGGACCCCGTCCTGGTCCTCGGCCCCAAGTGTTCCACCGTCCGCTCCGACTCCAGCTCCGCCAGCACCTCGCGAGCCCGCGCCAGTACCGGCGCCGGCAAACCCGCCAGCTGGGCGACGTGGATGCCGTAGGACCGGTCCGCGGCTCCCTCCCCGATCCGATGCAGGAACACCACCCTGTCCCCCCACTCCTTCACGGTTGCCTGCACGTTGGCGAGCCGTGGGAGCCGTTCAGCGAGCTGTGTGAGCTCGTGGTAATGCGTGGCGAAGAGGGTGCGCGGCCGCGGGCCGCCGGCCTCGTGGAGGAACTCGGTGACGGCCCACGCCAGGGCCAGGCCATCGTAGGTGGCGGTCCCCCGTCCCAGCTCATCGAGGATCACCAGGGAGCGAGGGGTGGCGGAGCGCAGGATCTCGGCGGTCTCGCGCATCTCGACCATGAACGTGCTCTCGCCTGCTCCCAACCGGTCGGACGCGCCCACTCGGGTGAACAGCCGGTCGACCAATCCCACCTCGGCGCGGGCCGCCGGGACAAACGAGCCCGTCTGGGCAAGCAGCACGCTCAGCGCCACCTGCCGCAGGTAGGTGCTTTTGCCCCCCATGTTGGGGCCGGTCAGCAGCAGGATCTGGCGACGCTCCCCGTCCAGGCGGCAGTTGTTCGGGACGAACTCCCCGGCGGGCAGCAGCCGCTCCACGACCGGGTGCCGCCCCCCTTCCAGTGTCAGCCGGTCGGACTCCGACAGCTCGGGTTTGACCCATCCGTAGCGCGCGGCCGCCTCGGCGAGCGTGGATTCGGCGTCCAGCAGACCCAGGGCGTCGGCGGCGCGCTGCAGATCAGCCCGCCACCGTGAGGCTTCGACACGGAGGCCAATGAACAGCTCGTACTCGCGCGCCTTGAGCTTGTCCTCCGCGCTCACCACCTCGCTCTCCTTGGCCTTGAGCTCCGGGGTGACGAAGCGTTCGGCGCCGGTCAAGGTCTGGCGCCGCTCGTAGTCGGCCGGGACCCGGTCGAGATGCGCGCGGGTGACCTCGAGGTAGTAGCCGAACACCCGGTTGTATCCCACCTTCAGACTGGCGATCCCGGTACGGGCCCGCTCCGAGGTTTCGAGCGCCGTGATCCATCGTTTGCCCGAACGCGCGAGGTCGTGCAGCCGGTCGCGGTGCGCGTCGTACCCTTGGCGCACGATCCCGCCCTCGCGGGGAACCGGGGGCGGCTCATCCATCAGGGCCCGGGTGAGCGTCGCCCCGAGCTCCGAGAGCTCGGGGATCCCCGCGAGCGCCTCGCGCGCCGCGGGCACCGTGGGGCCGCCCACGTCCTCGAGGCGGGCCGCTAGCCCAGGAAGGCGGGCAAGCGTGTCGCGCAGGGCGCCCAAGTCCCGAGGGGTGGCGCGCTCACACGCCAGCCGGGCGGTCAGGCGCTCCAGGTCGGTCAGGCCGCGCAGGGCCTCGCGGAATCCGGCGCGGGCCACGCCCGCGCCTAGCCACGCCTCGATCGCCGCCTGGCGCGCGATGAGCGGCGCCACGCGGGTCACAGGGCGCTCGAGCCACGAGCGCAGCCGGCGCGCGCCGAGCGCGGTGACGCACAGGTTCAGGTGGTGCCAGAGCGTGTGGTGCGGCTCGCCGCCCGGCTGCGGCTGGAACAGCTCCAGGTGTCGGGCGGTCGCGGCGTCGTAGCGGAGGATGGCATCGTCCTGCCAGCGCTCGACGCGGGTGAGCTGCCGGGCGGGGCCGCCCTGCACCCGGTCGAGATAGGCGATGGTGGCCGCCGAGGCCGCCCGGGCGGCCGGGAGATCGGCGAGACCGCGCACGACCGCGCTCCCCCATCGGTCGTCAAGCACGCCCTCATCGAGGAATCGCGCGGCCGGGATCGGCGTCATCGCCCCCGCAAGTCCGGCCAGCACGGCGTCGAGCCGTGCGCCCGTATCGGCGTCGAGCTCGCCCGAATGGGGCCGCACCCACTCCGAGACTCTGAGGCGCGAAAGGAACGAGGCCGCCTCCTCCCACGAGGGCTCCGCGAGCTTGACCTCGCCGGTCGAGGCGTCGGCGAGGCAAACTCCGAGCGTCCCCGCGGTGGGCCACAGGGCGGCGAGGAAATTGTTGGCCGCGGGATCGAGGAACCCCTCGCCCACCACCGAGCCGGGGGTCAGCACCTCGGTCACCCCGCGCTGTACCAGGCCGCGAGCGGCGGCCGCGTCCTCCAGCTGGTCGCAGATCGCCACCTTGTGCCCGGCGCGCAGCAGGCGGGCGACGTAGACGTCCCGCTGGTGCCAGGGGAGGCCGCACATCGGGATCGGCTCGGGGTCCTGCTTGTTCCGCGAGGTGAGCGTGAGCCCCAGCATCGCGGCGCCGCGGACCGCGTCGTCGAAGAACATCTCGTAGAAATCACCGAGGCGAAAGAACAGGAACGCGTCGGGATGCTCCCGCTTGATCGCGCGGTACTGGTCCATCACGGAGGCGCGCGCCTCGGGACGACCTTTGAGCGCCGGCTCCGGGTCGCCCACGAAAGGGAGCGAGGCCTGCCCCGCGAGTCGCGGCCGTGCCATGGTCAGTCTGCCCTCATCAGCTCGAAGGTGACCCCGAGCGCCTGCCCGGCCTGCTCGCCGGCCCGGCGCGCGTCGCCCGTTCGCGGATAGACGCCGAGCCTCACCATGTGGACCGCAGAGAGGCCCTCCCCCCGGCTCACCACCTGGGCTTCCGCGAAGCCGGCGGAACGCGCGGCGGCGGCCAGCGAGCGGGCGCGCGCAAGGTCCACGAACGAGCCGATCACGACCGCGGCCGCGCCGGGCCGGGCCTCGCCGAGCGTCCGCGGGTCGGCAGGGCTGAACACCGCGCGGCGCGCCGCGGCGGCCTCGATGCTACGTGGGTAATCGCGAAGCATCCGTTCGCGGGCTTTGCGCGCGTCCTCTTCGTGCCCGTCCCGCTCGGCCAACGCGGCCGCGCGCTCGAGCGCCGCCGGGCCCGCCTCCCCCGGCTCGCCCAGATGCCCGTCCAGCAGGATGCTCAGCACCTCCGCAGCGCGCGCCGGTCGTTGCGCAAGCTCCCAGGCCTGCGCCTGGGCGAGCATCGCCTGCGCCTGGCGGGGTCCTCCCGCCGTCGCGACCTCATCGAGAGCGGCCCGAGCCTGGTCCGACTCGCCCAGCGCGAGCCAGGCGAGCCCGGCCCAATACCGGGCTTCGGGCTTGCGAGCCGGCTCGAGCCGGGCCGCCGCCCGCGCGAAGGCCCCGGCCGCCCGCCGGTACTCGCCCCGCGCATAGTGCAACTGGCCCAGCACCAGCACCGCCTCGGTCCCCTCAGGGGCCCGGGCACGCAGGGATTCGAACCGTCTGAGCGCCACCGGCAGACTGTCGGCAGGCGTGCTGGCGAGCAGCTCGCGCAGGTTCTCGGGGCGCGATTGCGCGGTGGTGTGCGGGGGGTTCGCGACCAGCATCGCGACGAGAAACGCAAGGCTCCGGAAAAAAGACGCGCGCCCGCCCCCGATAGCGGGCGGGCGCGCTCCTACAACGACAAACTCCTTCATGAACGCTACTCTTCCGGAACGGCCTCGACCTTCTCCCTCGGTCGGGCTTCCGAAGGTTCTTCGGCCGGCGGGTTGGCGGCGATCTTGGCCCGCACCTGATTACGGCGTGAGGTCCACTCCGCCAGGGCGATGTCGTCCTGCTCCGCCAGCCATGCCTTCACGCTCAGGATCAGGCGATGATTGGGGACATCCACGCGCGTCACCTTCATCGTCAAAGTCTCGGCGGTCTCGAAGGCGTCATTCGGACGCTTGAGGTCGTCGATGCCGAGTTGCGAGAGCGGCACGAATCCCTCGATCCCGTCGCCGAGATCGACGATCGCCCCGCGGTCGAACAGCCGGTTGATCGTGCCGGCCAACTTCATCCCGGCCGGGAACTGCTCGGCGAGCTGCGGCCACGGGTCGTCACTCACCTGCTTTAACCCCAAGCTGATGCGCCGGTGCTCCTTATCGATCGAGAGGATCACGACCTCGACCGTCTCGCCCTTCTTCAGCACCTCGCTCGGGTGGGCGACCCGCTTGGTCCACGACATGTCCGACACGTGGACCAGCCCATCGATGCCCTCCTCGAGCTCGACGAACGCGCCGAAGTTGGTCAGGTTGCGGACCTTGCCCTTGACCCGCATGCCCGCCGGATACTTCTCGTCCAGCGTCAGCCACGGATCGGGCTCGATCTGCTTCAAGCCGAGCGAGATCTTCTCGTTCGCCTTGTCGACCTTGAGTACCACCGCTTCGATGATGTCTGCGATGTTGACCACCTTGGATGGATGGCGGACGTGCCGGGTCCATGACATCTCCGAGACGTGAATCAAACCCTCAACCCCGCGCTCAAGCTCGACGAACGCGCCGTAGTCGGTGATCGAGACTACCCTTCCCTTGATGCGGTCGCCGACCTTGTACTTGTCGTCGACACCCTCCCAAGGATAGGCCTCGAGCTGCTTCAAGCCGAGCGAGATGCGCTCCTTCTCGGGATCGAAGTTAAGCACCTTCACCCGCACCTTGTCGCCGATCTTCGCCAGCTCGGACGGATGCGCCACCCGGCCCCACGACATGTCGGTGATATGGAGCAGCCCGTCGATGCCGCCCAAGTCCACGAACGCTCCGAAGTCGGTGATGTTCTTGACCACGCCCTCGCGGATCTGATCTTTCGCCAGGTCCTTGAGGATGCTCGACTTCATCCGATCGCGCTCCTGCTCGAGCACGGCGCGGCGCGAGACGACGATGTTCCGCCGGCGCTTGTTCAGCTTGATGATCTTGACCGATACGGTCTGTCCGAGCAGCCCGTCGATATTCTGGACCTGGCGCAGCGCGATTTGCGAGCCGGGCAGGAACGCTTCGACGCCGTAGAGATCCACGACGACCCCGCCCTTGATCTTGCGCACCAGGCGGCCTTCGACGACCTCGCCGTTGTCGTGGGCCTCCTTCACCTTGTCCCACACGCGCACGAAATCGGCGCGCTGCTTGGAGAGGACGACCAGGCCGTCCTGGTTCTCCATCTTTTCGAGGAAGACGTCGATGACCAGACCGACCGTGATGGCGCTCGGATCCGGGAACTCGGAGAGGGCGATGACGCCTTCGCTCTTGAAGCCGACGTCGACCAGCACTTCCTTGTCATCCACCGCGAGCACCGTGCCGCGCACGATCTCGCCCTCACCCAGGGAACGAAGCGATTCCTCGTAGTGGCCGAAGATATCGAGACGCTGTTCGAGGGTGAGTTCCTCTTCCTCGTCGTAGTTGAGCGGGACCTTGGGGTAGCCCAGCAGCCGGGCCGGCGGCTCCGGCGCGGGGTTAAGGGTCTGTTCCGACGATTCCAACATGAAGGTGTGGCCTCCTTCGCATGTATCGGATAGGGGACGGCGGTTCAGGCCGCCCCACGTGATGCCTCGGTCTGTTGACCTGTCCGGAGGATCGCGATCTCCCGCATCACCGCCTCGCCCACCCGCTGGTAGAGCGCGCGGCCCGGCGTGAGATCGTTCTCAGCCCCAGCCAGTTCCCGCCACGGACGCGCGGGACCGAACCACAGTCTCACCCGCGTGCCGCGATACCACCACTCCCTCTGACGATCGCTGCCCGAGATACAGCACGGGACGATGGGAACGTCGGCGTGCACCGCCATCATCCCCACGCCCGGCCGTGCCGGGTGCGATTCACCATCCTGCATCCGGCTCCCTTCCGGGAACATGAGCAGCGCGGCGCCGTCCTTGAGACGGTCCATCGCCCGAGACATCCCCGTCATGTCCGCAACTCCGCGGCGGATCGGAATGGCATTCACCGATCGGATCAACGTCCCCACCACCGGCATCCCGAACATCTCCTCCTTCGCGAGGAAGTGGAGCTCTCGGGGCACGGCGGCGCCGATCAGTGGCGGGTCCCAGAACGAGATGTGATTCGAGGCCACGATCACGCCGCCGCGAGGCGGGACGTGAACACGGCCCCTCACGTCCCATCCCGTGAGGATCCGCAGGCAACCGCTGGCGAAAAGCCGGGCGGCACTATAATACGGGCGCACGAAAACTCCTAACCCGGTACCGGATCCGCCCCGCGACCCAGCGGACCACCAGGCTCCCCGGGTTCCCCGGGCCCCCGCCCCGACCTTCCGGCCGGGAACGCCGGGTGCGCCCGCACCGCATGCAGCACCTCGTCGATCTGTTCCTCGATGGTCATGGACGACGTGTTGACCACCTGGGCTCCATCCGGGACCATCAACGGGCTGTCCGCCCGCCCGCGGTCCCGGTCGTCCCGGCGCGCGAGCTCGGTCCGGACGTCTTCGAACGGGACCGGGATGCCGCGCTGCTCGAGCTCTCGCGCGCGGCGGCGGGCGCGGGCGTCGAGATCGGCATCCAGATAGATCTTCACCGCCGCGTCCGGATACACCACCGTCCCCAGGTCGCGCCCCTCGGCCACGAGCGGCCCGCGTTCGACCAGCACGCGCTGGATCTCGACCAGCCGTCGGCGCACCGGCGACTGCGCCGCCAGGCGGGACGCCAGCTCGCTGACCTCCGGGGTACGGATCGCGTCTCCCACCTCCGCCCCGTCCAGCCACACGTGCGACTCCTCCGGCGAGCCGGAGAGGGCGACCTGGGTCTCACGCGCACAGCGCTCGACCGCCGCCAGGTCGTCCGGGGGCACGCCCCCGCGCTGCACCTTAAGCGCGAGAGCGCGGTAGAGGGCACCGGTATCCACGTATAGGAAGCCGAGCCGGGACGCCACCGCCCGGGCGGTGGTGCTCTTGCCGGCCCCGGCGGGTCCGTCGATGGTGACCACAAAACTCATCGGTGGTCCACGAGCGGCGGTTCGGCCAGGTCGCCTCCCAACTCGGCGAGGGTCGCGGCGAAGCCGGGATACGAGGTGGCGATCCCGCCCGCCTCCTCCACCGTGACGGGTCCTGAGGCCCGAGTGCCGAGCAAGGCGAACGCCATGGCGACGCGGTGGTCGTCCGCGGCGTGGACCTCTCCGCCTCGGACGGGGCCACCCGTGATGGCAAGGCCGTCCAGCGTCTCCTCGACCTCCACCCCGAGCCGCCCGAGATTCGCCGCCATCGCGGCGAGGCGGTCGCTCTCCTTCACGCGCAGCTCGCCGGCGCCGCGCACCCGGGAAATACCCACGGCGAGGGCGGCCGCCACCGCCCAGGCCGGGATCTCGTCGACCAGGGCGGGAACCTCCTGCGGCTCGATCGCGCAGGCGCGCAGCCGGTCGGGCCCGGTCACCGTGACGTCACCTACCGGCTCCCCACCCTCGTCACGTACCCTCGCGCGCTCGACCCTGGCTCCCATGCGCTCGAGGACGGCGAGCAGGCCTGTGCGGGTCGGATTGAGGTTGACGTCGCGGGCGGTCACCGACGCTCCGGGCGTGGCGGCGGCGGTCGCGAGGAAGAACGCGGCGGCCGAGAAGTCGCCGGGGACGCGGACGCGGGTGGCCACCGGGACGGCCGGGCCGGTCACCGAGAACGACGGGCCGCCGCCTGCAGCCGTCGCGGTCGCACCGCTCGATACCGGGATGCCGAACGCCGCCAGCATGCGCTGCGTATGGTCACGCGCCGGCATCGGGAGGCTGACCGTGGTGCAACCCTCGGCGAACAGGCCGGCCAGGAGCACGCACGAGGCGACCTGCGCGCTGGCGACGTCCATGCGGTGCTCGATGGCGCGCAGGGCGCCGCCACGGATGGCGAGCGGCGGCCGGCGGTCCTGGTCCCGCGCCCAGAGTTGCGCGCCCATCGCCCGCAGCGGGACGATCACCCGTGACACCGGACGCAGGTGGAGCGAAGAGTCCCCAGCCAAGATCGAGACGAACGGCTGGGCGGCGAGGACGCCTGCGAGCAGACGAAGCGTGGTGCCAGAGTTGCCGCAATCGAGGACCCGGTCCGGTTCGTGCAGATTTCCCGCGCGCCCCGTCAGGACCACCGCCCCGGGCCGCCGCGTGACGGTCGCGCCCAGCACCTGTGCGCAAGCCAGGGTCGCTTCACAATCGGCGCCCGGGTTCGGACCCTCGACCACCGTTTCCCCGGCCGCCACCAGGCCCAGAAGATAGGCCCGGTGGGTGATGGACTTATCCCCCGGCGGGAGGAAGGACCCGGAGAGCGGCGGGCCCGGCCGCACCGCGAGGCGCGTGCGCGGGAGCGACGCCATCGCTAGTGGACCGTGCGGCGCTTCCGGGTGGTCGCGCGGCGGGCCGCACCGGTCCGGGACGCCGTGCTGCTCCGCGTGGCGCTCACCTTGCGCGGCGCCGCGACCGGCACGCGCTTGGCCGTGCCACGACGCACGGCGGTCGTGCGGGCGCCGGTGCGCAGGGCGTGAAGATTGCGCCATACGACGTACTCCTCCAGCCGGTCGCGCACGCCGGGCTCGAGACCGAGAAAGGTGCAGGCGAGCTGATAGGCGCGATCCTTCTTCGCGCCCTCCCCCGTCTGGCAGCGCACCACCACGCCCTCGCACTTGAGCAGGCGCTGGCTGGGACTGCGACCCGGCACGGCCGGCAGAACGATGGTGAGCGCCACCTTGGAGAGCGGCGCGAGGTAATGCGAGGAGTAGCAGTAAACACCGCTGCCGGAGATGTTGCGGCTCTCGGTCACGATCGGCACCAGGCCGCCATCCACGCTCCCGCCCTCCACCCGCATGCTCAGCTGCGCATCGGCGCGTAGCATGCGTCGTCGTTCCTTTCTGCGCACGGCCTTCTTCTCTGCCATCAACCCCTCCCGTGATGGCGGCGACGCCGTCGCCGCTCCGGCACCCAGAGTGCTAGGTCACATTCCCGTGCCGGGACGTCCACCCGCGCAACGATCACCCGGACCGGGTCGCCCATCGCAAAGCGTCTGCGGGTGCGGCGGCCCGTCATGCGCACTCCCGCGGGATCCAGCGTGAACTGGTCGTCGAGGTCGCGCGCGACCCGGACGAACCCCTCCACCGGATCGTCGTCCAACTCGACGAAGAAACCCTGCGGCACGAACCCGGTGATGATACCCGAAGCCTCCTCCCCGAGTCTCCTCTCGAGAAACCGGAGGCTCTTGACCTTGACCGCTTCGCGTTCCGCCTCCGTCGCGCCCTGCTCCATCGCGCTGCAGCGATCCGCAAGAAGCTCCAGGGCGTGCGGGTCCCACGCGCCGGTGGGCTTGCCTCGGATCCACTCCCGTACGCGCCGGTGATTGTGCAGGTCGGGATAGCGGCGGATCGGCGAGGTGAAGTGGCAGTACTCCCGCGTGGCAAGCCCGAAGTGTCCGCTATCACGGGCGTGATATCGGGCACGGGCAAGCGACCTGAGCACCAGGCGGTGCAGCAGCCGGCGGCGCGCCGGATCGAGCGGCACACGCAGGACGCTCTGCAGCGCGCGGGCGGGATCGGAGAGATCGCCGGGGCTGGGAAGACCGAGCGCCCGCAGCATGCGCTCCAGATGGGCGAGCTTGAGCGCCGCCGGCGCGTCGTGCACGCGGTAGAGCAGCCCGCTCGATCGCCGCGCACCCTCCCCCCCGACGCAGCGGTTGGCCAGCAGCATGAACTCCTCGATCAGCTCGTGGCTCTCGAGGTGCGCCCGGCGCTCGATCCGCAACGGGCGCCCGCGCTCGTCCACCCACACCTTGACCTCGGGCACCTCGAGATCGAGCGCCCCGACCGTCCGGCGCCGGGCGCGCAGCGCGCGCGCCAGAGTCATCACGGCCTCGATCGCCTCCTGCAGCTGCGCGGGCAGGCTCGCACGACCTTCGAGCGCCTCCTGGACCTCTCCGTAGTGGAGGCGGTGGCGACTGCGGATCACGGCCTCCTCGAACCGGACGCCGTGCAGGCCACCGTGCCCGTCGAGGACCACCAGCACCGATAGCACCAGGCGGTCGCAATCCGGGCGGAGCGAGCACAGATCGGCGGAGAGCCGCTCGGGCAGCATCGGCACCACGCCGCCCGGCAGATAGACGCTGGTGCCGCGCAGCTCGGCCTCGTGATCCAGGGCCGAGCCCGCCGGAACATAGTGCGAGACGTCGGCGATGTGGATGCCGACCTCCCATCGCCCTCCCCCGAGGCGCCCGACCGTCAGCGCGTCGTCGTGGTCGCGCGCGTCCTCGGGGTCGATGGTGAAGGCGAGCTGATCGCGCAGGTCGAGTCGCCCGCGTCGCTCGGCCCCGCCGGGCGCGTGGTGCTGCTCCGCCTCGGCCTCGACGGATTCGGGGAAACGCGTCCGGAGCCGGTACTGGGACTCGACCGCGTGCAGGTCCCACTCCGGGCGATCGTCCGCCCCCAACACCTCGACCAGGTGGGCTGGCCCCTCGTCGGGAACCTCGGCGATGCAGTAGTCGCCGTCCTCAGGCGCGTGCCGACCGCGCCAGACCAGCTCGCGCCGTCCGCCGCGCCAGCGCCGGCTCGGATCGAACGTCCATCGGCCGCGCGCGATGTGCGCGCGGCCGATCAAACGCCGAACGGGCGGGCTGGGCTCCCGGGACGCGGGGCTAGCGGATGCGCTTCTTATGACGGTTCTTCCGAAGACGCTTCTTCCGCTTGTGGGTTGCGATCTTCTTCCGCTTCCGCTTCTTTCCGGAACCCATTCGATCTCCTTGCGATGACAGGGTCTAGGTGCCGACCGGCTCGGGCATCGGGGTCGGGATCTCGACCTCCCCCATGACCTGGGCCTTGAGCTCCTTGCTGGGCTTGAACACCGGCACGAGCTTGGCCGGCACCATCACCTCTGAGCCACTGCGCGGATTCCGCGCGCGGCGGGCCCGCCTTTCGCGGACCTTGAACGTACCGAAGCCGCGGATCTCGAGATGCTTGCCGTCGCTGAGCGCGCGGCTGACGGCGTCCAGCATCCCGTCGACGATCACGGCCGTATGGTTCTTCGAGACCCCGGTCTGTGCCGAGATCGCCTCCACCAGATCCGCCTTGGTCATGGTGACGCCTCCTGGTTGGAGCGTGGACAGGACTTCAATTGTTGCGGCACGCAGAACCGGTCGATCCGCACGCGGCGCAGTGGACCTCGAAGACCGGCATGGACCTTTTCCCCGCAGGGCGGCCACTGGTAATCTAGCACGGTCGCGCGCGTTCGTCGCCTGAGGGCACAAGGCTGCCCGTCACGCCCCGGTGACCTCATCCACCACCCCCACCACGACGGTGCGGATGGGACCGCGAGGCCTCCCCAGGACTTGCGCCGCCCCGTTCCCTTCATCCACAACCAGCACGTGATCCCCGACCCCCGCATCCACCGAGTCCACCGCGATCGCGGTGCGGCCGACCGGGGCGCCGTCGCCCGTGAGCGGCTGCACCAGGAGCAGCTTGTGGTGCTCGAGCGCCGGATGTTTGATGGTGGCAACGACATCGCCGACCACGCGGGCGAGGAACATCACGCGCCCCCGTCGCCGCGAGTGGGGCCGTCGGGGGCACGGACGTCGTCCACAATACCAACGATCGCCGCGTCGGCCGGGTTGTCCGAATCGGGGAGAGCGTTGGCTGCCTCGCGACCGCGGACGTAGAACACCCGCTGTCCCGCGGCGGCGGAGACCAGGTCCACCGCCACCAGCGTCCGACCCTGCGGCACGCCGTGCGGGTCGGTGGGCTGCATGAGCAGCAACCGCTGCCCGCGCCAGGACGGCACCTTGGCGGTGCACACGACCGTCCCCGTCACGCGCGCGAAATGCATCAGAACACCCACTCCTTCATCTGGGGATGGAGCCTCGGCACGACGACCGAACGGACCAGCAGGCCCTTACGGAGGGCGTCGGCCCGCCCCGCTTCGACCGCGGCCTGGACGTTTCCCACCTCGCCGCCCAAGAACACGAATCCCTTGCCGCCCAGACCGTTGGCGAGCTTCAGGTCGCGCACCGTGACCGCGGCGGTCTTGGCCGCCCGATCGGCGGCGAGAATCGCGGACGCCGCGGTCAGCGTCTCGATCACCCCGAGCGCGTCCGCCTCGAGGGTCGGCACGGTGCCGAGCAGCGCCGGCAGCACCATCTCGTGGAGCTGTGGGATGAAGAGCGAATCCAGCAACGAATCGGCGGCCACCTCGAGTCCGCGCACGTACGAGGCGCGTACCGGACCCACCTCGCCGCCGATCAACACCCAATACTTGCCGGGCGAGAGCGGGCAGGCCTGCAGCAGCGTCACCTCGGCCTGCTTGACCATGGCGTCACCGACCACGGTACCCTGGGCGATGCTGCTGGTCTCGATCGCGGCGATAGCGACGGGCATCAGACGATCCGGAAGGTATCGACCAGCGTGCAGCGACGCAGGCGCGTGAAGCTGCGGGCCGTGGTCATGCCCTCGCCGGTGGGGCTGGCGATGGTGAAGCTGGTGGGCCCCTCGCCGCCGTGGCCGAGACCCGCGAAGTTGGGGCCGTTCTTGACGAAGATCGAGCAGTCGCACATCCGCGCCATCTTCGAGAGCTTCTCGATGTTGCGCGAATGCATGGACGCGGTGTGGCGGAACCCGTGCTCGACCAGGAGGGCGTAGTCGATCGCCTCGTCCACGTTGGGCATCCGCACCAGCGGCAGAATGGGCATCATCATCTCGGTCCACACGAACGGGTGATCGGCGTCGACCTCGCACAGCGCCAGGCGCTTGGCCGGGTCGCACGGGATGCCGGCTTCGCGCAGGATGACGGCGATGTCCTTGCCCACGAACCGCCGGTTGATGATGGCGTACTTGCGCGGGCCCCTCTCCTTTTCCAGCACGAGCTTGCGCAGGACCTCGATCTGGTGCGGGGGCAGCACCACCGCGCCCGAGCGCGAGAATGCCTCCTTGAGCCGGTCGGCGATCATCGCCACCGCGATGACCTCCTTCTCGTCGGTGCAGATGATATTGTTGTCGAGCGAGGCGCCGGCGACAATGTCGCGGGCCGCCTTTTCGATATCCGCGGTCTCGTCCACCACCGCCGGCGGATTCCCGGGGCCGCCGGTGATCGCCTTCTTCCCGGCGTCGAGCGCCTCGCGCACCACGCCTGGCCCACCGGTGACGACGTTGAGACGGATGCCCTGGTAGCGCAGGAGCCCTTTGGCGACCTCGAGCGTGGGCTGGTCGACCGAGTGGAGCAGGGGGAGGGGCGCTCCCGCCCGGCGTGCCGCCCGGTTGATGAGATCGATCGTCAGATTCGAGACCTTGCGCGCGTTCGGATGGGGACAGAACACCACCGTGTTGCCGCCGGCGATCATCGAGATGCCGTTGTTGATGATGGTCTCGGAGGGATTGGTCACCGGCGTGAGGGTGGCGATGACCCCGTAGGGGGCCCGCTCCGCCAGCGTCATCCCGTGATCCCCCGTCCACACCATCGGCTCGAGATCCTCGGTGCCGGGCGTGCGCTCGGTGACGATGCGGTTCTTGAGGATCTTGTCCTCGACCCGCCCGAGTCCGGTCTCCTCGACCGCGAGCTCGGCGAGCGTGCGGTACTGACCCGCGAGCGTATCGCGGACGCTGGCGATGACGGCGTTGCGTATGGCGAGCGGGACCCGATCGTAGGCCACGAACGAGGCCTGTGCCGCCGCGACCGCCGTGTCGAGGTCGGCATGAATGCCGAGCGGGGTGGACGACGTCCCGCCGCGTGCCGGCGTCCCGGCCTCCAGCCGCTCGATGACCTCGGCGACGATGCCGCTGATGCGTCCGGGATCGATCCCCATGCCGTGGGTGGCCCCCATCGGTGTCAGCGCGCCGTCCCGGTCCGCTTGAGGTAAACGTCCTTGCCGTCGATCTCCACCGCGTCGACGATGCCGACGATCACCGCGTCCACCGGCTTGTCGCGCGAGACCTCGGTCAGGCGCGCCGACGAGCCCTGCGCCAGCAGCACGATCTCATCCGCACCCGCGCCGACCGCGTCGGCGGCCACGACGTAGTTCCCTGTGGGCTTGAATCCGCCGTCCAGCTCGCGGGTCAGCAAGAGCTTCAGGCCGACCAGGGCCCGATCCTTACGTGTCGAGACCACCGTGCCCAGCACCTGCGCCAGGAGCATGTCCGGCCTACTTCTTGGCCGCCGTCACGGGTGCCGTGATTGGCAGCACGTCCTCGAGCATGCCGTGCGGGCGCGGGATGACGTGGACGGACACCACCTCGCCCACCTTGGCCGCCGCAGCGGCGCCCGCCTCGGTGGCCGCCCGGACCGCCGCGACGTCACCCCGCACGATGGTCGTGACATAGCCGCCGCCGATCTTCTCGTAGTGGACGAGCTGCACCCGCGCCGCCTTCACCATGGCATCGGACGCCTCGACCATCGCCACGAAGCCGCGCGTCTCGATCAGTCCCAGCGCTTCATCCTGCATGGAGCCACCTCGCGTCGTGAGGGTCACATCGCATCAGGGCCGCGGACCGCGCGGCCCTGCGATCGGTTGCTCGAGCTGCGGATCGAGGGCGGGGATGACATGCGAGGCCAGCACCTCGCCGAGTCGCGCGGCGGCGGCCGCCCCGGCCGCGACTGCGGCCTCGACCTCCGCCACCGGGCCACGCACGAGCACGGTGACCCGAGCCCCGCGCGTCAGCTCGTAACGGACCAGGCGTACACGGGCGGTCTTGCACATGGCGTCGGCGGCCTCGGCGGCCGGTACGAAGCCCCGTGTCTCCACCAGTCCCAGCGCGTCCCTGGCCACCCTTTGGCTGGCTCTCCCCTGCCTCGAAGGTCATTGCGGCCACATCACTTGCCGTCCAAGCCGCAGGGCGGACGCTAACAGGGATGGGGGGAATGGTCAACGCGAAGTGGTGGTCGGACGGGATCCAGTGGCGCGGGAGCGCCGGTCTGAGCGGAGGAAGACAGGGGCCGCGGCCGCCGCTGGGGTGTGCCGGGTGCTGCGCAGGTGCGACGCGGAACGGGCGTTGGAAATGCGGTCCCCCGATCGGAGGGTCACTGCATGTCCGTGATCGAGGCGCTTGCACCGGCCCCAGCCAGTGGACTTCGCGGGCGTCGGAGCGTCCCCGAACTTCTGGATGCGGCTGTTTCTGCTGTTCGCGACGTAGACGTCGCCGGCGGCGCCGGTGCCCGCAAGGCCACGGTCGCGGGGCGCGGGAGGCGCCGCGCGTGAACTGCGGGTGGGTGCGGAGGAAAAGAAGGGCCCCGATCGCGGCTTGGGGTGTGCAGGGTGCAGTGGAGGTGCACCGCGGGACGGGGCCCGAAAGAAGTTCCCCATATCGGCCGTGTACCGGTCCGTATGACTCCTTCGCTCGCGATAGGGGGATCAGCCCACAGACGGTCAATCACGAGCCGCACAGGGAACACTTTGTATTTGGTTTTTGTCCCGGCGGACGATGCCGGGCGCTAACCATCTCCCTACGCAACCACGATGCCGAACGGATCCGATCGCGACGCCGCCTCACCGCGGCACGGCAAGCCACGATGTGGGAAGGCGTTACGGGGACGGCTCGATCGGGCGGCGCGCGGGAGGGCGGGGCCGGTCAGGCGAGGGGCTGGGGGCTTTCCCCCGTGGGATCGGAGGCGTGGGTGAAAATCCCGCGCGCCAGTCCGCGCGAGGGGATGCGATCCTCACGTGGGACATGCCGGGGGGGCCGGCAGGGCGCCTCTAAATGGCTTCGCATGATTCGGCCAAGGACCCGAGGCTGCGGTTCGGGGGGCGCCCGACGAGCGGGGCCGCGAAGCGGGGTCCCCGCGACGGAGGGCGGCCCCCCGAACCGCAGCCGAACATTGCCGAATCATGCGAAGCCATTTAGGAGAAGTGGCAGGCCGACCAGTGGCCGGGCTTCACCTCGCGCAGCAGCGGCTCCTCGCGGGAGCAGATGTCCTGCGCCATGTAGCAGCGCGGATGGAACCGGCAGCCGCTCGGCGGCTTTGCGGGGCTCGGCACGTCACCCTTGAGGACGATCCGGTCCTTCTTGTGCCCGGGATCGGGGACCGGGATCGCCGAAAGCAGCGAGACCGTGTACGGGTGCTTGGGCTCGCGGTAGAGCGCCTCGCTCTGCGCCAGCTCGACGATCTTCCCCAGGTACATGACCGCGACGCGGTCGCTGATGTGCTCGACCACCGAGAGGTCGTGGGCCACGAACAGGTAGGTGAGCCCCATCTTGCGCTGGAGATCGCGGAGCAAGTTGATGATCTGGGCCTGGATCGAGACGTCGAGCGCCGAGACCGGCTCGTCGGCGACGATGAGGCGGGGATTCACCGCCAGCGCCCGGGCCACGCCGATCCGTTGCCGCTGTCCGCCGGAGAACTCGTGCGGGTAGCGCCGCGCGTGATCGGGATGGAGCCCCACCAGCTGCAGCAGCTCGGCCACCCGGTCGCGGGCCGCCTGGCCCCGGGCGAGCTTGTGGATCGCGAGCGCCTCGCCGAGCATGCTGCCGACGGTGAGCCGGGGATTGAGGCTCGAGTAGGGGTCCTGGAAGACGATCTGCATCTCGCGGCGCAGTGCCCGCAGCTCGCGCTTGCCCATGGTCGTGACCTCGCGGCCCTCGAACCGGACGCTGCCCGAGGTGGCCTCGATGAGCCTGAGGATGCAGCGGCCGGTGGTGGTCTTGCCACAGCCGCTCTCCCCCACCAGTCCCAGCACCTCGCCCGCCTCGAGTGTGAACGAGACGCCGTCCACCGCGCGCACCTGACCGACCGTGCGCGACATGAGGCCGCGGCGGATTGGGAAGTGCTTGGTGAGGTTTTCGACGCGCAGCAGGGGCTCAGGCACGGCCCCCCCCCGGCTCGTCCGGCTCGGCGGCCGGGGCGCCGGCCGGATCGAGCTTCCCGGCGGCGATCTCGTCCGCCCGCCAGCAGCGGGTCTGATGGCTGCCGTCGAATGTGAGCATCGGGGGCTCCTGGCTGCGGCAGCGGTCCTCGGCCACCGGGCAGCGGGGATGGAATCGGCACCCGGACGGGAAACGTGCGGGGTTGGGCACGTTGCCCGGGATGACCCGCAGAGTCGCGCGCCGGTCCCCCAGCTTGGGGAGCGAGGCGAGCAGCCCGGCCGTGTACGGGTGGAGGGTGCGCCGGAAGGCCGCGGCGACATCGCAATATTCGACCACCTGTCCCGCGTACATGACCGCCACCCGGTCCGCGGTCTCGGCCACCACGCCCAGGTCGTGCGTGATGAGCAGGACCGCCATCCCCATCTCGCCCTGGAGGCGCTTGAGCAGCTCGAGAATCTGCGCCTGGATCGTCACGTCGAGGGCGGTGGTCGGCTCGTCGGCGATCAGGATCGAGGGCCGGCACGCGAGCGCCATCGCGATCATGACGCGCTGGCGCATCCCGCCCGACATCTGGTGCGGGTACTCGTCCACGCGCTGCTCGGGCGAGGGGATGCCGACCAGGCGGAGCATCTCGATGGCGCGCGCGCGCGCCGCCTTGCGGTCCACGCCCTCGTGGAGCTCAACCGCTTCCATGATCTGGTCCCCGCAGGTGTAGACCGGGTTGAGCGAGGTCATGGGCTCCTGGAAGATCATCGAGATCTCCTTGCCCCGGATCCGTCTCATCTCGTTTTGGGATAGCGTCGCCAGGTCGCGGCCCTTGAACAGGATCCTGCCCGCCACGATGCGCCCCGGGGGGTCGGCGACCAGGCGCAGGATCGAGAGCGCCGTCACGCTCTTGCCGCTCCCCGACTCCCCCACCACCGCCAGGGTCTCGCGCTCGCCGAGCGCGTAGCTGACGCCGTCCACGGCGCGAACCACGCCGTCGTCGGTGAAGAAGTGGGTCTGGAGCTCCTCCAGACGCAGCAGCGGCTCGCTCATCCGGTCTTCCCTCCCAGCACCTTGCGTGGGTCGAGGGCGTCTCGGAGCCCGTCGCCGAGGAAATTGAACGCCATCACGGTCAGAAAGATCGCGCTGCCAGGGACGAACAGCAGCCACGGGAACGAGGCCATGGCGCGCGGGCTGCGCGCCTGATTCAGCATGTTCCCCCACGACGCCGCCGGCTCCTGCACGCCGAGGCCCAGGAACGAGAGCACGATCTCGCCCAGGATGTACCCGGGGATCGAGATGGTGGCCGCCACGATCACGAACGAGAGCGTGTTGGGGAGGATATGCCGGGCGATGATGCGCAGCCGACTCATCCCCAGCGCCTCGGCCGCCGCCACGTACTCCTGCCGGCGGATGGAGAGCACCATTCCGCGGATGATGCGCGCCAGGCCCGCCCAACCGATGAAGGCGAGGATGACGACGATGGCGAGGTACACCTGTTGGCTCGGCAGGTGGGTGGGGAAGATCCCCCGAAGCGCGATGATAAGATAGAGCGCCGGTATCGAGAGCAGCAGCTCGGTCATGCGCATGATGATCGTGTCGATCCAGCCCCCGAAGTAGCCCGAGATCCCGCCCAGCAGCAGTCCGATCGTGAACGAGATCGCGAGCCCGAGCAGTCCGACCGTGAGCGATACCTGCGAGCCGTAGAGGAGGCGCGAAAAGACATCGCGCCCCGAAGGATCTGCCCCCATGAGAAACAGGCGGTACGGCGCGTCGACGCCGAACAGGTGGCGGTCGCCGCGGAGCCAGCCCAACAGCCGGTAGCTCGATCCGCGCACGAACAGGCGAATCGGCACGATGCGCGAGCGATCCTCCTCGAAGGCGAGGTTCGCGGGATCGGCGAGGCGGGTGGGATGGATGAACGGCATCGGGTGGAAACGTCCCTGAGCGTCCACCCAGTGCAGGCGATGGGGCGGGTGGAAGAACCGCTCGCGATCCATGGACTCCTGGCTGTAAGGAGCCAGGAACGGGGCCACCAGCGCCATCGCGTAGAAGGCCAAGAGCAGAAGCCCGCCCGCGATCGCGAGATGACTGCGCCGGAACTGGCGCCAGAACATCCGCCACGGAGACTGGGGCGGGAGCGTCTCCACCTGCTCCCCCGTCTCGAGGCCCACGGACCCGGGCGACCGAGCGGGCTCAGTCATACGCGATCCGCGGGTCGGCCACCGCCAGCATCAGGTCGGCGACCAGATTTCCGAGGATGAGCACAAAGGACGCCATCATGACCGATCCCAGCACCAGGTACTGGTCCTGGCTCAGGATCGCATCGAGGGTGATGCGGCCGAGCCCGGGCCAGGAGAAGATGATCTCGACGATCAGCGAGCCCGACAACAGCGCCCCGAGCGTGTAGCCGAACAGGGTGATGAGCGGGTTGATCGCGTTTCGCAGGGCGTGTTTGAACACCACCACGTTCTCGCTCAGCCCCTTCGCCCGGGCGGTGGTGACGTAATCGAGCCGCAGCACATCCAGCAGATTCCCCCGCATCTGGCGCATGCGGCCGGCTAGCGGGGTGAGTCCGACCACCAGCGCCGGCAGCGCCAGGTGCCAGAGCAGATCGAGTGCCTTGCCGGCTGTGTCGAGCTGGTCATGGTCGATCGAGCGCATCCCCCCGATCGGCAGCCAGCCGGTGCTGGCGGCGAACATGAGGAGCAGTAGCCCCGAGAGCACCTCGGGGACCGAGAGCCCGATCACCCCGAACACGGCGAGGCTCTTGTCCACCCACGAGTACTGGCGCACCGCCGCCCACACTCCGAGCGGGATCGCCAGCCCCCAGGTCACCATCGCGGCGGCCGAGGCCAGCAGCAGCGTGTTGAGCAGGCCCTCACGCAGGATGACGATCACCGACTGGTGACGGGCGAAGGACTCGCCGAAGTCGAAGTGCAGGAAGAGATTCTTGAGATAGAGTCCGTACTGCACGTACCACGGACGGTCGAGACCGAACGAGCGGCGCATCGCATCGAGCCGCTCGGCCGAGACGGTCGGGTTCTCGGCCACCGTGTTGAGGAAATCCCCCGGGGCGAGCTGGAGCAGCCCGAAGGTCAGCACCGAGATCCCGAGCAGCAGCGGGATCACCTGCAGCAGTCGCCGGA
>CAYONG010000300.1:0-10746 GCA_964405235.1 uncultured bacterium | reverse complement strand
CGCACCACCGTGTCGGCGTAGAGCAGGTTCTCGACCGGGTCGCGCGAGACCGGGCGCGGGAAGTGCTCGGCGGCGAGCCGCTCCAGTTCGTCGCCGCCCGCGAGCCGGGCGGTGAAGTCGGGGTGGTAGAGCCGGGCGCGCACCGCGCGCGGTGCGATCTGGTACTTGGAGAAGAAACGCTGGAACGTGTCGGGCAGCAGCGCGTCACCGTGCACCTTGCGCAACCGCTGCCGCAGGTAGTTCCAGCGCGCGATCGGCAGGGGCGGGAGGGCGCGCACGACGCCGGTCAGGGCCCGCAGCGGGCCGGGCCAGCGGTTGAACCGCTCGACCAGACGCTCGTTCAGGTGGCGCTCGTAGCCGGCGAACAACTCGTCGCCGCCGTCCCCCGAGAGCGCCACCGTCACCTGCTCGCGCGCGAGGCGTGAGACGTACCAGGTGGGGATGGCGGAAGGGTCGGCGAACGGCTCGTCGTAGCAGCGTGCGAGTCCCGGCAGAATGGCCGCCGCCTCTTCGAGTTCGACCCGGCGTTCGGTGTGCCGGCAGCCGAGGTGTTCGGCGATGCGCGCCGCGTGCGCCGATTCGTCGTAACGCGGATCGCCGAAGCCGATGGTGAACGTGCGCACCGGATCGCCGCCCGCGCGGCTCATCGCCGCCACCACGGCGGAGGAGTCGACGCCGCCCGAGAGGAACGCCCCGAGCGGCACGTCGGCGATGAGGTGACGCCGCACCGTGGCGCTGAAGGTCTCGCGGAAGCGCTCGATCCACTCGGCCTCGCTCGCCAGCGGAGCCGGGCGATAGTCGAACCGCCAGAACCGGTCGATGCGGGGCGCCCCCTCGGGTCCCATGGTCAGCAGGCTCCCGGGCGGCAGTTTCATCACCTCGTCGTAGATCGAGTGCGGCGCCAGCGTGTGGCCGAAGGCGAAGAACGCGTCGATCGACGCCGCGCGCGGCGTGAAGGCGAGACCCGGCACCGGGGCCAGCGCCTTCAGCTCCGAGCCGAACGCGAGCCCGCCGGCCTGCGCAGTGTAGTAGAGCGGTTTGATGCCGAGCGGATCGCGCGCCAGGCGCAGGGTGCGGGTCGCGCGATCCCAGATCGCCACCGCGAACATCGCCTCCAGCCGCGGCCAGATGTCGTCGCCCCACGTGACGAACCCGCGCAGGATGGCCTCGGTGTCGGAGCGGGTGCGGAACCGGTGCCCGACAGCCTCGAGGTCGCGCCTGAGCTCGGGGAAGTTGAACACCTCGCCGTTGAAGACGAGGGTGTAGCGCCCGTCGTCACTGGT
The DNA here is from genome assembly GCA_964405235.1 of uncultured bacterium. Classification (GTDB taxonomy): domain Bacteria; phylum Eisenbacteria; class RBG-16-71-46; order RBG-16-71-46; family RBG-16-71-46; genus WS-11. The sequence continues at coordinate 9,463 of CAYONG010000300.1, read as the reverse complement.
CATCGGCTGGTGACCGCCGGCGACGTCGATGATGCTGAGCCGCCGCATGCCGAAGCCAAAGTCGCCGTCGGCGTGCAGCCCCTGGTCGTCAGGTCCGCGATGGACGAGGGTGGAGCACTGAGCCTCGACTACGCCCAGGTCCACCGGCACGCCGCCGCGCCGGTACCAGCCGCAGATGCCGCACATTGAACAGGAACCTCCACAAGAGAATCGGCCGAGGTCATTTCCAAGCCTCGGCTGACCGGACTCAGTACCCCGCGAAAGTCAAACGGGCCGAGCGCCTCTCGCGCCCGGCCCGCTCGCAATTCCGACATCTGCCATTATCGTTCCAGCAGCACCAGCTTCTTCTGGTCGCGGAAGGTGCCTGCCTGGATGCGGTACAGATACACTCCAGCTCCGACGGGGCGGCCACGGTCCGCACGATGATCCCACTGGATTCCGTGGAATCCCGCCGGGAATCGGCCGCTGGCAAGGGTGCGAACAAGCCGACCCTGGGCGTCGAAGACTTCCAGCCGGAGCGTCGCTTCGACCGGCAGTTCGAAACGAATCGTTGTCATAACACCCGCCGGGTTAGGCTGGTTCTGGCGCAGGGCGAAGACTGCTGGGCGCGTACCCACATCGCCGCGCGGTGGTTTCTGCGGGACAGCGTCTTCTGGCGAAGCCCCGCCGCCCCCAGCCGGAACTCCGACGAGGGTCATCCCTACTGCTGTCCTTACTGGAGGGGCCGGATACCAATCGTACGGAGGGGGCACCCCGATAATCTTGTAAACGGACGTCTCGACAGTACAGCCCGTGGGCGATATGGAAACTATGCGACCCTCGCGGACCTCTTCATCCTTGTCGTAGACGACGGTGTCTCGCAGACCGAAGGTCCCGGACGAGCGCACCCAGGCAATAGGTGTCGCAAGGAAAGGCTCAGCGAATACGACGGTCTTCCGCAGCACATAACGGTGGATCGTATAGGTGCTGTCGTTGGAACTGTTGGGAATGTTGAAGTTCTTGAGCACGCGTTGCACAGTGTCGGTAGTGAACACCGAGAGGAATCCTACCGGCCGATGGGAGACTACCCTCGGCGGCGCAAGCAGCTTCAGCGCACTATCTGCCCGTACGTGTCCGTATCCGGCTGAGTCGTCGAACACGACCCCAGCCAGTCGATCAGGGTGTCGCGCCGTCAAGATCATCGTTTGGTAGAGATCCTCACCGACCAGGGGCTCATCAGCACCAGTCACGCCTTTAGCCTTGTACTTGCTCAGAAGCAGCGCAGCGACTCCCGAGACGACGGGAGCGGCCGACGAAGTGCCACTGAAGCCATCGCTGCACGGTGTCAGGCCATAATAGGCGTTATCAACGCATCGGGTGCCCCAACTCGTCGACGCGATCATCCGTCCACCCGGTGCGGCAATGTCCATTGCCGGGCCATAATTGGAGCCGGCGGAACTCTCCGAGTTGTTAATGAGATGATCTCGCCAACGGCGGCCATTCGCAAAGTAGGCGCCCACGGCACATACCGTGTTTCTATACTGGGCGGGATAGACAAGTCCAAGGCTGTTGTTGTTTCCAGCCGCGGCCACCAGCAGCTGCCCCAAGTAGAACGCGTTCCGAGCTGCCGCCCGCTCCGCCGCGTCCGCCCCAATCCCCTGATAGCTCATGTTCAGAATGGGGATAGAGCGCATGCGGGCCCAGTCGAGTGCTCGGGCGCTGAGGCAGGACGCACTGGTGTTTGCGGAGCTGATAATCTTGATGTCTATTGGCGTAATGCCCCAGGCCACGCCGGCCACGCCCTGGCTGTTGTCGCCCGTTGCCGCGACTATGCCTGCGACCCCAGTACCGTGTAAAAGGTCATCGTCTGGGTCCATCTGAGGATCGTCGAAATCGCACGAGAGCGACTCGTTCAAGCTCAAAGGATCGCAACTGGGTGCCCATGGTGGCACTACCGGGACAAAGGTTTTGCCGCTATCGGGGTTGACCCGTCCGCCGAAATCAAAGTGCGACGCGCGGATGCCGGAGTCGATAATCCCGACGCGCACTGAGAGGTTAAGCCCCTTCTCGATGCTCCACGCTTCTGGTGCGTTGATGTCGGCGTCGTTCACCCGCGGCGGTGCATTGTAGGGACTGCAGAGGGCCTGCGCAGTGTCGTTGTGGAGCCCCCACTGTTTGACGAAGAGCTGATCATTCGGAATGAAGGGGGAGCTCGCGCGACGCAGCTGAGGCCAGCCGGCATAGGTGACCCCAGTGATAGACCGCACACGCAGATCCGCGTCAGCTCCGGAACCGAGGCGCAAGGAGGCCAAGTAGAACTCGGAGAGGTCATCCAGAAGCACTGGTTCGCCAATCAGATTCCTCGAGAAACGATCCTCGCTGCGGAATTGCGGAAAGAGGCGCGCGAGCCGCTCCACTCCCTCGAAGACGAGGGAGTTGCGAAGCTCGGGAGTGGAGAAGGAGTATTCGTCTATAGTGCCAGCCGTCCGACCAAGAGGCGGTTGAAGAACTCCCCGCGCGAAACGGACAATCAGTTGATCAGATGCCCGTTGCGCTAACGCCGGGGTGTTAGCGAGGAGAATGGCGACTAGACTTCCGCAGACAGTGAACCGCCAGCCGTTCATCGTGTTGCCCTCCTCTCGGGTAACAGCAGGCAAGGCGCCGGCAGCCCCCCGCGCGAATCACGCGAGGCGGGGCTCGGGACCCTGAAAGGGTGCAATCAGGGGGTCGGGTGCGGGTCGATTCGAGCCGATACCAGCTCCCAGTGGGATCTGGTGGGGAGCGTGGCGCTACCTCTGCGCGGCAGGTCGGCGGACGCCTAATGTGTGACGGCGAGATCTGACGCGACGCGAGATCACGTTTGTGCCCTTATCGTACAAACAGTAACTTGCGGGTCGCCACCTCTCTCCCCGCGCGCAACCGGCAGAAATACGCGCCGTTGGGAAGCCCGCGTGGCTTCCATGGTAGATAGTGTAGGCCGGCCTGAAGGTCGCCCTCGAGGAGTACAGCGACCTCCCGCCCCGCTGAATCCACCATCCGCAGTGACACTCGCGACGCCCCAGGCAGTCGGAACACGATTGTGGTCCCCGCACGGAACGGGTTGGGATGCGCGTGCAGCTCGAGCCGCGACTCCCTCTCCGGGGCACCCGCCCCCACGAATTCCACTTCGACATAGCGGAGAACCCCGCTCCCCATCCCCAGGAAGAGCGTGTCGGAGGCGGGTCCGCTGCGCACGAGGATCGTCCTCTCAGAGCTGCTGCCCGCGGCCGGGAAGGAGGCGGGCGTCCAGGAGGCGCCCCCATCGTCGCTCTTGAAAACTGTGGCTCCTCCCGGGGGTGCATATCCGTTCGCGTAGAGCCGAAGCGGCGGGAAGTGTCGATTCCCGAGTGCGCTCGACGCCACGCCGAGTGGCAACGGGACGGTAGTCCACGAGATTCCGTTGTTCGAGGTTCGATGGAGTCCGCCATACAAGCCCAGGAATGCGACGTTGGGATCTGACGGATCGAAAGCCATCGCGACCGCCCTGTCGTCGGGCCCACTAAACGTGCTCTGCCAACTCTCTCCGCCGTCCGTGGAGCGCCTCGCGATCGGCCCAAAACTGGCGCCCTCCCCACCGCCCCACAGGGTCGAGACACCCGCGGCCAAGAAGAAGAACCGACCGCCCACTGCAACCTTTTTCCACGTCATGCCACTATCGATGGATTTGACGATTCCGTTTTGGGTCGCAGCAAGCACCGTGCCCGGTGCCCCTGGGGGCTCAAGCAGGGCAGTCACCTTCCGGTCGGCTGCGAAACCACCAGCGCCGAGCCCGTTCTGGAATGGGCTCCAGTTGGCTCCGCCGTCGGTGGAACGAAGCAATGCAACGGTGTCTGCACCGGTCCCAGTGATCTCGCGTGCGACGATGAGCGTTTCCGGGCTCATTGCCAGCACGTCGTGCACTCGTTGCCCCGCGAAGCCCAACAGCACCCAGGAAGAGTCGGTGGTGTCGGATGCCTTGCGATGGAGCCCATTATTCGTGCAGCCATACAGCAGCCCGTCGTTGGATCGCAGCTGAGTCACCTCGCGACTGCTCAATCCGAGGTCGTCCCACTGGGCTTGGGCAAGCACAGACGACAGCGTCATCGCTGCGAAGGTAGCGATTAGAGTTGCGGATCTCACAAACACACCCCGCTGGCCAGCCTTGTGCCCAAGCTCTGCCTGGCGAACCAAGTAAACGTAAAAAGGACCCTTAAACGCCTGCCGGCATATCTGTGAGGCTCTCCAAGCGGTAGCGGGAGAACCTCAAGTCAAACCCGACCCCCTCGTCGCGGGTAGCCCCTACGACACCAAGGCGCGTCCGCGAGTCGCGCACGGGGAAACTCCGCAAGGCGTACTGCCAATTTCGTAAGTAGTATTGCTCCCCGGCAGAGATGTCGTCAACCGTGATTGCTTCGCTCCGCCGCTGCTTGCTAACCTATGGTCTGGATTGAGCTCTGGAACTTTCGGCAGCCCATGAGCTTGCGCCCGAGTTTCGCGATGTCCCGCACGTCGAGCGAGTGGGCCATGCTGGCGCACTGAGCTTCGATCACGCCCAGGTCCACCGGCGCGCCGCCGCGGCGGTACCAGCCGCAGATGCCGCACATTCAGTCCGTCCGTCGCTTGCGGAGAGCCATCTCGTAGACGGCGAGGACGCGCCGCGCCACGGCCGAGAGTTCCAGGGGCGCCACCTTCTCGCGCCCGTTCGAGCGCGCGCCGGAGGAGAGCACCGCCTCGACCGCGGTCGCGAATGCTTCGGGCGAGCGGGCGACCACGCCGCCCGGCGTCACCCCGGCCAGGCGCTCGGCGCAGTCACCCACCGGCGCCGCCACCACCGGCAGGCCCGCCGCCAGGGCCTCTTTGACCACGTTCGGCGAGCCTTCCTGGAAAGAGGGCAGCAGCAGCACATCGGCGGCGCTCATCGCCAACGCCAGCTCCCCCTGCGGCCGCCCGTGGAATGCCACCAGCCGGACTTCGGCTCCGCCCGTCTTGAGCCGGGTTTCGACGGCCTGGGCGAGTGGCCAGTTCTTGCGCGGCTCATCGATCGGCGCAGCGAACAGGAGCACCGCGCCCTCGGGCGGCCAGCCCAGCCGCGCGCGCGCCTCGGCGCGCGGGATGGGCGCGAACAGCGCGAGGTCCACACCGTTGGGGATCACATCGACCTCGGCGATCTCGGGGATCTTGCGCCGCATCTCCTCGGTTTTGACGATCACCGCGTCGGCCCGCTTCGCGGCGAGGCGCGAGACGTTCACCAGCCAGCGGCTCTTCGCGGTGACGCGACCCTGCGCGTCGGGGCGCCCGAGCAGATCGTCGCCGCAGAACGACACCACCAGCGGGATCTCGCGCACGCTGACCGCGGCCGCGCCCGAGAGTCCGTAGTGGGCGTGCACCAACTCGGCGCCCGCCCGGCGCGCGAGCACGGGCACCTCGCGCATGGCATGGGCGTAGCGTGCAGTGCTTTTCCAGCCCTCGATCTCGTAGATCGTGTTCTCGACCCCGAGCGCCGTCAACGATTCCACCTGCGAGCGGATGAACGCGCCCCAGTGGGGCCGCGCGACCGACGGGTACATGTTGGTCACCACGAACACCTTCATCGGGCTCCTTGGGCGGCGCGCACCCGCTCCACCAGGTGGAAGAGCGTGGTCGCCAGGTAGCGAGGGTAGGCGTTGCGGTCGGCGAGCACGAGATAGTCGCCGCGTGAGAATGGGAACCCGCCGTCGGCGCGCTGTTGCGAGAGCACCCAGTCGAAGGCCCGATCGGCAAGCGCGCCATGATCGGCCCAGCCGAGCCGCGTCACGGTATGCAGCGCAAGACCCACCGCGTCGGCGTAATAGACAACCTCGGGCAGCACCGCGTGGCACGAGGCCCGCACCGAGCCCATCGCGGTCACGCCTCCCACCAGGAACCCCGCGATGCGCACCGCCAGCGTCCGAGCGCGCACGTCGCCGTGCGTCTCGGCGTACCAGGCCAGCTTCATGCACTGGAACGCATTGTACTGGTAACACAGGTAGTGGATGCGCGTGCGCGCCTGGTAGCGTCCGCCGATCTCGTACGGCAGCTCGCCGCTCGGGAGTTGCACCGCCTCGAGGAATCCCAACAATCCGGGCACGCGGCCGAGGAAGCGCGGGTCGCCGGTGACGCTCGCGAAACGGCCCAGCACCCATACCCACTCGGCGGTGTTGTTGGGCACCATGCCGCGCGGACGGTCGAAGTAGTTGATCGCGAGCCCGCCCGGATGCTCCTGGTAACCGATCTTGAGCTCGACGTAGTCGTGCCATGCTCGCGCCGAGCGCAGGACGTCATCGCCGAGTCCACGCCGATGGCCTTCGAGCAGCGTCACCGCCCCGAAGTCACCCTCCACCGTGGCGACCAGGTGGCGGCGCTCGCGCAGCGGATAGTCCCACGCGCCGTCGTCACGCTGCGCTTCGTCCACAGCCTCGGTCGCCTCGCACGCGCGCTCGCGGAACCGGTTCTCGCCGGTCAGGTCGAAGAGCGTCCAGTTGGCGAGCGCCCAGTAGCCCTGGCCCTGCAGGAAGAAGTGGCGCTCGCGCGGAGCGAGCATCGGAAAGTAGCTCTTCCAGAAGCGCCAGAGCCGGATGTTCAAACGAACGCCCTGATCGTCGCCAGCGAGGCGCCCACCGTGCAGGTGATCGGCCTCGAGCCGGGCGTGCAGGCGCAGCGCCGCATCGAGCAGCCGCGCATCGGAAGTTGTGACCGCGCTCAATTCAGTACGACGAAGCGCCGGGTCGCCGTGGTGGCCGCGCCCATCAGGCGCGCCAAATAGATCCCGGCGGGCGTGACCCGCCCCGCGTCATCGCGCGTGTCCCACCCGCGAACGTAGCGTCCCGCGGGCAGCGAGCCGGCAGCCAGCGTGCGGATGTGGCGGCCCAGCGCGTCGAACAGATCGAGCCGCACCTCGCCCGCGACCGGGAGCGCAAACGCGAATCGGGCCGCGCCGCGCACCGGGTTGGGCGCGGGCGGCGCAAGCTCGAGCCGGGCCGGAGTGCTGCCGTCGCCAACCGCGACCGGCGACGGCTGGGCGGCGGGGTCGTAGAGCACCACTCGCAGCGAATCGAAGTTGAGGCCGTCGAGGCGCCCGCCGGTGTCGCTGAGCACGCGATAACGCAGGCGCACCGCGTTGCCGAGCGGGCCGGTGAAGGCGGAGAGATCGGCCCGCTCCTCGCGCCACAGGGAGCGAGCGCCGTCATAGACCGGCTGTCCGACCGGCTGGACGCCGCCGGCCCGCCCGAGCGAGCTGCCGGTGGCGGCCACCTGCGACCAGTTCACCCCATCGAGGCTCGCCTCGATCAATCCGCAGTCGTAGTCGGACTCGAACTGCCAGCGCGCGTCGTAGAAGGCGTAGGCGTGGACGCCGGGGGAAAGATCCAGGGTTGCGAGCCGCGTGAGCGGGTTGTTGGCGGTGTCGGCGTAAGCGCCGGATGGGCTGTCGGCGTAGTACGCGCTCGGGTGCGCCGAATCGGTGGTGACCGTTCCCCAGCTCCCGGTGGTCCATTCGGGCGCAATCGACGAGCCGCTATGGATCGCCAGCACGGTCGGCACACCGCTCACCAACTCGACTGTGTCGCGCGAGAAGAATCCGTCGGGGGCGCTGAAGTCCACCCGCAGCCGGAGCAGGCGGCCCGGCGTCACCGTGTCGTCCACCGCGACCAGGAACGCGCCACTGCTAAGCGCATCGCCGCTCGTGAGCGGCGCCAGCGTGGGGTAGGCGACCCCGCCCGAAAGCACCGAAGCGCCTGCCGACAACGAGGACATGGTCGCGATCAGGCCGGGGCCCGCGTTCCCGCTCACCCCCTTGTTACGCGCCCGCACCTCGACCCAGCGGCTCGACGCCGCGACCAGCGTCCCACCGATCACGTTCGAGCGCTCGACCCGCACGTGGGGGCCGGCGATCGAGGCCACGTAGTAGCAGGCGCGCAGGTTCTCCTCTGCCAGCGGAATGATGCGCGAGGGCGCGGGCCAGAAGCCGTCCGAGGGCCCGCCGATCTCGGGTGTCCAGGTGAAGCCGCGTGGTTTGAGTGCCAGGTCGCCGTAGACCCAGTCGTTGAACTCGCCGTTCACCCCGTAGAGCACGCGGACCGCCTGCCCGGTCAGGTATCCGTTACCGAGCGACATGTCGTCTTCCCACTCGTAGAACGCATTCGAGTCGGGCGGGGCGTCGACCGTATGTCCCCACGCGCGCAGCAGCAGGTCGCTGTAGGTGTGGAAGGAGAACCCGGTCTTGGGCTGCAGCGCGACCACGATATCCCGTTGAGCCTGCGTCTCCGCCTCCGAGAACGCGGAGGGGCCGCGGTAGGTCGCGGACCCGATCGAGCCGCTCGAGCCGATGTTGTCGATCCCCCACTGGTAGCCATAGTTGCGGTTGATGTCCACGCCGTCGGAGCCGGTGACGGTGCCGCTCCCGTCGTTGTCGCGCAGGTTCTTCCGCCACTGGCCGCCGCCCGTCGGGTTGGTGGTCTGATTGCGGAAGTAGCCGTCGGGGTTGACCACCGGCACGATGTAGATGACGCGGTGGTCGAGCAGATAGGTGGCGGTGGGGTCGGTGCCGTACTTCGCCAGCAGGTCGTCCACGAAGTAGAAGAGGGTCTGCATCCCCTCGGGCTCGCGCGCGTGGGTGAGGGCGTTGAAGAAGGCCACCGGGCGCGTGTCGGGGCCGGTGACCACTTTGGCGATCTTCAGTCCCCAGATCGGGCGCCCCTGCCCGGTGGTGCCAATCGTATCGATCTTGGCGGCGATCAGGTCCTGCGTGTCGGCCGCGACCAGTTCGTCGAGCTTGGTCTTGACCTCGGCCAGCGTCCAGTAGCCGCCCATGCTGCCCGAGCCGAACGGGGGGATCATCTCGGCGCGGAATAGCCCGTCGGGCCTGACGGCGCTCAAGACCCGTCTGCCCCGCGGCGCTGGGCGCGCGGTCAGCTCGGCCTGCGCTCGCTCGGCCGCCGTGCGCGCGGGGTCCGCGTCGATGAGCCTAAGCGTGACCCCCAGGCGCTGAAGCGTGACCTCATCGCCCGGCCACTCGAGCACCCGCGCGCGGCTCGTTCCGCGCACTTCCACCACATCGAGGCCCGCCTCGAGCAGGGCGGTGAATGGCACGTTTGGGCCCATTTCCACCTCGACCAGCCGCGGGCTCAGCGCCGGCTCCTCTCCACGAGCGGCGCCGGGGACGACGGTCATGCACAGCAGGGCGCCGATGGCGATGAGGGGGCGGGCGGCGAAGGCGGCTCGACGGGTCGGCATCTCGTCATCTCCAGTGGGTAAGGGTCGGGGGCCGCAGTGATGATAGCATCCCGCCATGGCACCCGGGCACCGGCTGGTCTGGCTCTTCGACGTGGACGGCACCCTGCTGCTCACCGACGGGGCCGCCCGCGAGGCGTTCTCGTTCGCGGTGCGCGAGCGGCTCGGCGTCGAGGACGATCTGCGCGATATCGCCTTCGCCGGACGCACCGATCCCTTG
>CAYONG010000299.1:0-11406 GCA_964405235.1 uncultured bacterium | reverse complement strand
TCCTCGCGCGCGTTCCAGGCCATGAGCTGCTGCCGGTTGCTCTCGCTGCTGTCCACCAAGGCGTAGAACTCACCCACCCGATCCCCCCGCAGCTCCAGCATCCGGCGGATCATGTGCGAGCCCCAGAAGGCGGTGGAGATGTGCGATATCAGAAATACCCGCTCCGCCCCTTTTGGCCGCAGGAATCGCAGCGTCACGTGGTTGCGCGTGTCGGTCACCGCCTCCTGCCGCGCGGCCTGCGTGAGATCGGCCGTCCACACCACGTCGTCGGTGCGGTTCAGCCAGTGCGTCAGATCCCGGCCCTGCTCGTCACTCGCCGAAAGCAGCGGCCCGCTGCTCCGGAACGCGTGGGTGCCGCCCTGGCGGTCCATCACCAGCGAGGTGCCGGGCGGATGATCCACCACCAGCAGCTCGAGGCTGTTGGTGTGCTGCGTCTCGTCCACCTCGTTGGTGAGCAGCAGCCGGTACTCCCCACCCACCGCCGCCAGATGCTCCAGCTCGCACCAGTCCGCACGCTCCAGCGACCGCGTGATCGCACCGCCGTAGGGGTCGCCCTCCAGCACCCACTGGGCGCCATCCCAAGCGTAGATGAAGGGGCAGGACTCCTTCGTCGCGAGCGCGATGGCGGCCAGGCCCACGAGTGCGAGCAGCGTGATCCCGATCCCACGGGCCGTGGCGCCGAACGTGACGTTCATCACCTTGAGCATCTGGATGCTATCCCGAGCGATCGAGAAGTGTACCGGCCCACCCTCGCCGGGCGATCGCCTCATGACCGGATCGTCAGGGATGAACTCCAACCGCCCGTCCTCCCCGAGCTTCACGACCCCCGAGTACTTGTGGTGGACCCCATAGAAGTCGGTATAGCCGGCGATCCGCTGGCCACCTCTCGAGTGCACATTGGAGCTCGGCTTGTCCGCCTGGCTGGCGACCGTTCTATCTCGCTTGGCGTAGCAACCACACAGGCCAAGCTGAAGCACGCAGAGGACGAGATGAAACATCCGGCGCATCGTTCCCTCCTGATGCCGACCCTTGGCTTGCACAGCTCAGGTCAGCGACATGCCTCCGTCCACTTCGACCACCTGCCCGACCACCCAGGTGGAATCCGCCCCAAGCAGGAAGACGATCACCGCGGCGATCTCGTCTGTCGTTCCGATCCGTCCGGACGGCGTGCGCCGCTCGGCCTCGCGGCGCACGTCGGGGCTCATCCGCTGGAGCACTTCGCTCTCGACCAGTCCGGCGCGTACGGCATTCACGCGGATGCCGCGCGGGGCGAGCTCACAGGCGAGCTGCCGGACGACCGCCTCGAGGGCGGCCTTGGCCGGACCCAGGGCGCCGTAGTTCGGCACGAACCTCGCCGCCCCCTGACTCGATACCGCCACCACCGCGCCGCGGGCCCGTGCCAGCGGTTCGACGAGAGCACCGACGGAATCCAGCAGGCTGCGGGCCGACACCTCGAGAATCAGATTCCACTGGTTCGGACGGATGCTGCTCAGGGGTTTGAAGCTGGTCACGGCCACGCTGTGGACGAGGTGGTGGCAGCGACCGCCCCACGCGCCGACGCGCTCGGCCACGGCAGCGAGCGTCGCCGCATCCGCCACGTTGCCCCGCACCAGCGCGACCTCGACCTGGCGCGACTCCAGCTCCCGGGCGAGCGCCTCCGCCCGCTCACGGCGCTCCAGGTACACCAGCACCAGGCGCGCCCCGGGGCCGGCGAGCCGTCTCGCCACCGCCGCGCCGATCCCGCCGGTGCCACCGAGCACCACCGAGACCGGCTGCGCATCAGCTTCCACCGGGCGCCTCCAGCCGCTCGCGGATGAAATCGCACAGCGCCTCGACCGTGAAGCGCTCGCGGAATTCGGTGGGCGAGGTCACCGCCCCCGCCATCCGCTCGACATCCTGGCTGGTGATCGTCAACCCGAAGACCTTCTCGATCCGGAATCGCAGGTCGAGCAGGTCGATGCTCTCGGCGCCGAGCTCGAGCAGGATACGCGCCCCGGGCGACAGCTGGGAGCGCGGCATCATCAGGACTTCGGCCAAGATGTCGAACAGCTTCTCTCGGATCGCTTCCGCGGTGAGCGTCGCCTTCATGGGATGGGGGCTCCTTCGCTGGTCCTGGGGCGGAGGTTCAGTTTCTGGGCGCCGGCGAGCAGCCCGCCATCGACCGGGATGACGGCGCCGGTTACGTAACGCGCGGCGGCTGAGGCGAGGAAGGCGACGACGGCCGCCACGTCCTCGGCGGTGCCGGCGCGCCGCAGGGGCACCAGCACGGAGAGAGCGTCGCCGGCCTCACGCACGGGCTTTCGCCCGAGCCCCGCATCCACGAAGCCGGGGGCCACCGCGTTCACGGTCACCTGCTTCGGCCCCAGCTCGACGGCCAGCGAGCGGGTGAGCGATTCCATCGCTCCCTTGGTCCCGGCATAGGCCGAAACGCCCGGGATCGGCCGGTGTGCGAGCACCGAGCTGAAGTTGACGATCCGACCCTTCCCGCTCGCCACCAGGTGCGGCAGCGCCGCGCGGATGGCGTTGAGAGCGCCAATCACGTTGACCTCGTACATGCGGGCGATCCCCTCGGCCGGGAGATTGGCGAGCAGTCCGTCCACGTTGTGCACTGCCGCGTTGACCAGCACGCGAAGTTCGCCGAACTCCCCGGCAATCCTGCCGGCGGCGGCGGCGGTCTGGACCGCGTCCGCGACATCGGCCTGCACCACGATGGCCCTGCTCCCCATGGCCTCCAGCTCGTGAGCCAGCGCTCCCGCCGCGTCGTGGCGTCGCAGGTAGCCGATCGCCACCGGGAGACCCTCGGCCGCCAGCGCGCGGCAGATCGCGGCGCCCAGCCCACCGGTCCCTCCGGTCACCCACGCGCCCATGTCAGATCCAACGCCTCAGCACCAGGCATGCGTTCTGTCCGCCGAAACCGAACGAGTTCGAGAGCACAACGTCCAGCCGTCCCTCACGCGCCGCGTTGGGCACCACGTCCAGGTCGCACTCCGGGTCCGGCGTATCGTGGTTGATGGTCGGCGGCAGGACCTGGTGCTCGATAGCCAGCGTGCAGGTCGCGAGCTCCACGGCCCCTGCCGCGGCGACCAGATGGCCGATCTGTGACTTGGTGGAGCTGATCGGAATCTGTCGCGCCCGGGCGCCGAAGAGCTGGCCGATCGCGAGCACCTCGGTCCGGTCGTTCATGCGCGTTCCGGTTCCGTGCGCGTTGACGTAATCCACCTCGGACGGCGGGACGCCCGCGTCATCCAGCGCCCGCCGCATGGCCTCGACGCAGCCGCTCCCGTCCTCGCGCCCGTCGGTGATGCGGTAGGCATCGGAGCAACAGCCGTAGCCGGCCAGCTCGGCCCGCACCCGCGCGCCCCGGCGCCGGGCATGTGACTCGGTCTCGAGCACCAGCATCGCCGCGCCCTCGCCCATGACGAATCCATCCCGGTTCAGGTCGAAGGGGCGCGACGCCCGCGCGGGGTCGTCCGATCGCCTCGACAACACTCCCAGCATGCGGAACGAAGCCAGGCCCATGGCGTTGATCATCGCGTCGCTGCCCCCGGCCAGCATCACGTCGGCGCGACCGAGCCGCAGCACCCGCAGCGCCTCGCCGATGGCCTGCGCCCCCGACGTGCAGGCCGTACACACCGTGGTGTTCTCGCCCTGGAATCCGTGCTCGATGGCGATCTGAGCCGCCGCCGAGTTGGGGAGCATCCTGAGCGGCGCGAGCGGATTGATGTGGCAGGCGACGAGCGCGCCCAGATCCGGACCGCCCCCATCACGGTAGTGGGCGCCAAGGTCGACGAGACTGCTCATGTAATCATCGTCCAGGAGCCCGATGCCCCCGGCCCCGTGGGAGACCCCGCATCGGTGGGGGTCGTCGCACGGACCCTCGAAACCCGCGTCGCGCGTCGCCATGCGCGCGGCGGCGACCGCGAACCGCGTGGCGCGCGACATCAGCTTGACCGACTTGGGGCTGTCGAGGTAGTCGGCCATGTCGAGCGCCGAGTCGTCGACCGGGCACGCGAACTCGCCGGAGTCCGGCGGGATCCCGAACCCGCTCACGCACCGCGCCGCCGAGCGGGCCGCGGTCACGCCTTCCCAGAAGGCATCCGTCCCGATGCCGAGCGGCGCCACCATCCCTATGCCGGTCACGACCACCCGCACGTCACCGCTCGCCATCAGGGAACTCCTCCAGCGGGGGCCGCTCGAATCCCTCGAGCTTGGCGCCGTCGAGCCAGTGCTGGTAGAGCATCCGGTAGCCCGGTGCGCTCCGGGCGTCGAAGTAGTCGCTGAGCGGGGCGAGGGCCAGCCCCAGAGTGCAGGATGCGCACTTGCGACCCTCCTGCTCGGCGTGACCACCGATCATGGCGCCGCTCTCGTTGCGCTGCGAGATCTGCATCTCGATCCTGAGCGGCATTCCCGGCCGCACCGCCCGATGGAACTTTGCCTGCTGGACATGGACCGGCAGTGCCTTGTGCCGGAAGCCGAGGCTGGTTTCGAGGAGCGCGGTGGCGGCCTGAGCGAAGGCCTCGATCAGCACCGATGCCGGCGCCATGGGATTGGCCGGGAAGTGGTAGCGGAACATCGTTTCGCCCGGATCCAGCGTGAGCGACGCGACGATGCGCTCGAGCCGGCGCAGCTCGAGGATCCGGTCGATGTAGATGAAGCGGAGGACCCGCTCGCCCGGGAGATCGGACCAGGCGCCGAGAGGATCGGTGTCCGCCATGTCAGGTCTCGAAGCTTTCGAGTGGCGCCGGCTTCATTGAATCCTCTAGAAGGTGACGCCCAGACCAAAGCGCACCAGCCGCGGGCCGGTGAAGAGTGGGGGCCGGCTCTGCGCCAGGCGGTACATGGCCTCTCCATCAATGCCCTGAGACGCCGCATAACTGAGGTACGCCTGGCCATCGGCCGTCGCGAGGAAGCCGGTGTCGTAGGGCGAGCCGGTGCCACTGTAAACGACGACGGCGTTCCGGCGGTCGAGCAGGTTGAGCACCGAGAGTGAGGCCTCGAGATCGAGCCCGCCCACCTGGAACCCCCGGCCGGCTCGCAAGTCCACCGTCGAGGTCCATGGTGTCTCGCGCGAGTGAATCGGCCCGCTTGGGATGAAGGCCGCCGCGGCGAGCGTCACTTCGTCGTACACGAATGTCGGTGTGTATGGCAGGCCGCTGGCAGCTCGCAGCACCACGCGGAAGCTCGTCATTTCGAGCAGCCTGCGACCGAAGAGACGCGGTCCGCCGCCGCGATCGAACCCCAGGTCGGCTCCCAGCGCCAGCCGGTGGCGCTGATTCGAGCTGAGTGGCCGTGAGACGCGCGGCGCGGACGTGCCGGTCCATGCGATGTTTCGCTGGGAATTGCTCACGAATTCACCCTGCGACGAGGACATGGTGTAGCCGACCCATGCGGCTCGGCGGTGGCCCGCTTCCAGCGACGCCTGCACCTCCAGCCCCTTGAACGAGGCGTCGCCCACGTTGAACGAGACGCTTCGCACGGGTCGCGAGGACTGCTCGGCCCGCGGCGGTGCCACATCCACGAAGTTCTGCACCTCTCGAAGGTAGACGCACGCATCCAGTCGCAGACCTTCCCGCGGCCGGCCTACGGCTCCCACCTCCACGGCACTCGATCGCTGGAGCGGCGAGCCGAACGGGTCCAGGAGATAGGGTGGCGGCTGGTAGAACCGGCCTGCACCCGCACGAAGCACCAGCCGCGGCCCAGCCGTCCAGGTCGCGTCCAGCCGGGGCGAGAGCCGGGTCGCGCGCCCACTCGCGCCGTTTCTGAAAGCGCCCGACGGGTTCGGGAGGTCGACTGTGTCCGCATCGAACGAATCGAGACGCAGACCACCTCGCATGACCAGGCGGGGCCAAGCGATGCGATCCTGTGCGTAGGCCGAGAGCGTCGTGGGATGGCGCGCGGGGCCGAGCCCTTGTCCACTCTCTCCCCGCGCGAAGGCGTCGAAGCCGTACCCGTCATATAGCCCCCCGATCAGCGCTCCGCCAGCGTCGTACACGAACGTGGTCGGATCCCCCTCGTAGAGCCGCAGCGATCCGCGCTCGGCCTGAAGGCCGGCCTTGAGCTGATGGGCGGTCCCCCACTGCTGGACGAGGCCACCCTCGAGGCGCCATGTCGTGGACTTTCGGCGTTGATAGAACCCACGCACATGACCGGGGAGATAGAAGTACGGCACGCTGATGTCGAAGCGTGGGTTGCCCGCTGGATTGGCGTACGCGCGCAGGTCGTCGAAGAAGACGCCGTCACCGTTCCGCTGATCGCTGATGGCATAGCCCGCGGAGAGGTTGAAGAGCGTGC
Source organism: uncultured bacterium (assembly GCA_964405235.1). GTDB lineage: Bacteria > Eisenbacteria > RBG-16-71-46 > RBG-16-71-46 > RBG-16-71-46 > WS-11. The sequence goes on along the minus strand of CAYONG010000299.1, from coordinate 5,115 downwards.
CGGAACCGCGCATCACATGCAGGGTCGCATCTCCGCCGCCGGTACGATCCGCGTGGCGCGGCATGTGACCGGGATCGAAGAGATACGCCTGCGTGAACTCCCGCCAGTCGTCCCGCGAGCCTTGGACTCGGATGTCCATGCGCACCGGATTCGCGGGGCGCCAGTACATTCGGCCCAGCCAGTTCCAACCCGACAGCGAGTTCTCCGGCTGCCGGCCACCGTCGAAGTTGAGGTCCGGGCTGCCGCGAAACCAGTCGATGAGATTCCCAGCGACGAACCTCGGCAGACGGTCACCATTCCAGCGACGGCTGCCCGAGAAAAGAAATCCCCCGCGCTCGGAACCGGCGGAGAGCGGCCCCTCGATAGACGCCTCGTACCGGTTCTGGTCGTATCGTTTCGATCCGATCCAGCTTCCGACTCCGGCATCGGTCGTCACGTTCGCCGAGGCCCGATAGGAAGGGCCAGGCTCGCGCGTGAGGACGTGCACGATCCCGGAGGACGCGCCCCCATACTCGGCGCCGAACCCGCTGCTCGTCACCGCCACCGCCCCGAGCGCGGCGGTGGGAAACGGGGCCCGCAGGGGCATCATGGCAGCCTGGGACTGCGGCTGCCCATCGACCGACCACGCCGTCTCGACCGGCGATCCGCCCCGGATCGAGAGCGCCTGGTCGCTTGTGCCATCGCGCAGGAGGTCCGACCGAATCCCGGCCACCCCCGGAAGCAGCGTCGCCACGTAGAGCACGCCCCGAGCCGGAAGGCGGCGCATCGCGCGGTCCGAGACCAGTCGGGTGGTGCCAGGCCCATTCGAATGCGAGATCCTGACCGGCGGCTCCGCACCGGCGTCGGCCGGCTCCGTCTCGGGAGCCAGCCTGATCGCGAGCACCGTGGTGAGGTCGGGCCACACCGCGACGTCCTCGACCAGGCGCTCCCGGTACCCAGCGGCGCCCACGAGCACGCGATGGAGACCGGTCATCACGATGGGAAGCCGGAAGTCCCCCTCCTCATCGGTGACCACCGAGACGCTCGTGCCCACCACGGCGACCGTCGCGCCCTGGACCGGGACATCGTCGGCCACGGTACGAACACGGCCCTGGAGCAGCCCGGTGCCCGCCGCGGCGGTCCCGGCGCTCAGCGCGAGCGCGGTGAGGAGCCCGGCGATCCAGAACCAGCACCGCCCACGGCCGTCGCGCTCGGTGCGCACCCCCAAGTTCGTCAACCCACCCTCCCGATTCGCTTCTGCCGAATCCGCCTGGCGAAGAGGAAGTACACCCCTGGACCAAAGGAAAGCAACGCGACCGACAACCCCATCATAATCCCGAGGAAGGTGATGGGCGGAGCGCAGCACTCGTTACGATGGCGGGAGATGATGTGACTGGGAACTGCGACGATCATCTCCAGGATACTGCCGGTGAGCAGCCAGCGCGAGACCGTCGAGCCCTGGGCGCCGGGATCCTCGGCCCTGTAGCGCTTGTAGAACCATACGCCCCACCCCAACCACGATGCTCCGATGAGCACCAGCCACGCCCACGGGAACCAGTACTTGTCGAGAACAAGCTCCTCGCCCCAGATCATGACGACGACACCGAAGCCGAAGAGAGCCACCAGCAGACACATGAGCAGTCCACCGGCGATCGCCGAAGCCACGATCTTCCGCCTCGGCACCGGACGATCTCGCGACACGTCGACGGGGACCAGGAGCAGTACCAGCTGTGCCAGAACGAGGACGGGAAGCAAGAACGCGTTGAAAAACTTCCAGTAATCCCCCGCATCCGAGCGGGGACCGCTGAGATAGAGGATCAGCGGCGTGGTCAGGAGAAAGACGAGTGCCGCGTAAAGTCCGACGGTCAGAATCGCCCAGCGTTTCACTGTTCCTCCATGCGAGGGACGGGAGTGGTCGGCCAGGTCACAGTCCCGCCCTCACGCGGCCGGCCCACCCAGCCTGGAGTAGAGCCATGCGCGCGCGAAACTCCAGTCGCGTTTGACCGTCCGCGGCGAGGTCTCCATCGCCTCGGCCGTCTCCTCGACGCTGAGTCCCGCGTAGAACCTCAGGCGCACGACCTGCGCCAGGCGCGCGTCCTGCTCCTCGAGTGCCGTGATCGCGTCCTCGAGCGCCAGCACCGCGTCGGGATCGGCGTCCGCGGCGGCCAGGTCGGCGACCCCCGCAATCGTCAGCGTCACCCGCTCCGCCGGACGGCCCTGGGAATCGCCGCCCCGCTTTACGCGTCCCTTCGCCCGCGCGTGCTCGATGAGGATGCGGCGCATCGCCTCCGCGGCCGCCGCGAAGAAATGCCCCCGGCCAGCCCACTCGGCCTGTCCGCCCTGCTGCAGGCGCAGGTAGGCCTCGTGAACGAGCGCCGTGGCCTGAAGCGAATGGTCGGTGCGCTCCCGCCGCATGCGCGCCCTGGCGAGCGCCCGCAGCTCGGTGTAGACGAGGTTCAGGAGCGACTCGGAGGAGCGGCGCTCCCCGGCTCCCACCTCGCGAGTCGGATCGTGCTCGGTCATTGCGAACCCCCGACGTACGCACGGCCGTGGATGGCGGGCATCACTTGAACACCACCTCGACCAGACGAACCTCGTCGTCGAAGAATCCGATCTTACGTTCATAGGTCAGATAGGCGACACGTCCGCCCTCGCGCGCAAGCTCGGTGTGGATCGCGGGACGAAAGATTGCCCCTTCTCCCGATTCCGGTGGAGGCACCGCCGTATGAAAGACCGCGGCGGAAGACCACGGACCTTCCGGGCGGTCCGATGTCATCATCGCGATCCGCCCGTCCAACGGTTCATTCGATGGCACCATCCCGATAAGCACGAACTTGCCGAGATGCGCATTCCAATGAACGGAGAAATCCACCCGGGCATTCGTGATCACTTTCGCGTCGCGCACATCGCTCGACCAACGGCCATCGCCGGAGTAGAACCGCCAGGCGGTCCGGTCGAGGACGCGAGCGATGGGGGCGCGGCCGACAGTCTTCTGCCAGCGATGACCCACCTGGCTGAGCCCACCGTAAAGGTACAGCGTGTCACGGAGTACCAGCGCGGCCTCCGAGAAGTCGGGCTCGTCCCCCTGGAAGAGAAGGGTTGGCTCCGCTGTTCCGGGACGCACGACGACGCGCCGGGGACCGGGCGCTCCAGGCTCCCAGATCGCCAATGACGTACCTACTCGTCGTAGCCCGCTGATGGACTTCCGGTATACGAGCAGCGTCCGATTCCGCGCCGGGTCTTCGATCAACGCGGCCGGCGAGACGTGCAGCCAGGAACCCGAGGTGTCGCGCTGAGCCTGCTCGGCCGGCGTCAAGGACAGCAACTCCCGAGGCACGCCCCGCGCGTCCGCGGGATGCTGCAGCGTGACTCCATCCCGTGCGTCACGATCTTTCGTCCAGGCCCAGCTCGTCCAGCGGATGTTGGACGCGGGTTTGGGGGGCGGCTCCCTGATGATGGACGGACCAAACAGCCAGATCCATCGATCGCCAAACTTCCCGCTGAATCCTTGCGTGAGTCCGGTCATGGAGGACGCCCTCGACAGCGGCCCCAGCTCCCGAACGGACGCCACCTGCGTGCGGGCATCGTACGACCGTGCCGTCTCCTGCCTGCCCGACTTCTCGTAGCACCGAACGAGCCTCATGAGCTGCTCGCGGGCGCCAGATACACGGTACGACTCGAGCAGCAGGGATTCGGCGGCCGCGTACTCGCCCAGATCCGTGAGGCAAGCGCCCAGGTCGCCCCTGGCGGAGGCAAGGTCCAGGCGGCCGCCGGCATGCTCAAGGTGATCGATCGCCTCTGAGAGAGCGGGCCTGGCCGCTCCCGGCCGGCCGGCGCGGATCTCACGTTCTCCCATGTCGCGAAGCAGCCTCACGAGTCTGCTCCGGTCGGCCGCGAGCACCGAGTCGGGTTCCCCTGCACGTTTTCGAAGGATTAGGATTCTCCGGAGGAACTCCGGGAATCGTTCGGGATATTTCTCGGCCACTTTGCCGCTTATGAGTTCAAGCGTCTCGAGGATCGAGCCGTGCGGTGACTCGACGGAGACGAGTAGGTCGATCGCCTCGCCGCCGATACGCGTACGCAGGGAGTCCAGACGCGGCGATAGTGAGAGTCCGAGGGACTCCAGGCCGGTCAGGTGCCAGTACGTATTGACGAGAAAATCCGCGAGCGCCAGCGTGTCCATCGGGACCGAAGATCGCTCGAGGGCAATGGCGTCCTCCACGCGGGCCTCGTACGTCGGGTCGTCGTTCTTGAGCAGCGCTCGCATCGCGTCCGCGTCGAGCGCGTTCCGTCGCGCCTCCCGCTGCGCAACGCGCTCCGCGCGTCTGGCCCGGACGAGTCCCACGGTGGCCACACCCGTCCCCAGGATCAGCGAGACGACCATGACCAGCGCGACGCTGACCCCGACGCGGTGCCGGCGGACGAAGCACGACGCGCGATAGGGGATGCCCGGAGGGCTCGCGGTCACCGGCTCGGAGCGCAGGCTCCGTTCGATGTCCGCCGCCAGGGCGCCGGCCGAGTCGTAGCGCCGCCGGCGGTCCTTGGCGATCGCCTTCACCACGATCCAGTCGGGATCGCCCCGCAGCAGCCGGACGAGCTGCGGCGCCTGAACCCCTCGATCGCGGGCGAGTTCCGTGGCCGTCACGCCGAGGCTCGACACGCGCGCCGAAGGCCGGGGGGGCTCCTCCTCCCGCAGCACGCGCTGGATCTCCCGCAACGCCAGGGAACGGAGTCGCCTCGGCTCGAACAGCTTCTCGCCCGTCAACAGCTCGTACAGCATCGCCCCGAGCGAGTAGATGTCGCTCCGGGTGTCGATATCGAGCCCGCTCATCTCCGCCTGCTCGGGGCTCATGTATTCGGGCGTGCCGATCAACTGCCCGTACTCCGTGAACAGCGTGCGCTCGGTCAGCCGCTGGTGGATCGCGCGGGCGATCCCGAAGTCGATCACCTTGGGCACCGGTCTCCCATCGTGAAGGGTGATCAGCACGTTGGACGGCTTGAGATCCCGGTGGATAACTCCCTTCTGATGCGCGTGGACGGTTTGCGCGGTTCCTCCTCGCGCAGGATGCGGATCATTTCGTTGTAGCCGGCGCTGTGCAGCCGGGCGGCGTCAAAGGGGGTCGTCCCGGTGAGCAA
>CAYONG010000298.1:0-8822 GCA_964405235.1 uncultured bacterium | reverse complement strand
GTCGGGCATCTGCATGTCGGCCAGCAGCTGCATCGCCATCACCGCCGAGGTCTGCGCGTGGTGGTCGCGGTTCACCGCGTTGCCGATGTCGTGCAGGTACCCGGCGATCGCTGCCAGCTCCGCCTCGCGCTCGGGATGTCCCAGCCGCTTGAGGATGTTGTAGGCGATGTGGGCCACCAGCCCGACGTGACGCTCACCGTGCTCGGTGTAGCCGATCTCGGCCAGCGACTGGTCGGCGGCGCGGACGTAGACCTTGACCCTCGGGTGCTCCCGGATGGACTCGAAGGTGACCGGTCGCGCGCGGGAAGCCTCCACCATCCCGGGAGCCGAAGCTCCGGAGTCGGCAGCGAATCGTCGCGGTTGAGGCGGATTCGAGGGCATGTCGTGAGCTCTCTATGCGGGAAGGATGCCAGTCGTTGGCGGGCGGGACAAAGCGAGCGCGGCACCGCGAATCTTGTCCCGCAAACCCCGATGCGTCAAGGGCAAAGCCTTGAACCGCAAGCGCCTTGCGGCGGCCTGACAATCGGCTCCGGGTGCGTCGGCGGTGCGACGCTCCGTGCGAATGCGCGGCGGTCGTAGGCCGGGCGGGGCTCGTGCGCGCCGGGCGGGGGCCGGTCCGCTACAGCACCTCCACCGGATCCACGTCCGCGACCACGCGCACGGCGCTCGGACGCGCCTTCGACTCCGCCCACTCGAGCCCGCGCGCCGTGACTGCGCGCAGCGCGGGGGCGCTCGCGCCCTTGAGCAGCAGGTGCCAGCGGTACTTCCCGCGCAGCCGCGCCAGCGCCTGCGGCGCCGGTCCCAGCAGACGGACGGAGCGCGCCTCGGCCTCGGGCGCGATGGCCTGGGCGAGCGCTTCCGCCGCGCGCTCGACCAGCTTCTCGTCGGCGCCGGTCAGCAACAGCGTCGCGAGCCGCACGAAGGGCGGATAGCCCGCGTCGCGGCGCTCGGCCAGCTCGCGCTCGGCGAAGCCGCTCGCGTCGTGCCGGCAGGCGGCGGTGATGGCCGGATGCTCCGGTGAGCAGGTCTGCACCAGCACCTCGCCCGGTCGTTTGCCGCGCCCGGCGCGGCCCGCGACCTGGACCAGGAGCTGGAAGGTGCGCTCGGCGGCGCGGAAGTCGGGCAGATGCAGAGCCACGTCGGCATCCAGCACGCCGACCAGTGTCACCCGCGGGAAGTCGAGCCCCTTGGCGATCATCTGGGTGCCGAGCAGCACGTCGGCTTCGCCGCGCGCGAAGGCCGCCAGCACCTCGGCCGGGGCCCCGCGATCCTTCGCGACGTCGGTGTCGAGCCGCAGCACCCTTGCTGCGGGGAGCACCGCCGCCAGCTCGCGCTCGGCGCGCTGGGTGCCTCCGCCTGAGAGCCGCAGCAGGGCCGCCTGGCATTGCGGGCACCGGACGCCCGCCGGCTCGCGATGATCGCAGTAGTGGCACCGCCGCTCGCGTGGCGTGAGATGCAGCGTGAGGGCGATGTCGCAGTGCGGACAGGTCGGGACCCACCCGCAGGCGCGGCACTGGGTGTGGTGCGAGTGCCCGCGGCGGTTGAGGAACAGGAGCGACTGCTCCTTGCGCTCGAGGCGTTCGGCGAGCGCGGCAATCAGCGGGCGCGAAAGCAGCGATCCGCCGCCGCCCTCGTGCCTCAGATCGACCACGCGCATGACAGGCATCGGGCTGCGTTTCACGCGGTGCGGCAGCTCGATGCGGGTGTACTTGCCGCGCGCGGCGTTGGCGAGCGATTCCAGACTGGGCGTGGCCGAGCCGAGCAACACCGGGATGCCGAGCATCTGCGCGCGCCGCACCGCGGCGTCGCGCCCGTGATAGCGCAGCATCTCGCTCTGCTTGTAGGCAGGCTCGTGCTCCTCGTCCACCACGATGAGGCGGAGCGCAGGAAGCGGCGCGAACACCGCCGAGCGCGCGCCCACGACCACGTCGAGCGCGCCGCGGTGCGCCAGTTCCCAGTTACGTCGCCGCTCGCCCACCGAAAGATAGGAATGGAGCACGCCGACGCGGTTGCCGAAGCGCCGGCGGAACTCGCGCACCAGTTGGGAGCCGAGCGCCACCTCGGGCACCATCACCAGCGTCTGGCCGCCGGCCGCGCGCACCCGGTCGGCGGCGCGCAGGTAGAGCTCGGTCTTGCCGCTCGCGGTGACGCCGTGCAGCAGCAGGGGCGCGAATGCCGAGTGCCCGCCCACGCGCTCGCCCGCGCGACCGCCCACGCGCTCTATCGCACGCTCGATCGCGGTCAGTGCGCCGCGCTGGCCATCGGTGAGCGTGATGCGCTCGGGCAGCGCCAGCCGCGATACCCGGTCCTCGGCCGCCGCCTGGCGGGCGCGGCTCTTCGCGAACCCTTCGAGGCCGCCGGGAAGCGCGGCGGCCAGCACTTCCCCCCACGGCGCCAGGTAGTACTCGGAGAGCCAGCGGGTGAAGGCGAGCAGGTGGGGCGAGAACAGCGGTGGGCCGAGCACGGCGGCGATCGCCTGCGCTTCGGTCCCCGCCGGGAGGGGATTCTCGCGTAACAGTTCCACCACGAACCCCTTGCGCGGGCGGCCGCGGAAGGGAACCTGCACCTCGACCCCGGGGCTCAAGCGCCGGGCCAGGTCCTCCGGGACGGCGTAGGTGAAGGTGCGGCGCAGCGGCAGAGGCAGGGCGACCTGCGCGAAGGACATGCTTCGGAGCTCTCGAGCCGGAGTGCGGGCGTCAACGAGGGGATGGGATGCGCGCTCACGGTATCACGGGGACGTGGAGGGGGCGTGGCACCGCCAAGCGGGAACACACCCGCGCGCGGCAGCGGCCTCGCAGGACACAGGCGTGTCGGACCGGCGCGTGGAGGCGCGTCGGCCGGCTCCCCTCCGGGGGGACTCGCGAACATGATTCGCCCGGAGGGGACTAGGCCTGCATCCGCTGTGAGCTGCTCTGACCGAGTATCGCGTTGATCCGTTCGACCAGCTTGCGCGGGCTGAAGGGCTTGGTGATGTAGTCGTCCGCGCCCACTTCGAACCCGATCTTCTGGTCAACGTTGCGGCCCTTCGCCGACAGGAGGATGACCGGGATGTCCTTGGTCTCCGGCTCCGCCTTGAGGATCTTGCAGGTCTCGTAGCCGTCGAGCTTCGGCATCATGATGTCGAGCACGATCAGGTCGGGCTTCTCGGTCCGCGCCTTTTCGAGGGCCTGCTCGCCGTCGAGTGCGGTGATGACCTCGTAGCCTTCCATGCCGAGGCTGAAGTCGAGGATGTGCACGATGTAGATCTCGTCATCCACGACCAGGATCCGTCCTTTCGCCATGTTGTCTCACCTCCTCGCGTCGTCTGTCGCGGGGTCCTCGACCTCGGGACCATCCGCCGTCTGCTGCCGTCCCACTTCGAGCAAAGCGCGCTCGAACGCTTCGACCACGTCCGGGTCGAACTGACTTCCCTTGCGCCGGTTGATCTCGACCAGCGCGTCCTCGCGCGTCAGCGCCTCCTTGTGCGCGCGGCCCAGCGTCATGCTCTCGAACGCGTCCACCGCCGCCAGCACCCGGGCGCCGACCGGGATGTCCGCGCCCTGGAGCCGCCTCGGATAGCCCGAGCCGTCCCACCACTCATGGTGCGACAGCACGACCTCGCGCACCGCGCCCACCGCCTCGAGCGGACGCAGTAACTCCGCCCCCAGCTCGGGATGACGCTGCATCCGCTCGCGCTCCTCGTGCGTCAGCGAGCCGCCGCGATCCAGCACGTCCTCCCCCACCAGCCTCATGCCCACGTCGTGCACCGTGGCCGCGAAGCCGATGACGCCGATCTCCGCCTCGGGCAGCCGCATCTCACGCGCGGTCGCCCGCGCCAACCGCACCCGGTCCGGTGCGGTGCGCCGGCCGCGCTCCACGTGCTTCAATAGGTGCCGCAGCGCGGTGGTGGCGCCTTCCACGCCGACCTGGTTCGCTTCCAGCGACTGCGTCTGCTGCCACGCGTTCGCGATCCGGTCGGCCAGGTCGAGCAGCAAGTGACAATCCTCCGCGTCGAACGTCTTCTGCGACACCGGGTCGGTCACGTTGAGCACCCCGAGCAGTCCCTCGGGGCCCTCGATCGGGACCGCCAGAAACGTCCCGGTGCGGTAGCCGTCCCGCCCCGAACCGGCCACCGCGTTGCGTTGGTCCGCGTTCGAGACGCACACCGGCCGCCGTTGCTCCACCACCCAGCCCGCCACGCCACGGCCGGGCTTGATGCGGGCTTCATGCACCACTCGCTCCTCCAACCCGATCGCGGCCTGCACCACCAGATCCCCGCCCGGCTCGCACGCCATCAACGACACCACCCGTGCGTCCATCACCTCGGCCACCATCTCCACCGCCAGCCTCAGGACGTCCTCGGTCGCGGCCAGCAACTTGGGCACCTGCCGCACGACCACCCGCGGCGCGGTGCGCCGCGGCAATACGACCGTGAAGCAGGAACCCTCACCCTGCTTGCTCGATGCGAAGACGCGCCCGCCATGCCAGTCGACGATCGACTTGCAGATCGCGAGCCCTAACCCGGTGCCGCCGTAACGACGGACGAGTGACGAATCCACCTGGTAGAACCGCTCGAAGATCCGCTCCAGCGCCTGCTCGGGGATCCCGATGCCGGTGTCCTCCACCCGCAGCGTGATCTCCCGCGCGTCCCCGTCCAGCCGAAGGGTCGTCGTCCCTCCGGGGGGCGTGAACTTGACCGCATTGCTGGCCAGGTGCAGCACAAGCTGCCGCATCTGGTCGCGGTCGGAGTCCACCCGAGTATCGGTCGCCGTGGCGACCACCTTGAGAGCGACCTGCCCGGCCTGCCCGACCGGCTCCAGCAGCCGCACGGCCTCGTTGAGAATCTCGGCCATGTCCACCGACTGACAGCGCAGCCGCAAGTGCCCGGAATCGAAGCGGCTGAGGTCCAGGACGGACTCGATGAGCCGGGCCAGCCGCTGGGTCTCCTCGCTGATGATGCGCAGGAAGCGGGAGATCTGATCGTGGTCGAAGCTCTCCGGCGGCCCCCCCAGCATGGCGTCCACGTAGGCCCGGATGGCGGTGAGTGGCGTGCGCAGCTCATGCGACACGGTCGCGACGAAGGTGCTCTTGAGAGCGCTCACTTCCTTCATGCGGTGGCCGGCGTCTTCCAGCTCCCGGGTACGGGCTTCGAGCTGCCGGTAGAGCCGGGCGTTCTCGATCGCCACCACCGCGTGATGCCCGAACATCTCCAGCATCTCGATGGTCTCCTGAGCGGGCACCATCCGGTCGACCGGGTCATCCACCGAGAAGTAGGCAGTCAGCTCGCTCTCGCGGTTGTAAAGCGGCACCAGAAGCACATCGTGTTCGTGCCACTCCCATTCCTCGCGCGGCCCCAGGTCGGCGACGTGCCCGGGGGGCAGGATTCGGTTGAACGACTCCTTGTGGCTGATGAAGTAGGAGTGGCTCACCTTGAACTCGTCCTTGAGCCACGAGAGGAAGTCGTCCAGGTTGACGTCCTCGGCCGCGAGGTGCGCGCGGGCTTCTTCGTCCAGCCCTGCGAACGCCCGCGCGCGCAGCAGGCTGGTGCCCGGCTCGCGCACCCGGATCAAGACGATCCGGAATCCGAGGATCTGCTGGATGGTCTCTGCGATCCGGGTCAGCAGGGTGGCCGGGTCCAGGTCGGAGTTGATGTCGCTGACGACGCGCAGGATGTGCTGCAGCTTGTGCGCGCGCTTGCGGTTCTCCTCGAGCTGGGTGGCGTAGAGCCGGCCCAGGCGCTCGCGCGCCTCCTCGAGCTCGGCGACCCGCTCACGGAGAGCCACGTTGTCGCCCGCAGTGTCGGTGGCCGCGGTCGGCTGCATGTCTGCCGCCGGGGCGGCCGCCGCCGGGGCCACCTTCGGCCCTATGCTCTTCTTGAGCCGGCTCAGGTCGCGGCGCGCGGCGTCAAGCTCGCTCTTGAGCTTGAGAGTCTCGGCGGAGGGCGCGGAGTCCTTGCGCCGGATCACGATCCGTCTCCATCGCGCTCGAGCACGCGGCTGAGCGCCTCCACCACGGCCGGGTCGAACTGCCGCCCGGCCTCACGCTTGAGCTCGTCGATCGCCTCCTCGCGGCGCCGCGGCGGGCGGTACGGACGCCCGGCGGTCATGCTCTCCCAGGCATCGACTACCGCCAGCACGCGGCAGCCGAGCGGGATGTCCTCGCCAGCAAGGCCCTGCGGGTAGCCGGAGCCGTCCCAGCGCTCGTGATGGCTCAGGATCAGATCGCGCACGGTCCCCATGTCCTCGAGCGGGCGGATGATCTCGACGCTCATCTCGGGGTGCTGCGCCAGCTCCCGGCGCTCGTCCTCGCGCAGCGCGCGCGGCGCGTGGAGGAGGCGGTCGTGCACGCGTGTCATGCCGACATCGTGGATCGCGGCCGCAAACCCGAGCGTGTCGATCTCGGCGGTGCCCATCCCCAGCTCGCGCGCGGTCGCGCGGGACAATCGCACCGCGCTGCGGGTGCCGAGCAGATAGTCGCGGTGCATGCGGGTCAGGCTGCCGACCGCCTCGATCGCCTCGGCGACCGCGCGGCCGCTGTCCGGATAGGCATAGGTACGCTCCACCGCGCTGCCCACGCGCTCAACCAGCGCCACCATGAGGGCGAGGTCGTGCTCGTCGAACTCGGCGCCCGACACCTTGTTGTTGACGTTGAGCACACCCAGCACCTCGCCTTCGACGTGCAGCGGGACACTGAGCAACGACTTGGTGCTGTACTGTGGATGGTTGAGGCGCAGGAACCGCCGATCGGTCTCGATGTTGTTGACCAGGACGGGCTTGCCCCAGGCCGCGACCGATCCGGCCACGCCGGAGCGCACGGTGATGCGCCGCTCCGCCAGGTTCTGGCCCTCCAGCCCACGCGAGGCGGCGATGAACAGATCGCCGCGGTCCGGGTCCACCACCATGAGCGAGACGATCTCGGCGTCCATCGCCGCCGCCACCATCCCGGCGGTCTGATCGAACAGCTCACGGAGGTCGGGGCGCATCGCGATCTGCCGCGCGATCCGCCGCGCCGCCGGCGAGGCCATCTGGCGAAGCGGCACGGTGAAGCAGAAGCGGCTGCCGCCCGAGGGCTGCGATTCGGCCCAGATGCGTCCGCCGTGCAGCTCGACGATGCCGCGCGCGATCGCAAGGCCGAGCCCAGTGCCGTCCACCGGCTGGTCGCCCGCCTGGTGTCCGCGGAAGAAGCGCTCGAATACGCGCGGCAGGTCCTCCGCCGGGATGCCCGGCCCCCGGTCCTCCACCGTGCCGACCCAGTCTTCGCCGCAGGGCGTGACGCGGGCCCGCACCACCCCGCCGACCGGCGAGAACTTGACCGCGTTGCCAAGCAGGTTGAGATACAAGCGCCGCAGCAGGTCGGCATCGGCCTCGACCACGAGGTCCGGATCGACCTCGATCTCGATCCCGATCTGGCGCGGCCCCGAGAGCGAGTCGACCGAGTCCGCGACCTCGCGGATCATGCGGTTGAGTTCGAAGCGGCTCAGGCGCAGCGGCCGCTGGCCCGCCTCGAGACGCGAGAGGTCGAGGATGTCAGTGACCAGCCGTGTCAGCCGGTCGCACTCGTCGTTGATGATGCCGAGGAAACGCTCGCGGGGCGTGTGCGGGTTGCCCAGCGAATCGAGCAGCGTCTCCGTGTACGCCTTGATCGCCGTCAGCGGCGTGCGGATCTCGTGCGCGACCACCGACATGAGATTGGAGGACGCCTCCTCGTCGGCGCACTTCTGCCGCTCGAGCTCGGCTACGCGCTGGCGCTCCTCGGCCAGCAGGTCGTGTAGCTCGAAGCGCTCGAGCGTCATGGCGAGCCCGTCGGCGAGGGTCTGGATGATCTGACGGTCGGTCGGGCCGAATCGCCGTGGCGTGGGGAAACCGAGGAGCAGGACGCCATACACCCCGTTGCCGGCGGCCAGAGGGACGGCCGCGAGCGCGGCCGGCGGGTCGGTCCACAGCAGGGTCTCGCGAGGAGCGTCGGCAGCGTGCCCGTCGTCGAACAGCGGGGTCTCGCTGCGCATCATCGCCTCGATCGGTCCCCCGTGCTCGGCCAGGTAAGGGGTCTCGACCCCGGAATCCTCGATCAGTCGGATGGCGCCGCTGCGCGAATCTACGCGCAGCAGGCGCGAGGCCGAAGCGCCCAGCGCGCGCACCGCGCACGAGCAGGCGATCGCGCAGGCGGTGCCCAGGTCACCGGTGCCGCGCAGCGCGAGCGCGGCCTGCGCCAGCGTGGCGAGGCCCTCGCTCTCGATCGAGGGCACGCCCTGGCCGGTCGCTCCGGCCCCGTCTCGGCTGGGCCTCATCGACACGCCTCTCTCCCCTGCGCGCGGGTCGTCACGCGACCTGCTTGGTGTCCCCGCCGGCGCTGCCGTCCGTGCGCGTACGCCGCTCGCCGACCAGCACGCTGCCGGGGATCCCCTTGCCGTGGGTCTTGAGCTCCTGGGCAACGTCGATCAGCTCGGCCAGGTGCGAGATCGACATGCGATCGGTGCTGACCATCGCGATCGTTAGGCTCATGAGCGGGAACCGCTCGGTGATGTGGCGCCGGTTGGGGACCTCGACGTAGCCACGATCGCGGTCCTCGGGGTCGTAGAGATCGCGGACGGCGAGGTTGAAGGCGGCAATGATGTCCTCGCCCACCCGCTCGGCCCGCTCGGGCTCGGTGAGCATGACGAAGTCGTCTCCCCCGATGTGGCCGACGAAGTCCTCCCCGCCGCCGTGCTTCTGCGCCGCCTCGGAGATCTTGCGCGCCAGGCTCTGGATGGCCTGATCTCCACGTGTGTAACCGTATTGGTCGTTGAAGGACTTGAAGTAGTCGATGTCGATCTGAAGCATCGCGAACGGGGCGCTGCGCGCGAG
>CAYONG010000297.1:0-31583 GCA_964405235.1 uncultured bacterium | reverse complement strand
TGGGGGCTGTGGCTCCGGATCGGAAGCGGCGCGCTGTTCATCCCGGTGCTGGTGCTGCTTGCGCGCGCGGGCGGCATCGTGTTCTGGCTGTTCGTGGCGCTCGAGGTCACGCTCGGCCTGATCGAGTTCTACCGCATGATGCGCGGGCGCGGGCTCAATCCGTTCCAGCCGCTCGGCGTGCTCTCCGCCCTCGCGTTGCTGTGGGTGAGCTACCGGCCCGACACCCCGCACGTGGGGTTCCTTGCCACCGCGGTGCTGCTGCTTGTGCTGGCGCTCGAACTGCGGCGCCCCCAGGCGCGACAACGGGTCGAGGATATCGCCGTGACCAGCTTCGGCGTGCTCTATGTCGGCTGGCTCTCCGCGCACTTCATCCTGCTGCGCGAGCTGCCCCGCCAGGTCGGGGGGGAGTATGCTGCGGGCGCCTCGTTCGTCCTGCTCGCGTTCTTCCTCACCTGGAGCTGCGACACCGGGGCCTACGCGATCGGGCGCACGGTGGGTCGCAATCGTCCGTGGAAGGACATCTCCCCGCGCAAGTCGGTCGAGGGCGCGATCGGCGGCCTGGCGTTTGCGGTGGCGGCCGCGTTCATCGCGCGCCAATGGTTCGCGCCCTTCCTGGGGGTGGGCGACGCGCTGGCGCTGGGTCTCGGGGTCGGATTGTTCGCCCAGGTCGGTGACCTGGTGGAATCGCTGATCAAACGCGACGCCGCCCACGGCGACTCCTCGAATCTCATCCCGGGCCACGGTGGCGTGCTGGACCGGTTCGACAGCCTCTACTTCGCTGCACCCATGGTTTACTACTACCTCCAGATCGTCGTCTTCCGGGTGCCGTGATCGTGCGCCGGCTGGTGGTGCTGGGTTCGACCGGCTCGATCGGCCGTCAGGCGCTCGAGGTCGTCGAATCGCATCCCGACCGCGTGGAGGTCGTGGGCCTCGCGGCCGGCAGCGCGCTGGATGCCCTGTGCGACCAGGCGCGGAGCACCCGGCCGCACGCGATCGCGCTCGAGCGCGCGGCGGATCCGGATGACGCGCGCGCGAAGCTCCAGGCCGCGGCGCCCGGAGCCCGCATCGATGTGGGGGCGGGTGCTGCGGCCCGGCTGGTCGCGGCGACCGACTGCGACACGGTGATGAACGGCATCGTCGGCGCCGCCGGGCTCGAGGCCTCGCTCGAGACCCTGGCGCGGGGACGGCGCCTGGCGCTCGCCAACAAGGAGACGCTGGTAGTCGGTGGCCCGCTGGTCGCCGCGGCGCTCGCGCGTCACCGCGGCGCGGAACTGGTCCCGGTGGACAGCGAGCACAGCGCGGCACTCCAGTGCCTGGGCGGCCGCCCGGCGGCCGAGGTGGCGCGCCTCACGCTCACCGCCTCGGGGGGCGCGCTGCGCGCTCACCCGGACTGGCGCCGCGCCACCCGCGACGAGGTGCTGGCCCATCCCGTGTGGGCCATGGGCCCCCGCATCACGGTGGATTCGGCGACGCTGTTCAACAAAGGGCTCGAGTTGATCGAGGCCCACTGGCTGTTCGATCTGGGCTGGGAGCGGCTCGACGCCGTGCTCCATCCGCAGGCGCGATTCCACGCGTTGGTCACGTTCATCGACGGCTCGATGATCGCGCAGGCGGCGGCGGCCGACATGCGGCTCCCGATCCGGCTCGGCATCTCGTGGCCCGAGCACTGGGGCGGTCCGCCGGCGCCGCCCGTGCCATCCGACCTGGCCGGCCTCTCGTTCGCCCCGATCGAGCCCGGCCGGCACCCCGCGTTCAGCCTGGCGCTGGCGGCGGGCCGGGCAGGCGGGACGGCGCCGTGCGCGCTGAACGCCGCCGACGAGGTGGCGGTCGATGCGTTCCTCGCCGGTCGCTTGTCACTCGGGGCGGTGCCGGACGTGGTCGCCGCCGTGATGGACGCGCACCGGGTGGAACCGGTGGAATCGCTGGCGCAACTGCGCGCCGTCGACGCGTGGGCGCGCGACGAGGCGCGGGCGGAGGCGGCCCGCCGATGACGGCGCACAGCCGCCGCCGCTCACCCCCAGGGAACGATGGCGTCATGAGCCTGGTGAGCGGCGTGCTCGTCTCCACCTACGAGAACCCGCGCGCGCTCGATCTGGTGCTGCGCGGCTGGGCCCGCCAGCCCGTGGCGCCGGACTTCGTACTGGTCGCCGACGACGGGAGCGGACCCGGGACCGCGGCGGTCATCGCCCGCTGGGGGGCCACGCACGTGCGTCTCGATCACGGCGAGGGATTCGGCAAGTGTCGGGTTGCCAACGCCGCCGTCCTCAAGGCGCGCGAACTGGGCGTGTCCTGGCTGCTCTTCACCGACGGTGACTGGCTCCCGGCGCGCGATCTGCTGGCCCGCCACCTTGAGGAGACGAGGCCCGCTCGGTTCGTCTCCGGCGGCGGCATCCGCCTCTCGCGCGGGGTGTCGGAGGCGATGAGTCCCGAAGACGTGGACCGGGGGGTCTTCGAGCGCCAGGGCGGGAACAAGCCCCAGTACGCGCTACCGCGCGCGCTGGGGCACCTGCTAGACCGCATCCAGCCGCGGCGCACCCCCTGGAAGGGCGGCAACTCCTCCGCCTGGCTCGACGACATCGTCAGGGTGGGTGGCTACGACGAGCGCTTCGGCTGGGGTCTCGAGGACAACGAGCTCGGGGCCCGGCTCGAGAACGCCGGCGTACGCGGGTTCTCGATCCGCTACACGGCCCCCGTCTACCACCTCTGGCACGAGCGGCCGTGGGTGAACCAGGAGGCCCTCGCCCGGCATCAGAAGATGCTGGAAGAGACCCGGCGCGCACGCTCGACCCGCACCCGGCACGGGATTCGCTGAGCGGCCCTTCTCTCGAGCCGCCGGGTGCGCTGTCGGGCACGGCCGGGCCGGCCGACGCGTTCAAGGATGGGACGCCGATGGCCGATGACAGTGTGTTCCCGGAAGCTTCCCGTCCCGCCGCGCTTGACGCTCTCCGCGGGGGCAGGTTAGCCTCCGCAAGTGCTTGGCCGCCAAAGGAGTTGCCTGTGATTCTGAACATGGTGCTGCCGGGGCTGATCTTGCTCGGGCTGGTCATCTTCGTCCACGAACTGGGTCACTTCCTCGCCGCCAAGTGGCGGGGCGTTACGATCCACAAGTTTTCCCTCGGCTTTGGGCCCCCCCTGGTCAAGTTCACCCGCGGCGAGACCGAATACCGTCTTTCCCTGATCCCGCTTGGCGGGTACGTGTCGATGGCCGGGGACAGTCCCAACGACGACGGCTCGATGCCGAGCGGCGAGGGTGAGTACCTCTCGCACGCATGGTACGGGCGAGCATTCATCGCCGTCGCCGGTCCCCTTGCGAACCTCGTCACCGCGTTCCTGATCATGATGACCATCGGGATGGTCGGGGTGACCTATCCCGATTTCCCCAACGTGCTGGGATCGTTGGCGGACACCACCCTCGCCCACCGGGCGGGGTTGCGCGAGGGTGACCGGATCACCGCGGTCGGCGGGAAGCCTGTGAGCAGCTGGGTCGCCATGTTCGTGCAGGAGCGGCGACTGGCGGAGAAGCAGGACCTGGTCCTCACGGCCACGCGCGGCGACTCGGGCTTCTCGATTGCGGTCGCGGCCGCGAATCGAGACGCATTCCTCTCTGGTCTGGCGCGCCCCTCCGATCCCCCGATCGTGGGCACGGTGGTGGTCGGCATGCCCGCTTACAAGGCGGGGCTCAAGGAACGTGACAGTATCCTGGCCGTCAACGGGCAGCCGGTGAGCGCGTGGGAAGATCTGCCGCGCGCGATCTCGTCGCAGACCGACAAGCCGGTCGTGCTCCGAGTCGTTCGCGAGGGGCGCACGTTCGATCTGACGGTGACGCCGATCGACCCGGGCGGGGTCGGCGGCAGCAACGCGGGTCGCATCGGGATCGAGGCCCGTCGATTGGGCAACTACGTTGAGCGCTACCCGCTGTTCCGCTCGATGGAGCTGGGGTTTAGGGCCACCGGGAGCCTGGTCGCGAGCGTCTATCGCGGGATGTGGCTGACGGTGAGTCGCCCGCTCTATTACCGCGAGTATCTCGGCGGCCCGATGTTCATCGCGCAGGCGGCCAGCGAACAGGCTCAGCGCGGCCTGGATTCCTATCTCCAGTTTCTGGCGATGATCAACATCGCCGTCATGGCCTTCAATCTGCTCCCCATCCCGATCTTGGACGGCGGCCACATCGCGCTGGCCCTGATCCAGGCGCTGCGCCGCCAGGCGATCTCCTACCGGACGTACGTCCGCTTCCAACAGGTCGGGCTGGTGGTGATCGGTACGCTCTTCGTGCTCATCCTGGCGAATGATCCGCTGCGCTGGATCCAGCGGCAGCGTGCGCTCGACAAGGCTCCGCAGGAGGGCCAGGTTGCCCCGAACCCGCCCTAGTGGCGTGCGAGGGATGGTGATGGTGTGTCTGGCGCTCGCCGCGGTCGGGGTCGCAAGCCGACCGGCGCGGGCCCAGGAGGACCTGCTCGGCGAGCTCAGAACGATCGCGGGCGTGCGCTTCGAGGGACGGCAGCGCGTGGGCGCCGGCGAGTTGCGCTCGGTCATGAAGACGCGCGGGCCCTCGTTCTGGCCATGGCGGGAGCGGCCGGCATTGCGGGCCGATTTCTTGCACTCCGACACGCTGGCCATCCGCGATCGCTACCTGCACTACGGATTCATCGACGCTCGTGTCGGGATCCGGGTGACGCCGATGGCCGATTCCAGTCAGGTGACGGTCACGTTCGTCATCCGGGAGGGCGGGCGTTCCCGGGTCGGCTCGGTCGAGTTCGCGGGGGTCCATTCGCGCCCCGAGGACGAACTGAGACACAAGCTGCTGTTGCAACCGGGACGGATCTTCGACCCATACGCGCTCCGGCTCGACACGCTCAAGATCTCGGAGCTTTACCAGGAGCACGGTTTCCGGCCGCACGTGACCGCGGGCGCCCGGCGCGGAGACGGCCTGGATTCGCTGCGGTGGCGCGCCCACTATGCGGTGGAAGAGGGGCCGCGGTATCTGGTCGGCGACGTCATTTACCACACCTCGGGCACCCAGCGGGTGAGCGAGCGGCTCGGCCGGCGGGAGCTGCTGCTCGAGCGGGACGACATCTTTCGGCGGTCACGGATGCTGCGCTCGGGCGAGCGGCTCTACGACACCGGACTCTTCAGCCAGGTGCAGATCTCGCCGATCGTCGATTCGACGAACTCGCGCATGGATTTCGAGCTGCGACTGAGCGAGCGCAAACCGCGCTGGCTCGACGCCGGGATCGGAAGCGGCACCGCCGAGCGGTTCCGCGCCACCGCCGAGTGGGGGCACCGCAACCTGTTCGGGCGGGGCTTCCAGGGTGCGCTCGCCACGCGTGTCGCGTTCAACGGCACCGGGCGCTTCCTGCTCAGCCGCACCGAGCTGTCGCTGCTCGAGCCGTGGTTGTTGCGCACCCGCACGCGGGCGATCGTCACGCCCTTCTATGAGCGCAGTGACGAGCGGGCGAATCCGGATTGGCTGGTAAAGCAGGACTCGCGCGGGGTCAAATTCGAGCTGGGCCGTGATCTCAACCGCCTCAGCCGCGTCACCATCTCCCAGAACAACCTGTGGGCGCAGCAGGACCTGACGCTCTTCTCGGGCACGCTGAGCGCGGTGGTGAAGGACTCGCTCGAGCGCAGTGTGGTGGGCCGCTTCAGCACCCACAGCGTCGCGCTGGGCGCCCTGCGCGACTACCGCGACAATCCCTTGAGTGCGACGCGAGGCTCGATGCAGGCGATCACGCTCGAGCTGGCGGGCGGACCCCTCAAGGGGACGAGCAGCTTTCGCAAGGTGGATTTCGTGTCGGCCTGGTACGCGCCGATCATGAATGGATGGGTGCTGGCGGCGCGCGTCAGGGCGGGAGCGATCGAGCCCACCGGGGACGCACCGGCGTTCTCGCCCGAGGCCCAGGTGGACGAAGCGGTGGCCCGGGTCCCGCTCAACGACCGCTTCCGCATCGGCGGCGTCAACTCGATTCGTGGTTTCGGCGAGAGCTCGATCCCGCCCTCGGGCGGGCTTGCGCTGCTGCAGGCGAACGTGGAGCTGCGGATCCCGATCGCGGGGCCGTTCGGTATCGAGCTGTTCGTCGACGCCGGGAATGTCTGGGCGCGGCCGTCGTACATCAAGGGTCGGCAGTTCACGCCCAAGAGGAGTCACCAGCCGCTGGAGGCGAACGACGTGCGATATGTGCTCGGCTTTGGCCCGCGAATCAACCTCCCGATCGGGGCGCTGCGTCTCGATCTGACCTGGAGCCTGCGGCCCTCGCCCGGGGCGTCGGCGCTGGTCCACAAGCCGCAGTTCGCGATCGGACCCTCGTTCTAGGGACATGACATGACGGAACCCCTCGATCCCCGCGATCCAGAACCCGACCCGCGCGAGCCGGAGGATCAGCCCGAGCACCACGGACTCGCCGAGGGCATCCGGCACGAGTTCGAGGAAGTGGTCGAGCACGTTCCGCGCCCGGTCCGCTGGACCGTTGGCAAGCTGGTGCGCCTCGCCGTTCTGACGCTGGTCGGCCTGGTCGTGTTGGTGGTGGTCACGGGCATTCTCTACGTCACGAACCGGACCGAATGGGCGGCGCGCGAGGTGGCGCTGCTCGTCAATCAAGCCCTGGCGAGCCACAGCGACGTCACGATCGAGATCGGTGACCTCAAGGGAAACCTCCTGACCGGCGTCCGGGTGATTCAGGCGCGGGTGCGATTCCGCGAGGGGGAACAGCCCGCCCTACTCGAGGCGGCGGAGATGCGGTTGAGCTACTCGGCCTGGACCCTGGCGACCGGCGGGCGCGGCCCGATCGTCATCGAGATCGACCGGCCGCTGATCCGTCTGGCGCGAGGCGAGAACGGCCGGCTGCGCCTGCCGACCTGGAGATCGACCCCCACGCGAGGACCGGCGCGGGCGCGGGACTTCATCCTCCGGGTGCGCAACGCGGCGCTGTTCACGCCCGACACCGCCACGCGCATCCGCGGTATTGATCTCGATGCCCGCGCAAGCACCGGGGCAAGCACCGGCGCCGGGACCCGGGTCGACGTGCGTTCCCTGCGCTGGTCGAGCGGTCCCTACCGCAGCGTGCTGCAGGCCTGCGCGTTCGAGTACGCGGCGACCGACAGTGCCCGGCTCAGGGTCCGTGAGCTGCGCACACGTGACGTGACGCTGCACGGCCTGGCGTCCTGGGCGCCGGGGGGAAGCGAGGCGATCGTCCATCTCGAGGTCGACCGGCTGCGGTGGCGCTGGCTCCACGAGATCTCCCGCAACCGGGACCTCGACGTGGATGGCGAGGGCCGGGTGGTCGTGGACGCGCGCGGCGGACGCGCCCTGGCGGGACGCTTCGAAGTCGCCGGCGTCTGGGACAGTCTCGACGCCGAAGCGCGTGGTGGTTTCGTGTGGCGGGACCGCCGGCTGCGGGTCGAGCCGCTGGTGGGCCACTCGCGAGCCGGCGATCTCGACGGTGCGCTCGACTGGAGCAAGGAGGGTTGGGAGCTGGCCGCCGATGTCCGGCGCGGGGACCCATCGCGATGGTCGATCATCGGCGTCCGCAACTGGCCGGCGGGAGACATGAACGGGCGGTTCCGCTACGCGGTCGATACGCGACGGGTCAAGCACGGACGGCTGGCCGCGCGGCTCGCGTCCTGCGAATGGAGCGGCTGGCGGGCCGACAGCGGCACGGTGAACGTCGACTTTACCCCGGTGGGCCCGGACAGCTTCAGTGTCCTGGCCCTGCGCCGCGGCGGGGCGATGACGCTGCGGGCGCTGACCGACTCGACCGGCTGGGGCGGGAGCTACACGCTCACACACTTCCCGCTCGACGAGTGGGCGGAGGGCCGGGCGAGTGGGATCCGCGGCACACTGGCGACCGGGAACGGCACTGCCGAGAGTCATCGCGGGCGCCTTGAGGTCACCGGCACGCTTGAGGGCGGTGGGACCGACTGGCTGGGCATCCACACCGCGCGCTGGCGCATGAGCCGGATGCGCGGTGAGCTGCTGCCGGTTCCGGATCTCCATGCCGATGTCGCCCTCGAGGACTTGTTCTTCATGACCGTCCACTGGGACAGCGCCGGGATCCCGATCCATGTCGGCGACCGTACGGTCGCGCTGCCGCGCCTGAGCGCTTTCGCCGGGGATACGGTGCTGAGCCTGGAGGCCCGTGCGGATTGGGACGGGGGTGGGTGGCGATTGGACGCGGATTCCGCCCGCGTCCGCAGCCGGCAGTTCAACTGGACGGCCGAATCGCCCATGCGGCTCTCGGGCGATCCGGGCGGGGTCGACTTCGACCGGCTGATCGCCCGCGATCGAGAGTCCCGGTTGACGATGGCCGGGCGCTGGGCCGGCCCCGGCGGTGCCTATGACTGGACGGTGCGGGCGGAGCGACTGGATCTGGGACGTCTCGGCTTCCCGCTCGAGTGGGAGCTCTCGGGCTCCGCCGACTGCGTGCTTCGCGTGACCGGCATCGCCGGGGACCCGCGCTGGGAATTGAACGCGCGCGCCCGACGGCCCGGGGCGGGAGGACATCACGCCGATTCGATCGCGCTCGACATGGCGGGAGCGCCGTCGCGACTGGAAGTGCGCGACGCGCGCGCGATGCTCGACGGCGGCACGCTCACGGCGTCCGGGGAGGTGACGGGAACGGTCGTTCCCTGGCCCGACACGCTGACGGGTCCGGGCCTCACGCGCTGGGTCGGCGACGCCTCACGATGGAACGGATCGGTGCGCGCCCACCGCCTCCCGGTCGAGGGCCTGGGGAGCATGATCCCGGCGGCCCGTGGATGGAAGGGGCGCGCTGGGGGAGGGCTCGAAATCTCCGGGCGGCCCGGGGCGCCCGAGCTGACCTGGAGGGCCGAGGCGCAGCCGCTCTCGTGGGGGGACTATCGCCTCGACGAGGCTTCCGCGAACGGACGCTACCGGGAGGGCAGGCTCGAGGTGTCGCAACTGCGCATGAACCGCAGCGGCGTCGCCTCGTCGATCACTGGATCCATGCCGGTCCGGCTCGCCCTGGGGCGGCCTCCCGATCTGCCGGAGCAGCCGATGGACTGGCGCGTGGACCTGCCGGACGCGGATCTCGCGCTGCTTCCGCTCTTCGTTCCGCAGCTCGGTGAGGCGGCAGGCCGATTCGACCTCGAGGCGCGGCTGGGCGGCACCGCGCGCCATCCAGCGCTCGCGGGCACGGCCCGGATCCGCGACGGGCGCGTGCGGATGGCCGGCCGGGAGGAGGTGCTCGAGGCGTTGACCGCCGACCTGACGCTGACCGATACCCTGATCACGCTCAATTCGCTCACGGCCCGCCAGCGGAAGCGTCAAGGAGCGCCGGGGCTGGTGGACGCGCGCGGCGCCGTCGAGCTGACCGGCCTCGCACTCAAGGGCTACCGATTCGACCTGCGCCTGAATGACTTCACGGCGCTCGAGGCGGGCGTCTACGGCGCCGAGTTCGACGGCAACTTCACCGTGACCAACGGGCCCCGAGTGGGCCGTACCACGCTGCCACTCGTGGTCGGGGATGTGGAACTGCGCCGGGCGGTCGTGTCGTTCGACTTTGCCAACCAGAGCCAGGTCCAGCAGATTGCGGCCGCCACCAAGCCTCTCTACTGGCTCTACCGGATCCAGGTGAGCGCCTCGGACAGGCTCCGTTGGAAGCCCGGGGCCGCCGATATCGAGTTCAGCGCCGATCTGAGCCTAGAGCAGACCGCAGACTCGCTCATCATCTATGGAGACATGACGGCGCTGCGGGGTAATTACTACTATCTGAGCAGCAAGTTTGCGATGGAGCGGGTCAACCTGACCTTTGACAACGTGGGGGGGGTGAACCCCAAGCTGGACATCATTGCGGTGACCCGGCTGCCACGCAGCGCCGCCGCCGCCCCGGCCGGGGTTTTGCGCCTCGGATCGTCGGAGGAACGCGGTGAGGAGACCATCACCGTGACCATCGGCGGAAGGGCAGTCGAGCCGGTCATGTCCTTCTCGAGCGACGGTGGTTGGGACCAGCCCACCATCCTGGGCGCACTGACCTATGCACCCCGGCTGGGCCAGAGCGGGCTCGATGTCGGCGCCAACCTCGCCGATGACTGGGTGTCCAGGAACCTCAACCGACAGCTCTCGGACGAGGTCTCGCGCCTATTCCGGGGCTATCTGGACGAGGTGGAGCTGGCGCGCGAATCGGGCGGACTGTTCCTCGGACAGGGGGACCCGGTGGTCGGGATCGGCATCCCGCTCGCCCCCCGGCTCGATCTTCGCTACCGGCAGCGGGTGGGAGGGTTCACGCGACCCAGCCCGAGCCTCGCCACCAGCCCGTTCGAACGAGATGTCGAGGCCGAGTACCGCATCAATCGTTTCTTCTATGTCTCGAGCAAGTTGACGCAGCGGCGCACCCAGACGGGCACCAGCGGGACCAGTGCGACGGCCCCGGAGTTCATCGTGAACCTCAAGGCGCGGTGGGAGTACTGAGGCTGGGCGCGGAGCGGGACTCGGCCTCTGGCGAGTAGGACCAGGGCGGGCGCGCATCGCCGGCGCGCGCCGGGAATAGGCTAGAATGTTTGAATCTGGACCGGGGGGCCCCGTCGTCCAATGGGGGCGGGCGCGGCGTCGAACTCCCCGGGCGTCGTCCACAACGACCGGTCGTCACGAAAGGACCATCTGCATGCGTTTCCTGAGGCGCGTCGCCTGGCTCGCCCTGGCACTCGTCGTATCCCTGGCCGCCCCGCGCGGGGCGCATGCCCAGTACTTCGGCCAGAACAAGGTCCAGTACCGCCAGTACGACTGGCGCTCGATCACCTCTGACCACATCGAGGTTGACTTCTACACCGGGCTCGACAGCCTGGCGCGGCGCACCCTGGACCTGGCCGAGAAGACCAACGCGATGCTCTCGAGCCGCATGGGCCATACCCTCGGCCGCCGGGTGCCGCTCATCCTCTACGGCTCGCACAACGACTTCGCGCAGACCAACGTCACCTCGGAGCTGATCGACGCCGGAACCGGCGGCTTCACCGAGCTGCTGCGCAACCGGGTCGTGCTGCCGTTCACCGGGTCCTATGAGGACCTGCGACACGTGCTCGTGCACGAACTCACCCACGCCTTCATGTTCGACCTGCTCTACGGAGGCGCCGGGGCGTCGCTGATCGCGCGCCAGAGCTTCTACTCGGTGCCACTGTGGTTCGCCGAGGGCATGGCGGAGTACTACTCGCTGGGGATCGAATCGAACGCGGAGATGTTCCTGCGCGACGGCTCGGTGGACGGCTACTTGCCGCCGCTGCGGTACGCGGGCGGGTACCTGGTCTACAAGCAGGGCCAGTCGGCGCTCGCCTACCTGGTCGACCGCCACGGCGAGGACCGCCTGCGGGACCTGCTCCAGCGCATCCGCACCATGCGGAGCTTCGACCGCGCGTTCCAGCGCAGCCTGGGGATCTCGATCGACCGCTTCGACGAGCAGTGGCGCACCTGGCTGCGCAAGACCTACTGGCCCACGGTCGCCGTCAAGGAGAACCCGGAGGAATTCGCCCGCCGCCTCACCGACCACCGCAAGGACGCGAGCAGCCTCAACACATCCCCGGCGGTGTCGCCGCAGGGCGACCGCATCGCGTATTTCTCGGACCGGCGTCAGTACACGGACATATATTTGATGTCGGCGCTGGACGGGAAGGTCCTGCGCCGCGTCATCCGCGGCGAGCGGAACGTCCAGTTCGAGGCCATCCCGTCGTTCCGGAGCGCGCTCTCCTGGTCGCCGGATGGGGCGACCATCAGCCTGACCGCCAAGTCCGCAGGAAGGGACGTGCTCTACCTGATCAAGGCGAAGGACGGGCGGATCGTGAAGCGATTCAATCTGAAGGTGGACGCCCTGTTCTTCCCCGCCTGGTCTCCGGTTTCGGACTCGTTGGTGGTGGTGGGGGTCAAGGACGGCCGTTCCGATCTCTGGCTCCTGGACACCGGCACCGGGGAGAGCCGCCGCCTGACCGACGACACCTGGGACGAGAAGGAACCCACCTGGAGCCCGGACGGCCGGCGGGTCACCTTCTCGTCGGATCGGGGCACGCCGCTGGTGCTCCATCCGTTGCGGCACGAGCGGGGCTTTGGCGCCTACGGCCTGTTCGATCTCGATCTCGCCTCCGGCGGGATCCGACCGCTGCTCGACACCCACGGGGACGATCTCTCCCCGGCCTGGTCGGCGGATGGCCGCAAGCTCGCATTCATAACTGACCGGAGCGGGACGCCCAACATCGCCCTGTTCGACACGGCCGACAGCACCATCACCCAGCTCACCGATGTACTGGGTGGGGTCAAGAGCCTCTCCTGGTCGCGCGAGAACGATCGCCTGGTCTTTTCCGCCTTTACCCGGGGCGGCTTCGACGTGTTTGCGGTCAAGGAGCCGCTCTCGATCGACGCGGTGGTCGCGCGCCTCAGGCGCCAGGCGCCCCACACGGTCCTCACCCTCGCCTCCGCCGCGCGGGAGGCCGTGTCCGACACGATGCCGCGCAGCCCGGGCTTTGGCGCGCTCGCCGGAGCGTGGCCCGACTCGCTCACCCCGTCTGCCGATTCCCTGCACGCCGCACGATCCGATGGCGAGCGGCCATTCCGCGGGGATGGTCGCGTGGACTCCGCCCGGGTGGGGATGGAGCCGCCCTTCGAGCCACCGCCCTGGAGCGGCGGACGGTTTAACAGCTTCCCCGCGCGGCCCGATACCACGCCGCGGCTCGCCGTGCGCAGCCCGCTGGTCGAGAACGGTGGGCCGTTCGCCGTCCCCGACTCGGTGATCGGACAGGCCCCGGCCCGTTACCGGGTGCGTCTCGCCCCCGATTTCGCAGGCGGCGGGTTCTACGCCTCGTCGAGCTTCGGCTTCATCGGCAGCACCCAGTTCCTGCTCAGCGACTTCCTTGGCAACCACAGCATCTACATAGCCACGGACGTCTTCAGTTCTTCGATCGAGGAGACCAACGCCCTGGCGGTGTACAACTATCTCCCCCGGCGCTGGGACTTCGGCGGCGGCCTGTTTCATTTCAAGAACTATTACTCCTCGCGGGTCACCACGCTGGGGGACGCGCTGGGCAGTCCTCGGCTGTTCTCGGAGCGCAACTTTGGCATGCTCGCGAACGTCTCGTATCCGTTCGACCGCTTCCGCCGTATGGAGCTGAGCCTCACCCAGCTGTTCGCGGAGATCCGGTTCTTCGATCCGGTGTTCGGCACCGCGCTCGAGCGCAAGTTCCAGTCGGTCACCTCGCCCTCGGTGTCACTGGTGGGCGACAACGCGCTGTTCGGCTACTACGGGCCGGTGAATGGCCGCCGCTACAACCTCACCTACAGCCCGTCGTTCGCGGTGTTCGATAACGGACTTCAGTATCACACGCTTACCGCCGACCATCGCAAGTATTGGGATCTCACGCACGGCTACACCCTGGCCGTGCGGACCCTGGGCGCCTACAGCGGTGGCCGGGACGCCCGCACGTTCTTCGTCGGCGGGTTCTCGACCCTGCGCGGCTTCGAGGATTTCTCGCTCGAGGGCAGCCGGGTGGCGCTCGCCAACGTCGAGCTGCGCTTCCCGTTCATCCAGCAGTTGGGCCTGGTCGGCCCGGTGCCGATCGGGATCTTCAATCTGCACGGCGCGGCGTTCGCCGACGTGGGTGCGGTGTGGGACCGGGGCGACAAGCCGCGGTGGAGCGTCATCTCGGAGGACCGTCGGGACGGGGTCATCGCCGGCGGGAAGCTCGAACCGTTCAACGGCCTTGGGTTCGGGTTCGGCGGCGGCATCCGCACGGCGCTCTACTTCTTCATCCTCAAAGTGGATGCCGCGTGGAACACCGACTTCAACAACATCAGCAAGCCGCGCTGGCACTTTAGCATCGGCCCGGAGTTCTAGCCCGCGAGCCGCTCCGTCCGCGCGAGCCCCCCGATTGTCGGTCGGGGGGCTTTCGGCTAGATTGCGGGCGTCCTCGCGATGAGCCCTCAGTCACCCGGATGACGCCCGCCGTGGAGCCGATCCTCGACCTCAATCCCGAGCAGCGCGCTGCCGCCGAGCACGGCGACGGCGCGGTGCTGGTCATCGCCGGCGCGGGGAGCGGCAAGACGCGCGTGCTGACCGCTCGGATTGCCCATCTCGTTGCACGCGGCGTGCTGCCCGAGGCGGTGCTGGCGTTCACGTTCACCAATCGCGCGGCGCGCGAGATGCGCGAGCGCATCGCCGGCGCGCTGGGCGCCATGGCCGCGCGACTCTGGGTGGGGACCTTTCACGCCACCGGGGTGCGCATCCTGCGCCGCGAGGCGGGTGCGGGCCGTCTCGAGGGCGTGCCGGCATCGTTTGTCATCTACGATCGGGAGGATCAACTCGCGGTGGTCGACGAGGTGCTCGAGGGGCTCGCGCTGCCCGAGGGGGCGCTACGTCCGGGCGAGGTGCTGCGGCGGATCTCCGACTCCAAGAACGCGCTGGTCACGGTCGAGGAGTTCGAGCGGGTGGCGGTGAGCCCCCACGAGCGCCGGGTCGCCGCCTGCTATAAGGGTTACCAGCAGGCGCTGCGCGCCCAAGGGGCGCTCGATTTCGACGACCTGATCGTCGAGGTGGTGCGCCTCCTGCACGCGCGGCCCGATGTGGCGGAGCACTACCGTCGGCGCTTCCAGCACGTGCTGGTGGACGAGTACCAGGACACCAACCACGCCCAGTTCCGGTTCGCGCAGTCGCTGGCGGCGGGGCACGGAAACGTGTTCGCGGTCGGGGACGACGACCAGTGCCTCGTCGCCGGGAGCCTCGTGACGATGGCCGACGGAACGACCCGCCCGATCGAGCGCATCGAGCCGGGTGACGAGGTCCAGTCTGGGTATGGAAACGGCGCGTTCCGGTCGGCCCGCGTGCTCCATGTGCACACGAATGATCAGGCCGTCGAGGGCATTGAAATCGTTACGCGGGCAGGACGTCGTATCGCCAGCACTCCCGAGCATACCCACTTTGCCGGCTACGTCACCGGTGTATCACCCCAGACCCACTTCACCTACATGATGTACCGGCGCGGATCTGGGTATCGCCTGGGCACTTCCCAGGTCTACACCGCGGGGCAGAAACAGCCGGTGATGGGGTTCATGCTCCGCCTCGCTCAGGAGCACGGCGACGCGCTGTGGATCGTCGGTGCACACGACAGCGATCAAGAGGCCCGGCTTGATGAGTACCTGCTTTCGTTGCGCTATCAGATTCCGACGATTCCCTTCGTGCCGAGGATGAACGGCCGCAGGCAGACGGGACTGGTTCATGATCCCGCCATGCTGGCCCGTGTCTTCTCCGAGTTCGGCGGCGAGCCGAGCGCTCGTCGGCTGCTGGCCGAGCGGGGGTTGTCGTTCGCCCACGCTCACTACCGACCGCGGTCGCGGAACAGCAGCCGTCGCAATGTTGTTCTGACCCTCTGTGCGGATCACCGCGGCGCCCGTCCGATGCACCGCATTTCGGTGGTCGGGAACGACACCGAAGGCCGCCTCACACTTGAGGAGCTCGGGTTCTCAGTTCGTCCAGTGAGGCGAGGATCGGAAAGCTGGCGTCATGAGACCGTGCGAGCCACGTACGCCGGGCTTCAGGACACGGTTGATCGGATTGGGACGCGGTTCAAGATCAACGTGCACCGGATGGCGCGACTGGGCGGAGGCAGGGGAGCGCGGCAGATCGCCTCCCTGCCATTCATCCCTGCAGGCTCGGTCCTCCCTGGCATGGCCATGTTCAACGAGCACGGCGAATTCGACGTGGTCGCCTCGGTCCGGCACGTGCCCCTGGAAGTGCCGGTGTACGACCTGTGCATCGAACACACGCACAACTTCATCGCGAACGGATTGGTGACCCACAACTCCATCTACGGTTGGAGAGGCGCCGATCTGTCGAACGTGCTCGAGTTCGAGGACACCTTCCCCGGCGCCACGGTCATCCGGCTGGAGCAGAACTACCGCTCGACCGCCAACATCCTGCGGGCCGCCAACGCGGTGATCGAGAACAACCGCGAGCGCAAGGGCAAGCGCCTGTGGTGCGATCGCGGTGACGGTGCCCGGCTGCGCTTCGTGCTGGCCGCCGACGAGCAGGACGAGGCGCGTAGGATCAGCGGGTTCCTGCGGGAGCGGCTCCGCACCGGCGGGCGGCTCGATGAGGCCGCGGTGCTCTACCGCACCAACGCCCAGTCGCGGGCGCTTGAGACCGAGCTGCGTCAGCAGGGTCTGCGCTACGAGATTGTCGGCGGGGTCTCGTTCTACGCCCGCCGCGAGGTCAAGGATCTGCTCGCCTACCTGCGCCTGGCGCTCAACCCCGCCGACCGGGTGGCGTTCTGGCGGGTGTGGAACACGCCGCGCCGCGGGCTGGGCGACGCCTTGCGGGCGCGGCTCGAGGCGCGCGATCGCGACCGGCCGCTGGAGGCCCTGCGGACACTGGCGGGAGAGGGCGCGCTGCGGGGCGGCGCCAAGAGCGGCGCGGACAGCTTCCTCGGCCTGATGGACGAGCTTCGCGCGCGCCTCGCCGAGCCGCCCGATGCGTTGTTGAGGCTGGTCATCGAGCGCACCGAGTACCTGCGCACCCTGGACGAAGCGGGCGATGGCGACGCCGCCGAACGCCGCGCCAACGTGGAGGAGCTGGTCGCCGCGGCGGAGTCCTTTTCGCCGGCCGAGGGCGCGGAGGGGGTGACGGGATTCCTGGCCGAGAGCGCGCTCATCACCGACGCCGACCGGCTGGAAGAGGGCGCCGACCGCGTGCTGCTGCTGACCGCCCACAACGCCAAGGGCCTGGAATTCCCGGTGGTCGTCGTGGCCGGGCTCGAAGAGGGTCTGTTCCCGCACGCTTCGGCGCTCGGGGAGGCGAAGGAGATGGAGGAGGAGCGGCGTCTCTTCTATGTCGCCCTGACGCGGGCACGCGACGAGGTGCTGCTCACCGCCGCGGCCTACCGGCGACGGATGGCGGCCGGCGGCGCGTTCGTCGCCCGCGGCGGACAGGTGTCGCGGTTCGTCGAGGAGATCCCGGCCGAACTGCTCGACCGGGTGGAGACGCAGGCCGTCGCGCTCGCGGGGGTGCGGGCCGCCGCGGGCGGCGGGGGCTGGTCGTCGCCGGGCTCGGGCGGCGGACGCCGGTCGGGTGCGGCGGACGGCCCGGC
This sequence comes from uncultured bacterium, assembly GCA_964405235.1. Classification (GTDB taxonomy): domain Bacteria; phylum Eisenbacteria; class RBG-16-71-46; order RBG-16-71-46; family RBG-16-71-46; genus WS-11. The sequence continues at coordinate 14,516 of CAYONG010000297.1, read as the reverse complement.
CTATCGCACGACCGGTGCGCTCGCCCGCACCGTGGGCCGCGAGGTGCATCATGAGACCTTCGGCCGCGGTGTGGTCGTGATGGCCGAAGGTGAAGGCAGCGAGATCAAGTTCACCGTGCGTTTCGGTGGCCAGACGCGCAAGGTCCTGGGGCGGTTTCTCACCGGAGGCGCCGATGTCGATCACGCGTGATGAGGTGCGACGCATCGCCGATCTGGCACGGCTCGAGATTCCCGAGGACCGCATCGACCGCATGGCGGCCGAGCTATCGGCGGTGCTCGATTTCGCCGGCACGCTCAAGCGGCTTGATCTGACTGGCTGCGAGCCGACTGCGTTCGCCCCGGCCGAGATCCCGCTGCGCGAGGACGCGCTCGATGGGCGTCGCCTGGGCGCCGAGGCGGCGCTGGCGGCGGCCCCCGAGGGCGAGCACGGCTTCTTCCTGGTGCCGCCGGTGGTGGAGAACCTGAATCCATGAGCGCGGCCAAGGACGCCTGGCGGCTCTCCGCCCTCGAGCTCGCGGCGCGCGTGCGCGCCGGTGACTTGAGCGCCGGCGAGGCGGTCGAATCCGGGTGGGAGGGGCCGGCCACGCGCTGGGAGCAGGATGTCCACGCGGTCGTGCACTCGGACCCCGTTGCGCGGGCGGCCGGTGCCACGGCCGCGCGCAACGGTCCGGGGGGATCGGGTGGGCCGTTGCTTGGAGTGCCGGTGCTGGTCAAGGACAACATCTGTACGACGGAACTCCCCACGACCTGCGCATCAAGGATCCTCGCCGGCTACCGGCCGCCGTACGACGCCACGATCATCGCGCGGCTGCGCGCGGCGGGCGCGGTGGTGACCGGCAAGGGCAACATGGACGAGTTCGCGATGGGCTCCTCGACCGAGTACAGCTGCTACGGTCCCACCCGCAACCCGTACGACCTGGAGCGCGTGCCCGGCGGCTCGAGCGGCGGCCCGGCGGCGGCGGTCGCCTACGGCCTCTGCGCGCTCGGACTCGGCTCCGACACCGGCGGCTCTGTGCGCCAGCCCGCGGCGTTCTGCGGCGTGTTCGGCCTCAAGCCCACCTACGGGCGGCTCTCGCGCTATGGCCTGGTCGCCTTCGGCTCCTCGCTCGACCAGATCGGCATCTTCGCCCGGCACGCCGGCGTCGTGGCGGAGGCCTACGCCGCGCTGGCGGGAAGCGATCCCTGCGACGCCACCACCCGGGGTGGTCCCACGCCCGACGTCTCGGGGTGGGAGGGCGGGGTTCGCGGTCGCACATTCGGCTGGCCCGCCAACCTCTGGAAGGAGGGGGTCGAACCCGAGATCGTCGTCGGGCTCGAGGAGGCGGCTGCCGCGCTCGAGCGCGCCGGGGCGCGCCGCGTGACCTTCGACTTCATGCCCGGCGAGTTCGCTGTCGCCACCTACTACCTGGTCGCCACCGCCGAGGCGAGCTCCAACCTGGCGCGCTTCGATGGCGTGCGCTACGGGCCCCGCCACCCGGCGAGCACGGACGTGCGGTCGCTCTACACGCGGACGCGCAGTGAGGGTTTCGGGCCCGAAGTGCAGCGCCGCATCCTTCTCGGTACCTACGCGCTCTCAGCCGGCTACTACGACGCCTACTACCTGACGGCCCAGCGCGCGCGTACCCGCATCCGGCGCGAGTACGAGGCCGCCTTCGCGCGCTGCGACTTCATGCTCCTGCCTGCATCCCCGACGCTGCCGTTCCGGCTCGGGGAGAAGACCGAGGATCCGCTGGCGATGTACCTGAGCGACATCTTCACCATCGGCGCCAACCTGGCGGGGATCCCGGGGCTCACGGTGCCGGTCGGGCTCACGGCCGGGAACGGTCGGCCGCCGCTGCCGCGGGCGGTCCAGTTGCTGGGGCCCGACGACTCGGAAGCGGCGCTGATCGCGGCCGGCCGCGTCATCGAGGTGCGGGGTGATGTCGCGCTTCTGGCGCGCAAGCATCAGACGGAGTTCGCATGGCCCATGAAGCCGTAATCGGGCTGGAGTGCCATATCCAGCTCAACACGCGCAGCAAGATGTTCTGCGGCTGCCCGGCCGAGTTCGGCGCCGCGCCCAACTCCAATGTGTGTCCGGTGTGTCTCGGGTTGCCCGGTGCGCTGCCGGTCACCAACCGGGCCGCGGTGGACGCTGCCTTGCGCCTGGGGCTCGCGCTCGGGTGCGACGTCCGCACCGAGAGCGTTTTCGCTCGCAAGCACTACTTCTATCCCGACATGCCCAAGAACTACCAGATCACCCAGTACGACCGGCCGCTGTGCGAAGGGGGAGCGCTGCCGGTGCGGTTGGGCGCGCAGACGCGCGCCTTCGCGCTCATCCGCGTGCATGCCGAGGAGGATACCGGCAAGTCGTTCCACCCCGAGCGCTACGGCGACCGCCAGGTCTCGCGGGTGGATTTCAACCGCGCCGGCGTGCCGCTACTCGAGCTGGTGAGCCAGCCGGTGTTCCGCGAGCCCGCCGAGTGCGCGGCGTTCCTCACCACGTTGCGGCGGCTGGTGCGCTGGCTCGGCATCTCGGACGGCAACATGGAGAAGGGCCATCTACGCTGCGACGCCAACGTCAGCATCCGCCCGGTGGGCGAGGAGCGGCTCGGCACCAAGACCGAGCTCAAGAACTTGAACTCGATCAAGGGCGTCGAGAAGGGGCTCACGGCCGAGATCGCGCGTCAGCAGAGCGAGATCGCCGCCGGGCGCGCGATCGAGCAGGCGACGCTGCTCTACGACGCGGATCACGACAAGCTCGCCATCATGCGCTCCAAGGAGCACGCCCACGACTACCGGTATTTCCCCGAGCCCGACCTGCAGCTCCTCAAGGTGGACGAGGCGTGGCTCGCCTCGGCGCGCGAGCGAACGCCCGAGCTGCCGTGGACGCGCGCAACGCGATTCGTCGGCGCGTACGGCCTGCCCGAGTACGACGCCGGGATCCTGTGCGATCAGCGCGAACTGGCGGACTACTTCGAGGCGGTGGTGGGCGCGGGCGACCCGAAGCTCGCGAGTAACTGGTTGATGACCGAGGTGCTGCGCGTGCTGAAGGAGCGCGATTGGTCGCTCGCCTCGTGGACCGCACAGGTCCCGGCGCCGCGCCTTGCGGGATTCCTCGCGAGGGTGGCCTCGCGTGAGCTGCCCGGACCGCTCGCCAAGCAGGTGTTCGCCTGGATGGCCGACGAGCCGGGAGACGTCGCCGAACTGCTCGCGCGCCACGGCGTGACGGTGCAGGCGTCGGCCGAGGCACTGGCGCCGCTGGTGCGCGCCGCGATCGACGAGAATCCCGGACCGGTCGCGCAATATCTCGGCGGCAAGACCGCGACCCTCGGCTTCCTGGTCGGGCAGGTGATGAAGAAGAGCGGCGGTCAGGCGGTCCCGCAGACGGTGAAGGAAATGCTCGAGGTGGAGCTGGCGCGACAGGCGCCCGCGCGCTGAAGTCAACGGTGGACGTGCGCCGCGCGCTCGTCGTCTCCCGCGCGCTGTCGGTGGGCGCGGCACATCGGTGCCGCCCGGAATCGCGCGGTGCACGCTGGAGGCTTGACCCTCCCGCGGCCCGCCGATAGAGTGCGGCGCGTGAGCGAATGCCATCGCATCCTGATCGTGGGTGGTGGCGGTCGCGAGCATGCGCTCGCGTGGCGGTTGAGCCGCGACCCGGACGTGGAGCGGATCCAGGTCGCCCCGGGCAACGACGGCATCGCCCGCGCCTTTCCCTGCCTCCCGGTGGCCGAATCGGATTACGCGGCCCTCCTCGATCACTGTCGCATCGAGCGCGTGACCCTGGCGGTCATCGGCCCCGAGGCGCCGCTCGCCGCCGTCCTCGCCGATCGTCTGGCCGCCGGCGGGATCGCGGTGTTCGGACCGAGCGCCGCGGCCGCCCAGCTCGAGGCGAGCAAGTGGACCGCCAAGCGGCTCATGGAATCGTGCGGCATCCCGACCGCCCGCGCCCGCCTGTGCGCATCGCTGGCGGAAGCGGGCGCGGCTCTTGCCTCGTTCGCTCCTCCCTGGGTGATCAAGGCCGACGGGCTTGCGGCTGGTAAGGGTGTGCGGGTCACGGCCGACGTCACGGAGGCTGAGCATTTCCTCGGCGCATGTCTCGACGATGACCGCTTCGGCGCCGCCGGGCATCGCGTGCTGATCGAGGAGTTCCTGCGCGGCGAGGAGGCTTCACTCATGGCGGTGTGCGACGGGGAGAGCTTCGTCCTGCTCCCTTGCGCCCGCGATTACAAGCGGGCCGAGGACGGCGACCGCGGTCCCAACACCGGCGGCATGGGCGCCTATGCCCCCACGCCGCGGATCGACGAGGCGCTCGAGACCCTGGTCGGGAAGACCATCGTGCGGCCGGTGCTGGAGGCGATGTCGGCACGGGGGACGCCCTATGTCGGAGTGCTCTACGTCGGGCTCATGCTGACGTCGGAGGGGCCGAAGGTGGTGGAGTTCAACTGCCGCTTCGGAGATCCCGAGACCCAGGTAGTGCTGCCGCTGGTCGGCGGCTCGTTCGCCCGTCTGCTCGCGGGTGCGGCCGCCGGTCGGCTCGACGCCTCGGCGGTTTCCCGCGAGCCTGGAGCTGCGCTCTCGGTGGCGGTTGTGGACGAGGCCTATCCCGAGCAGGCGACCGGCGGTGGGACGCTGGACGGCCTGGAGGACCTGATGAAGGGCGAGGACGTCATGATCTTCCATGCCGGGACCGCGTTCGCCGACGGACGCTGGCGCGTGCGCGGGGGCCGTGCGCTCCACGTGGCTGCCCGCGGCGCTACGGTGGCCGAGGCCCGCAAGCGCGTCTACGCCGCGGTGGACCGACTGGGAGGAAGTGGCTGGCGCTGTCGCCGCGACATCGCCGCGGGCGGGGCTTTCGCCGACGCTTCAGCGGTGGGGGCAGGAGCGGGAGGTCCGACATGCAGGTGATGAAGGTGGACCCGGAGAACCCCGACGAGGCGGTGCTGCTCGAGGCGGCCGAGGCGGTGCTGCGTGGCGGGGTGATCGCGTTCCCGACCGACACCCTCTACGGCCTCGGCTGCTCGCTGTTCGATGTCTCGGCGGTCGAGATGGTGGCGCGCCTCAAGCGACGGGACCTCTCGCTCGCCGTTATCTCGCTCATCCCCGAGCCGAGCCAGGTCTACGGCCTGGCTACGGAGGTGAACGAGGCGGCCGAGCGCATGATGAAGCGCTTCTGGCCCGGGCCGCTCTCGCTTATCTTCCGCGCCGCGCGCATCGTTCCGGCCCGGGTGCAGGGCGCGGGCGGCACGGTCGCGCTGCGCTGCCCGAAGGACACGTTGAGCCAGCGCCTGCTCGAGCGCATCGGCGGCCCGGTGGTCTCGAGCAGCGCAAACCTCTCCGGCCAGCGCCCGGCCGAGACCGCGGAAGAGGTGGTCCGCATCTTCGGCAACCAACTCGACCTCGTGATCGACGGCGGACCGCGGCATGGCGGCATGCCCTCGACGCTGGTGGACGTCACCGGCCCGCGGCCGCGCCTGCTGCGGCGCGGGGTGGTCGACGTGAGCGACGTCCTGGGCGATCTCGTCGACGCGAGTGGTGACTCCGGCCCCCCCTCGAATTGACGGCGCCGGAGGGGCCCCTCTATCCTTGGGGCAAATGTCACCCAGCGAACCGGTGTTTCGGGTGCTCCTGGTCTGTACCGGGAACACGTGTCGCAGTCCCATGGCGGCGGGCGCCCTGCGCCGGCTGCTTGCGGCCGATGGCGGCCGGATCGTGATCGAATCGGCGGGGACCGCGGCGTGGGACGACCAGCCGGCCAGTGATCTGTCCGTGCGGGTGGCCGCGGTGGCAGATGTGGACCTTTCGGAGCATCGCTCGCGGCGGCTGACCCCGGCGCTGGTGCGCAGGGCGGATCTGGTGCTGGTCATGGAGCGCGGGCATCTGGCCGCGGCCCGTGCCCTGGGCGCCGACCCCGAGCATAGCCATGTCCTGAGCGAGTGGCCCGGGCCGGGCGAGCCGGGGTTGGAGATCAGCGACCCGTTCGGGGCATCGAGCGAGGCGTACGAGGAATGCTGGCGTCGCATCCAGCATCATCTCGAGCGGGTGGTACCGTACATTCGGGAGGCGTCCGGCGCCCGTTCGGCATGAGCGGACAGGCGCGTTCTTTCCCCCAGCGAGGTGCATGATGGCGCTCGAAAAGGTTGACAAGATCTGGATGAACGGCAAGTGGGTCCCCTGGGACGACGCGAAGATCCACGTCCTTTCCCACGTGGTGCACTACGGCTCCAGCGTGTTCGAGGGCATCCGTTGCTACCACACCAAGGGCGGTCCCGCCATCTTCCGGCTCGACGACCACGTCGACCGGCTCATGTACTCCGCCCGCATCTACCGGATGGAGCTGCCGTTCACGCGCGACCAGATCCGGCAGGTGTGCCTCGACGTCGTCGCGGTCAACGACCTCAAGGCCTGCTACCTGCGCCCGCTCATCTACCGCGGGTACGAGAACCTCGGGGTCAACCCGTTCGGCTCGCCGGTCGAGGTGGCGGTGGCGGCGTTCCCATGGGGCAAGTATCTGGGGGAGGACGCCCTCACCAAGGGCGTGTCGGTCAAGATCAGCTCGTGGTGGCGCATCTCGCCCAACACGCTGCCGGCGATGGCCAAGGCGTCGGCCAACTACATGAACTCGCAGCTCATGAAGATGGAAGCGCTGGTAGACGGGTACGACGAGGCGGTGGCGCTGGACGTCAACGGCTTCGTGAGCGAGGGCAGCGGCCAGAATCTGTTTGCCGTGGTCAAGGGCGAGCTGGTCACTCCGCCGCTGCACAACAGCATCCTGGCGGGCATCACCCGCGATTCGGTCATGACGCTGGCGCGCGAGCAAGGCCTCACCGTGCGCGAAATGGTCCTGCCACGCGAGATGCTCTACGTGGCGGACGAGGTGTTCCTCGCCGGCACCGCGGTCGAAGTGACTCCGGTCCACTCGGTGGACAAGATCGCGGTCGGCGACGGCAAGCCGGGGAAGATCACCCGGGCGATCCAGGACGAGTTTTTCGGAGTCGTGCGCGGCGAGGTGACCGATCGGCACCGGTGGCTCACCGCGGTGCCACAGCCGGCGGTGATCACGGGCTCGGTGGCGCGGCGACCGTAGGCGCGGGCGGCGCTCCAGGGACGGCGTGGAGCGAACAAGGAGATTCGCATGCGCATTGCGATCGGCAGTGACCATGCCGGCTACGCGCTCAAGGAACGGCTCGCGCGCGAGTTGCTCTCTGTCGGCCACGAGGTCGAAGACCTCGGGACGCACGCCGCCGAGCCCGCGGTGGACTACCCCGATTTCTGCTTTCCGGTCGCCGAGCGGGTCGCCGACGGCCGGTCCGAGCGGGGCATCGTGCTCGGCGGCAGCGGCGTCGGCGAGGCGATCGCCGCCAACAAGGTGCCGGGCGTGCGCGCAGCGGTGGTCACCAGCGATGAGACCGCACGCTTGACCCGGCTCCACAACGACTCCAATGTGCTTGCCCTCGGCGGGCGCACCAACCCGCACGAGGACGCGGTCCGCTGGCTGCGCATATGGCTCGAGACGCCGTTCGAGGGCGGGCGCCATCTGCCGCGCCTCAAGAAGATTGCCGACTACGAGCGCGCCCACCCACCCCTGCGACCGAGGTGACCATGTCCGACCTGCGCGAGCGCGACCCCGCCATCTTCGAGGCCATCGCCAGCGAGCGCCGCCGGCAGACCGAGACCCTGGAGTTGATCGCCTCCGAGAACTTCGCCAGCGAAGCGGTGCTCGAGGCGCTGGGCTCGGTCATGAACAACAAGTACGCCGAGGGCCTGCCGCGCAAGCGCTATTACGGTGGCTGCGAGTACGTGGACCAGGCGGAGGAGCTGGCGCTCGAGCGGGTCGGCCGCCTGTTCGGAGCCGATCACGCCAACGTCCAGGCGCATTCGGGGGCGTCCGCGAACCTGGCCGCCTACCTGGCGGTCGCGGAGCCCGGGAGCACGCTCCTGGGGATGAGCCTCGCCCACGGCGGGCATCTCACGCACGGCCATCCGGTCTCGTTTTCGGGCCGCCTGTTCAAGGCGGTTCAGTACGGTGTTCGGCCGGACGACAGCCGCATCGACTACGACCAGCTCGAATCCCTAGCCCGCGAGCACCGTCCGCGCCTGATCGTGGCCGGCGCCAGCGCCTACCCGCGCGTGATCGATTTCGAGCGCTTCGCCCGAATCGCCAGGGATGTGGGCGCATTCCTGGTGGTGGACATGGCGCACATCGCCGGCCTGGTCGCCGCCGGGCTCCACCCGAGCCCGGTGCCGCATGCAGATCTCGTGACGAGCACGACCCACAAGACCCTGCGCGGCCCGCGCGGCGGCTTCGTCCTCTGTCGCAAGGCGCACGCGGAGAAGCTCGACAAGGCGGTATTCCCCATGCTCCAGGGGGGACCGCTCATGCACGTCATCGCGGCCAAGGCGGTGTGTTTCGGTGAGGCGCTCACCGACGGGTTCCGCGCCTACCAGAGGCGGGTGGTCGAGAACGCGGCCGAGCTGGCGCGCTCGCTCCAGGCGCGTGGGTTCGACCTGGTTTCGGGCGGCACCGACAACCACCTCATGCTGATCGATCTCCAACGCCGCGGGCTGACCGGCAAGGTGGCCGAGGAGGCGCTCCACCGGGCGCGCATCACCGTCAACAAGAACGCGGTCCCGAACGACCCGCAGAAGCCGTGGGTGACGAGCGGCATTCGCCTCGGCACGCCGGCACTCACCACGCGCGGCTTCGGCGCCGAGGAGATGCGGCTCATCGCCGGCTGGATCGCCCGGGTGCTCGACCGCCCGGACGACGCCGAGACCGCGCGCGCGGTCGAACGCGAGGTGCTGGAGACGGCGGCGCGCTTCCCGCTCTTCGCCTGGGAGCCGGTGCTCCGATAGCGTTCGTGCCGGGCGCGGGCCGCGATGTGCGTCCCCCCCGGCGTCGCGGCCGGCCGCGGGCGTCACGGTGGGTTCGAGCCCCCGTTGCGTGCGTCGTGCGCCGCGTGCGGCGCAACCTGCACGCCGCATCGGCGAAATCGCTCGAATCGAAGTTCGGTCCGGCCCGCGACCGCCTGCGGCACAACGGGTTGAGCGCGGGCTTCCCCGCCCGGCCGTGGCACCGAACGTGCAGTCCAACCCGCCGCCCGACCGAACTCGACCCCTCCCTCGCCCCATCCCTGGAAGGCACCATGCTCGACATTCCCTTCATCTGGTCCCTGGCCGTCAGCTTTCCCGCGCTCTTCGCGGGACGGGCGCTCCACCACGCGGCACTGCACGCTGCGATCGGGGGCCATGCCGGGATCGCCGAGCTGCTCTACGAACGGGCGGCCGCGCGCTACCGGATGGACCTCGAGGTGGAGGCACTCGCCCGCCTGCGCGTCCACCAGCTCGTCACCCGCGCGCGCGCTGCCGGCGACCCCGGGCGCGAGACTGAGTTGCTCCTGGAGTCCGCCCAACGGCTCGCCCGGCTCGGCACGATCGAGTCGTTCGATCCCCCGTTCACGATGATCCCGGCGAGCGGCTTGTTCGAGACCGGACGCGACTCCCGCTCGCGCGGCGCGAGCGATGCGTCGGGTCCGTCCGGGCCCGGGGAACTGCGCGAAGCGGCCTGAACGGGCTTGGGCTCCGCGCGCACGACCGGCCCCGGGCTTCCGGTTGACGGGCCCCGGGACCCATCCCACGGGATCCGGCCCACCGATACCGCGCCGATTGGCCGAGGCCTGAGGCTTCGCTATACTGCCGACGGCTGTGCAGCGGGCGCACGACGGAGCGGCCGACCGCTGGATGGATGCGTCATGAGCTCTGCGGCGGGGCGTTCTCCGGCACCAGGAAGGAACCGATGACCGTGGAAACGAAGGACGCCGCACGTCGCGTCGAGCAGGCGAGCGCGGTGCTCGCGAAGGTCCGGGCCGAGGTCGGTCGCGTCATCGTCGGCCAGCACGCGATGGTGGACCGCCTCCTGGTCGGGCTCCTGACCGGTGGCCACATCCTGCTGGAAGGGGTGCCGGGACTCGCCAAGACGTTGGCGGTCAAGAGCCTTGCCGATGCGCTCTCGCTCAAGTTCCGACGCATCCAGTTTACCCCCGACCTGCTGCCCGCCGACCTCACCGGGACCATGATCTACAACCCGCGCGAGGGGACATTCAGCGCCAAGAAGGGTCCGGTGTTCGCCCACCTCGTGCTGGCGGACGAGATCAACCGCGCCCCGGCGAAGGTACAGTCGGCACTGCTCGAGGCGATGCAGGAGCGGCAGGTCACACTGGGCGACGAGAGCCATCCGCTCGAGGAGCCGTTCCTGGTGTTGGCGACCCAGAACCCGATCGAGCAGGAGGGGACTTACCCGCTGCCGGAGGCTCAAAGCGACCGGTTCATGCTCAAGGTGCGCATCGACTATCCCGAGAAGAACGAGGAGAAGGAGATTCTGCGCCGCGCCGGGCTCTCCACGTTGCCCTCGCTCACGCCGCAGGCGAGCCGCGACGAGGTCATGACGGCGCGCAGCGTGCTCTCCTCTGTCTACGTTGACGAGAAGATCCAGGACTACGTGATCGATCTGGTCACCGCGACACGCAAACCCCGCGATTACGGGCTCCAGCTCGAATCGCTGGTCGCCTACGGGGCCTCGCCGCGCGCGACCCTGTTCCTGGTGCGCGGCGCCCAGGCGCTGGCCGTGATCGACGGTCGTCCCTACGTGCTGCCGGAGGATGTCAAGGCTATCGCACCCGATGTGCTCCGCCACCGCATCCACGTCTCGTACGAAGCGGAGGCTGAAGGCGTCGATGGCGAGGAGGTCGCCCGGCGCATCTTGGAGCAGGTGCGCGTCCCCTGATGCAGACCGCGGAACTGCTGCGCAAGGTCCGCCGACTCGAGATCCGCAGCCGCCATCTGGTGGAGGACCTGTTTGCGGGTCACGCCGAGAGCGTCTTCAAGGGACGCGGGATGGAGTTCGAAGAGGTCCGTCCCTACGTCCCCGGCGACGAGGTGCGCGACATCGACTGGAACGTCACGGCGCGCCTGGGCCAGCCCTACATCAAGCGGTTCGTGGAGGAGCGCGAGCTCACCGTGCTGCTGGTGCTCGACGTGTCGCGCTCGATGCGCTTCGGCACCGCCGGGCAGGAGAAGTTCGACCTGGCGGCCGAGCTGTGCGCGGTGCTGGGGTTCGCGGCGCTGCGCAACGACGATCGCGTCGGGCTGGTCCTGGTGGGCGAGCGGGTCGAGCACTTCGTGCCGCCCAAGCGCGGCCGCAGCCACGTGCTGCGGCTCCTGCGCGACGTCCTCGACGCGACGCCGCGACCAGGGGCCACCCACCTGGGCGAGGCCGCCCGGTTCATCCTGCGCACCAGTCACCGGCGCAGCGTCGTGTTCTGGATCTCCGATTTCGAGGATACGCTCGACCCGCGCGACTGGCGGGTGCTGGCGCGCCGACACGAGCTGACGGCGATCATGACGCGCGACCCCCGCGATGAGGCGCTGGCCGCGGTCGGCTGGGTCGAGGTCGAGGATCTCGAGAGCGGCGAGCGCCGGCTGGTCAACACCTCGATGCGCAAGGTGCGCGAGGCCTATCACGCCGAGGCGCGCGAGCGCCGGCGCGTGGTCGAGCAGGCGCTCAAGCGCTCCCAGGTCGCGCTCGTGGACGTGCGCACCGATCGTTCGTACCTGCCGGTCCTGTTGCGGTACTTCAAGGCGCGGCGGCGAGGGCGGGGCGCGGCGTGAACGCCGCCCCGGCGTTGAGCGCAGCGCTCGTGCGACCGCGCGCGGCGACCGCGATCGTCCGCCGGCTCGGGGCGGTCCTGCTCGCGCTCGCGCTCGGGCCGGGAGGGGCGTTCGCCCAGGCTCGAAGCGGAGCCTCCGGGGCCGCCAAGTCTCCCGCGACATCCCCGCCCGCGATCCAGACCAGCGCGCCGCCGCATCAGGTGCGCGCCGCGGTCACCCCGGCGGTCGCCGATCTGGGCCAGCGGGTCACCTACCAGGCCTGGGTGCGCGCCGAGCGGCCGGCGACGGCACGCTGGCTCCCGCCCGATTCGGGCGCCGCCTTCACCTGGGGCACTCCGCGGGTGAGCGCGGCCGCCAGCTGGGGCATGCCGACCGCGGATGCGTTCACGAAGTCGAAGCGCAAGAAGCTCGATCCCGCGGCCCGGCACAGCATCGGCGGACGGGCGCTCTTCATCGAGATCCCGCTCCAGGCGTTCGCGCTCGGCAAGCTGCCGATCCCGGGGGTCCAGGTCGAGATCGACGACGGCCGGGGGCCGAGGGTATTCCGCCTGCCGGTCGTGACCCTGGAGATCCTCCCGGTCCTGACCGCGGCCGACAGCAACGCCGACTATCGGGCGCTCCACGGCCCGCTCGCCGCCCCGTGGTGGGAGCGGGTGCCGTGGACCTGGGTGGTGCTGGGTCTTCTGACACTCGTCGCGACGTTCCTGGTCTTCCGCTGGCTGCGGCGCCGGCGCAAGGCGGCGGTCGCGCCCGAGGCGCCGGTGGTGGCGCTCGATCCGCGCGCCGAGGCGCTGGCGGCGCTGGCCGCCCTGCGCGCCCAGCACCTGCCCGAGCACGGGCGGTTCGCCGAGCACGCCTTCCGTCTCGGGCGCATCCTGCGTCACTTCCTCGAGTCCACGACCGGCATCACCCGTCCGGGTGACACCACGCCCGAGCTGGTCGCGCACCTCAAGACGGCGGGACTCGACCCGGAAGACCTGACGCGGTTCTCGGGGCTCCTGCGCGTCTGGGACAGGGTCAAGTTCGCGCGCGAGCCCTTCACGCTCGAAGAGGCCGTCCGCTCCGAGCGCTCGATCGAGGCCTTCATGCGCCGTCCCCCCGGGGCGGCGGAGCGGGTGGCCTGATGCGCTGGGACATGCCGTGGGCGCTGCTCGCGCTGCTCATCCTGCCGTGGCTCGCTTGGCGCGGGCGTCGCGAGGTGGCGAAGTCGGCGGCGGTGCTATGGGTGCGCGTCGGCGCCGCGTGGTCCGCGGGGGTCTCCGGCCTGCCGCTGCGGGCGGTCGCGTTGCTGCCGTGGATCGCGCTGACGCTGGCGCTGCTGGCGCTCGCGCGACCGCAGGAGGGCCTGCGCCAGAGCGAGACCGAGACGCGCGGCGTGGACATCGTGCTCGCGCTCGACATCTCGCCCAGCATGCGGGCCGAGGACCTGCGCCCGCGCAACCGGCTGTTCGTGGCCAAGGCGACCGCCCGCGACTTCATCCGCCAGCGGCCGCACGATCGCATCGGGCTGGTGGCGTTCGCCGCGACCTCGTTCACGCAGTGCCCGCTCACCCTTGATCACGCCGTCCTCACCGAGCTGCTCGAGGCCATCGACTTCGGCATGGCCGAGGACGGCACGGCGATCGGCATGGGCCTCGCCACCGCCGTCGCCCGCCTCAAGGAGAGCAAGACGCCGAGCAAGGTGGTCGTGCTCCTCACCGACGGCCAGAACAATCGCGGCGCCATCGACCCGTTCACCGGCGCGGATCTGGCGACCGCGCTCGGCGTGCGCGTCCACGCCATCCTTGTGGGGCGCGGCGGCGTGGTCCCGGTGCCGGTGGACGATCCGGTGTTCGGGCGCAGGGTGGAGATGGTGCGCATGGACGTGGATGAAGGCGTGCTGCGCGAGATCGCGCGAAGGACCGGCGGGCGCTTCTTCCGCGCGACCGACACCGACGAGCTGACCGGCATCTACAGCGCGATCGACCGTCTCGAGCGCGCGCCCATCCGCTCCATCCAGTACCGCGAGTTCGTGGACCTGGGGCCGATCCTGCTCGGGTTCGCGGCGGGCATCATGCTGCTCTATCTGCTGTGCTCCACCACCTGGGCGTTCCGCCTCCCATGATCCTCGCCCGCGTCCGCATGCGCCCTGGCGGCGAAGGGAGGCCGGCATGAGCTTCGGCACTCCCGCGTGGCTGTGGCTGCTCGCCGCTCTGATCCCGCTGCTCCTGCTCGAGTGGCGCGCCGCGCGACGCGGTGAGCACGCGCTGGGCCGGCTGGTGGGGACGCGCCCGCAGCACGTCCTCCTGAGCCAGCGACGGCCCGGCCAGCGACGGCTCGGGGTAGCGCTGCGGGCCTCGGCGGCCGCGCTGCTGGTGATCGGGGCGGCGGGTCCCGAGTGGGGTCGGGAGGTCGTGCGTCGTAGCGCCACCGGGTCCGACGTCATCCTGGTGATCGACGTCTCGGCCAGCATGGACGTGCGCGACGTGCCCCCAAGCCGGCTCGAGGAGGCGCGGCGCGAGGCCCTCGCCGTGCTCGAGCGCCTGTCCGGGAGCCGGGTGGGCGTGGTCGCCTTCGCCGGTGACGCGGTCCGGCTCTGTCCGCTCACCCTCGATCGTGGCGCGGTCCGTCTGGTTCTCGAGTCCCTCAGCTCGAGCGTGGTGAGCGAGCCCGGAAGCGACCTCGGCAAGGGACTGCGCATGGCGGCGCGGATGCTCCCCGGCGGGCGCCGCACCGAGCAGATCATCGTGCTCTGGACCGACGGCGAGGATCTCGAGCATGGCGCGGGCGACGCGATCGAGGAGCTGGGACGCGCAGGCCAGCGCGTCCTCGCGGTCGGGGCCGGCACCCGCGCGGGCGACGTCGTGCCGGCGCTGGACGATCAGGGTCGCGCG
>CAYONG010000296.1:0-3628 GCA_964405235.1 uncultured bacterium | reverse complement strand
ACCCCGCCGCACGGTTCGCGACGCCGTCACGGTGGTGGCGGCGCATTCGCTCGCTGCATTCGCTCGCTTGACACCCCCCAGACCCGATGCTAGAAACACACGGCTTTTGGCGCACGGACACATGCGCGCCCAGCGCTGGGCCCATAGCTCAGCGGTCCAGAGCGGCCGGCTCATAACCGGCGAGACCCTGGTTCGAATCCAGGTGGGCCCATGAATCCGAGGCGCGGAGACCGCGTCAACGCGCGGACCCGGCCTTTGGGGGGCGGATAGCTCAGCTGGTAGAGCACCAGGATCACAACCTGGGGGTCACAGGTTCGAGCCCTGTTCCGCCCACCATTCAAGCCGCCACTCATCGGCGAGCCGGACGCGCGGGCGGCCGGCGCGATCACACACTCGCCGCATGGCGGGAGAGGAGCGGATGACGGATCCGACCATGGTCACGCGCGGTCGTGGGCATGATCGACCGCGATCCGACGTCCGGCCCGGGATGTGCGCAGGCGCGCACGACCACCGCCGGGCCACCCAGACCCGCCTGAGCGGGGACGTGCTCTCCACGTCCCCGCTTTTCGTTGGCGGTCGGTCGTGAACGACGAGATCCTGACGCTGTGGGCGCTGCGCGATCTCGACGAGCGTCTGGTCACGCTCCAGGCGGCGCTGAACCGATTCCCGGCCCAGCGGCAGGTGGTCGAGCTACGGCTGACCGGCGACCGGGTCCGGTTCGAGACGCTCAAGAAGGAGCTGGGCGAGTACCAGCTCAAGCGACGCCAGCTCGAGAAGGACATCGAGGCGCTCGCGGTCGAGGAGCGAAAGTTCCAGGGCCAGCTCCCGCTGGTGAAGAAGAACGAGGAGTACACCGCACTGCTGCACGAAATCGCGGGGGTGAAGCAGAAGCGCTCCGATCGCGAGACCGACCTGCTCGTGCTGATGGACGAGGAGGAGCGGCGCGCGACCGAGAAGCCGGTGCTCGAGAAGGCGCTCGCGGCGCTGGAGGCCGAGGCGGGCGTGCGCCTCAAGACGATCGGGGCGCAGGAGCAGGGGGAGCGCGAGCGGGTCGCGGGGGTCGAGAGCGAGCGCGCGACGCTGGCGGTGCGCCTGCCGGCCGGAACCCGCAACCGCTACGAGCGCATCCGGACATCCAAGGACGGTCGCGCTGTGGTGCCGATCCAGAAGGGCGCCTGCGGCGGTTGCTACCGCGGACAGCCACCCCAGATGTTGCAGGAGGCGCGCCGCGGCGACCGCCTGCTGGTGTGCGACGGCTGCGGCCGGCTGCTCATCTGGCCCCCGGACGCGACCGCCTGATCTCGCCGCGCCAGAGGCGGCGCCGACATGGCTTAGGCGGAGATTCCCGATGAGCGAGCCCGTCGCGCGCCGTTGCCGCGACGACCTGCCGTTCCGGCGCATCGCCCTGGTCCTCTCGGGCGGTGGGGCGCTCGGCGCGTACGAGGTCGGCGTGCTCAGGGTGCTCGAGACCTCGGGCATCCGCCCCGCCATCCTGGCGGGCGTCTCGGTCGGCGCCATCAATGCGGTGTTGTGGCTCGCCCACGGCTTCCGCACCGCGGCACTCGATCGCGTGTGGTCACGTCTACGCGCCTCTTCCATCGGAATGCGGTGGATGACGCTCATGATGCGGGCGCTGGGCGCCGCGCTCGTGGCCCTCGCGGCCATCCAGATCGTCCTCACGCTGGCGGGTTCGCCGGAACTCAGCCCGCGCAGACTGTTCGTCCGCGCCGTCCCGCCCCAGGACGGCGTGATCGGGGCGATGCTCGACACGCTGGCCTGGCTGCTGGTCGGGCTCGTCGGGGCGCTGGTCGTGAGGGGCTCCCGTACGGCCGAGGAGTCGCTCGCCCGGCTCTCGCCCGCGCGCGACCCGCACCGGCTCCAGCGCTGGTTCGGCAGACTGCTCCTGCTCGGTCTCGGGGCGCATCTAGTGACGTTGGGCCTGGGGATCGCGTGGCCCCATCGCTTCAGCGCTTCGGTCCTGCTGATCGGTGCATTGGTGTGGTTCGCGAACCGCTCCGGCAGGACCGGCGACCGGTTGCGCCGCCTGGTTCTGCGCATCCTGCCCGAGACCGGCGGGCGCGGACTCTGGGGGAGCGACGCGCGGCGTCGGCTCATCCAGCGGGTGGTGGCGGAGGGCGACCCGGGGGCGCTGGTGGCACCCGAGACCCATCTCATCATCAGCGCGTGCGCCATCGACACCGGGCACATGTGCTACTTCGTGAATTGGCCCGATCCCTCGCCGGCGTTCCGCGAGCGCATCGCCCATGCGGTGGGCCACGTGACGCCGATGCGTCGTTCCGAGGAGGTCATCGAGGCGACCATCGCCTCGTCGGCGGTGCCGGCTTTGTTCGAGCCTGTCCGCATCGGCGAGCGCGAGTTCGTGGACGGCGGCGTGTTCAGCAATCAGCCGCTGCACGCGGTCCTCGCCGACGGGGCGGACGCCATGGTCGTGGTGCTGGTCTCGCCGAGCAGCGGGCCACCCAAGCCGAGCCGCGATCCCCATCTCATCGAGCTGGGCGGCCGATTGCTGGAGATCGCCAACTGGCGCAACCTCCAGACCGAGCTGCGCGCGTTGCCGCCAGGTTGGGCGCGACAGCCTTCGCCGTCGCGCGACCCGGCCGGGGCGGCCCCGGCGCGCGTGTGCGTGGTCGAGCCCGAGGGCCCGTTGCCCGGCGGGCTCTACGAGTTCTCCAGGGCGAACATCGCCGAGCTGAAACGTCGTGGCTCGCGCGACGCCTGGCGCGCGCTGGAGGCGGCCGGCTGGCTCGCCAGGGCAACGCCCGACGAATCCCCTGGCACCGGCGAGCCCGCGGCTGCCCCGGCCGCGCCACGCGCTTGAGCGCACGCGAGGCGTCGGGTACCTTGGCGCGATGCCGAACCCCCCGTCGGGCTCCTGGACGCTGCGCTGCGATGGCGGCGCCCGCGGGAACCCGGGGCCCGGCGCGCTGGGTTATTCGCTGATCGACCCTTCGGGCCGCGAGATCGAGGCGCGCGGGGAGACGATCGGTGTGGTGACCAACAACGTGGCCGAGTACCGGGCTTTGATCGCCGGGCTCGCGGCTGCGGCGCGCCACCGGGCGAGTCCGGTCATCGTATGCATGGACTCCGAGTTGGTGGTGCGGCAGATGACCGGCGAGTACCGCGTCAAGCATGCGGGCCTGAAGCCGCTCCACGCCGAAGCGGCGCGTGCCGCGGCGGGGCTCGAGTCGGTGCGGTTCGTCGCCGTCAGAAGGGAGGAGAACGCGCGCGCGGACGGGATCGTCAACGAAACGCTCGACCGGGCGCTCGATACGAGTTCCGAGTCTCCCAGGTGATCGCGGCGGGTGTGCCGACGCTTCCGCGTAAGCGGTCGCCGAGGCCGGTCGTCGAGGAAAGTCCGAACTCCACAGGGCAGGGTGCTGGGTAACTCCCAGGGGGCGCGAGCCTACGGAAAGTGCAACAGAGAGCAGACCGCCAACGGGCGTCGGACACCCGCGCAAGCGGGTCGGCGCTGCGGGCAAGGGTGAAACGGTGCGGTAAGAGCGCACCAGCGGTCCCGGTGACGGGGCCGGCTCGGTAAACCCCACCTGGAGCAAGACCGCATAGAGGGGGAGGAGTGTGTCCCGCTCCGTTACCACCCCAGGGTCGG
>CAYONG010000295.1:0-33273 GCA_964405235.1 uncultured bacterium | reverse complement strand
GACCGAGGAGAGCGACTGCAGGAACTTGTTGGCCTCGCCGCGCAACACCTCCTGCTCCTGACCGTAGAACCGGACCACGATCGGCTCGTCCACGCGGGAGAGTGCCTCTCCGAACCGGGAACGGAGGAACGTCAGAACGTCACCGTCGACACCGGGATAACCGGCGACGACCTCTTCGACCGCCGAGACGGTCTTTTCGTAGTCGGCCTTCGGGTCGACGTTGACCCACATCTCGCTCGAGTGCATGCCGACGACCTGGTCCGCGAGGATGGCGCGGCCGACATGCGCGCCGACGTGCCGGACGCCCGGCACCGCTCGGAGCTCGCGACCCACGCGATCGATCAGGCGGTTCATTTCGGCGCCGGACGTCCCGGGGGAGGCGTCCCACTGGACCAGCAGGTCAGGCTCCTTGAAGTTGGGCGCGGCCGGGAGATCGAGTCGCTGCAGCATGACCAATGCGACGACCCCCGCGATCACGACCACGGCGGCTCCCAGACCAGCGGCGGCGGGGGAGATGCCCGCAGCGATCCCCTTTACCATGCCCGAGAAGCGCGACTCGTGGCGCACGAGTTGCGTGCGCTGGAGGAGCAGCATGCCGAGCGCCGGGGTCACGGTCATCGCGACCGCCAGAGACGCGAGCACTGCAAGCACGTAGGTCTTGACGAGCGGATTCACGAGGGCACCGGCGGTGCCCTCGATCAGGAAGGCGGGCACGGCGGCGAGCATGACGATCGCGGTGGCGAAGATCATCGGGCCGCGCACCTCGCCCAGGGCATCCATGAGGGTGCGGGACATCGCTGCCCCCGGCCCCCCCCGCAGACGGCGCATCATATTGTGCGTGTAACCGACGGCGTCGTCGATGATCACCCCCAGCGCGATCACGAGCCCAGCCAGCACCATCGCGTTCATGGTCGCGCCGGACAGCTGGATCACCATCAGGGCAGCCATCACCGACAGCGGCATCGCGACCAGGCCGATGAGGGCGGCCCGCCAGTTGTGGGACAGCGCCAGCAGGAGCACCGCCACCAGGGCGAGTGCGATCAGCAGGGCGCGTTCGACGTTGCCGATCGACGTGCGGATGTAGCCGGCCGGGCTGTAGATCGTGGGATCGAACTCGACCCCACCGAGACCGGGCTTGAGCGCCTCGAGCGCCTCGAGGATGTCGTCCGACACATCGAGGGTGTTCACACCGGGCATCTTCTCCACCATCAGCAGGAGTCCCGGGCCGCCCTCGTTCATGGCGTCACCGATCAGGGGCTGATGGTCCTCGACCACCGTCGCCACCTCGCCGAGCGGGATGGTCGTGCCTTCGACCGGCACCTTCGCCAGGTCGGCGGCGGTCGAGATCGGGAGCACGTGCCGAACGCCGATCCGCTGGTTCGGCGTCTCGATGAAGCCGCCGGTGCCTGCGACCGACGCCTCGAGGAAGGTAAGCGGCGAGTACCAGAGCGAGTTGCCCGCGGTCTTCACGATGTCGAGCACCGTGATCTTTTTCCCGGCCAACCGCGCGGGATCGACCAGGACCTGGAGCTGACGCTCGCGCTGGCCCCAGATGGAGACGTTGGCGATGCCTGGGACGCCCATCAGGCGCGGGCGGATCGTCCAGCGAGCGAGCACCGACATGTCGATCAGGGACTGGGTCTTCGACGAGAGCCCGATCAGCATGATGCGGTTGGTCGCCGAGAGCGGCTGAAGCATCTGCGGAGGGCTCGACACGTTTGGGAGGGCATGCGCCTGAGTCAGCCGCTCCTGAACCATCTGGCGCGCATGCATGGGATTGGTGCCACGCTTGAAAGTGAGCTCGATGGACGACAGGCCTGGAACCGATTCCGAGCGCATGCTCTCGACCCACGGGGTGCCGGCGAGCAGGTCGGCTTCGATCGGGACGGTGATCAGCTGCTCCACCTCGCCCGAGGAAAGACCGAGAGCCTCGGTATGCACGTTGACCGTGACCGGGAGGATCTCCGGGAAGACATCCACCGGCAGATCACCGAGCCGGGTGACGCCGACCGTCATCACGATGACCGCGATGACGACCACCATGGTTCGAAGCCGCATGCTGGCTGAGACGATGGAACTGAACATGATTAGGGACCTCCGCACAATCTGAACCGCCGACTTCGTTCGCGATACAAAACGACAACATGAAAAGCGGGAGCCGTGGTGCGCGCCGAGGCGGCGGCATGACGACCCACCCCGAATCGATCACACACGACTTCGTGCATGACCTGATTCGCCGGCCATGGCGGGCGTCCCCGTGACCAAATCCGGCTCGGGCTTCCGGATTCTGGGACGGCACTACTGTGGGACTGCGGCCCTCCTCAGGGAGGAGGCGTTTCGTGAAGAGAATGTTAGGGTCTGGCCTGAATGATTGTCAATAGAAAGTGTGAGGAATGTCTCGTCACGGTCATTGGAGTGTGGTTTCGCTGGAGTGGCGGCACTCCTGAAGACGAGAATGACGCATGGGGATGTGCACGCCGGGAGCACGGCAGGGCCTGGAGGAGAGGAGTGGGCGCCTCCCGGGGAGACGCCATTCACATCGGGGGCCGCGGGCCCCGAGACAATGAGGCCTATTCGATGACGGTTCGCAGCCTGGTCTTCGCCGTGACGTGGAACTCGATGCCCATGACGGTGACCATGCTCCTGCGCGCATCCACCCGCTCGATCTTACCCAGCACTTCAACCTGGTCCCTGACCTTCGGTTGGCGGACCATCTCATCGGACTCGTCGTCCACCTCAGCGGCGAGGAGCATCCGACCATGGAGGAAGGCGCCATCGACCTCGACCAGCATCCCTGCGCGCAGGTCCGAGAAGCCCCGGAACGTCCCCCTGGGATTGTCGTAGGTCGTGTTCTCGTTGACACGAACCCGACACCCTCCAATGGCAAATTCCCGTTTGGCGGCATCGATGGCCCGCACCGCCCCCTTTAGCGACCAGTCGTCATCGAGGAAATCGCCGGCCAGTTGCCCGAGTTCCGTGCACGACACAGACGAGGGACCTGTGGCGGTGCCCTCGAGCTGGATCCACTGGCCTGCCCGAAGTCCGGACAGGTGGGCTGCGGCGGTCCCGGCCTTTCCCGGTTGTCCCCGTCCGGCCGTCGCGCCGATCAGGGCTGCGATCAATGACACCAGCGAGACGCCCTGCAGCCAGCGTCGCTTCACCATGGGCCGGCCTCGCCCGCTCCCGCATCCATCATCGTCCTCTCGTATCCGAGCACCAGTCATGGTTCGGCTCCACCCGGGACCGGCGGCCGCGGGTCGAAAAGGTAGCCCGCCCCGCGGGCCGTCTTGATGTACCGCGGGCGGTCCGGGTCGGGCTCGATGTGCTTGCGTAACCGCAGGACGTGATTGTCCACGGTGCGGGTGGTGAGGTTTTCGGCATAACCCCACGCCTCCTTGAGCAGGCGCTCGCGCGAGAGCACCTCGCTGGGATGTCGGATCAGGTAGTCGAGGAGTCCGAATTCGCGGCGGGTGAGTGGCTGCGGCTGCCCATCGCGGTGGACCTCATGACGGTCGAGATCCACGATCACATCCCCGATGCGCACGCGTGACGGAGCCTGGGCCGCCACGGCGGGTTCCGGATCCCCGCGCCGGATGTGCGCCCGGACGCGTGCGAGCAGCTCGCGAAGGCTGAAGGGCTTGGTGACGTAGTCGTCGGCCCCCAGTTCGAGACCGAACACCCGGTCGTTCTCCTCCGACCGTGAGGTCAGCATGATGATCGGGCAGCGGATCTGGCGATCCCGGATCCGCTTGCACAACTCGAAGCCGCTCATGCCGGGGAGCATGAGGTCGAGGATGATGAGATCGGGACGTTCGTCGATCACCCGTCTCAGGCCCTCGGGCCCCGTCAACGCGGAATCGACCTCGTAGCCCTCGGCCTCCAGGGCGCCGGTCAGGCCAAACACCATGGAATCATCGTCCTCGATGATGAGCACCCGCTTCATCCGCGCTGCCCTCCCATGCGCACAACGACGCCCCCCTCGGGAGCCGCGTGCGACGACGGGTCGACCACGGCTTCGGCGACCAGGGCGGGCAGGGTCACCGTCAAGGTGGAGCCACGGCCGACCTCGCTGCGCACGGTGATCTCGCCGCCGTGCGCCCGGACGATCTCGCGCGAGAGCGTCAGGCCCAATCCGAGACCGCCCTGGGTCCGGTCGTCCATCCGCCTCCAGGTCGAGTAGAATTTGTCGAAGACCCTGCGGAGGTCCGCGGGATCGATCCCGACCCCGCGATCGGAGACGTCGATGACCACATTGGCGCCCCCGCGGGCGACGCGGACCCGAATCTCCTTCTTGTCCGTGCTGTACTGCACGGCATTGGAGAGCAGGTTCAAGATCACCTGAGAGATCGCGTCAAGATCGAGCCGCACCGGCGAAAGCGGTTCCTCGATCGAGAGTTGCAGGAGAAACCCTCGCGCCTCGGCGTAGGGACGAAACGACTCCACGGCCGTGGTGACCACCCTCCCGAGGTCCTGGGGCTCGAATCGGTATTCCCTGACGTTCCGCTCCATTCGGGAGAAATCGAGCACGCGTTCGATCAGCCGGTTCAACCGGTCGCATTCCTGGCGGATGATCCCCAGGTACTGGGCCGTCGTGCCGGAGGGTCTGGCCTGGGTTCCGCTTCGGGGAGGGCCCGCCTGCAGCTCGAGCAGCTCGGTGAACATCCGGATGGATGCCAGGGGCGTCCGCAACTCGTGCGTGACGTTGGAGACAAACGTCGTCTGGGCGCGCGACAGGTACGCCTGCCGTCTGGTCCGCAGGATGAAAATGTATCCCCCCACCAGGATACTGAGCAGCATCAGGGCGATCAGCCAGAGCCAGACCGTGCGGCGCAGATCGAGACGCTTCATGGCTGTCGGCACGTCCCCCAGGTAGATGGCGACCTGCCAGGAGTCGAACGGCGGCGCCAGATCCTGCGCGGCCATGAACGTACCGGTCGCCGCCTCGGCGCCGATGACCACGTTTCCGCCGGCGCCGAGGATCGCCATCGCCCCCTCGGAGTCCACATGGAGATCCCGCATCGCCGCGAAGAGCTGCGCCTGGAGCTGGGCGAGGTCGATCTGCGCGGCGAGGATGCCGGTCGAGTAGGCCTCCTGGGCATCGGGCAGGGCGCGGTAGGCGAGAAGGAACGGCACCCCCTCCGCCCGGGCGGTCATGTAGCGGGTCCGCGGACTGAAGCGCTTCTGTCGGAACGACATCTCGCTCAGCTCGGCATCGAGGAGATAGATGAAGTACTTCTCGCTGATGCGCTTCTTGCTCTGCTCGGCGAGCGCGCCGAACGACTGGACGTACCGATCCCGGCCCGGCACGCCGGAGGCGTTGAGGAGCTGGGGGAGCAGGGCCTGGATCAGGTCCGCGTAGTACGAATACTGCGTCGTGGTGATCGCATCGCTGCGCGTGAGGAGGTCCCGGTTCAGCTCCAGGAGGGCATCGAGCGCCTCGGAATAGCGCCCGAGGCCCTCGAGCGCCACGGCGATCTGGTACTGGGCAAGGAATCGCAGGTACATGCGGTTGAGGTCCCGGACGTCCGGGTAGCGCTCGATCAGGCCCCGGAAAGTCACCAGCGCGCCCGTCCGGTCGCCCTCCTTCAGCTGCGCCCTTCCGACGTAACTCTCGGCCATCGCGCGCAATCTCGGAGTCTCGACCTGCGAGAGAATCTCCCGGTAGGCCGTGATCGCCGCCTTCAGGTCACCGGTGCCGTACTCCAGCTCTTCGCCACGAGCGACGAGGCGGGCGAAGGGTCCGTGCTCTGGGGCCCGAAGTGCCGCGCCCGTCAACTCGGGAGGAGCGATCCCCTCGCTTGCCAGGCCCGGCGGGTAGAGGATCCGGCCGGGAGCGCTCAGCAGGAAGTAACGGGCGATCAGGGGTTGGCGGCCCTCGAACTCGCCCACCTGTTCCGGCGTCGGTCGGCCAGTCGAGGCGCTCAGCAACCCTTCGAACTCGGTGATCCAGCGTGATTCCAGGCTGCCGAGCTGATAGTCCATCTGGCGCGCGGCCAGGACGGCGAACTGCCGGTAGCTCGCCCTGAGTCGCTCGAGCGAATACGACTTCTCGTTCTCGAGCGCCCGCCAGCTGAGGTACCCGAGCACGGCGCTCGGGAGCATGATGAGCCCGAGCAAGATGAGCGCCGTGCCCGCACCACTCCGGGGGGTCGGAAATCGGAACCCCGGGCCGGAGGTCCGGGGCCGGCTCCGGGGGTGGGGGCGCACGAGGGGACCGTCGTGAGAGCCTTCGCCGTCAGGTCTTGGTGGCTCCCGGCGGCTGCCGGCGTGAAGCGCATCGTCGAACACGCGAACAATCCTACGGCCGCCGCCCGGTATGGACAACGCCTGAGTTGAGTGCCGGCCCCAGAGCCGGCGAACTCCGCCCGAACGATCGTCAGATCGGGGGGTTTCCCTCACGGTTTTAGTCAGTTGGCCCATGCACACCTTCCCGCGCGCCTGGTTGCTCCGCGACCGTCCGCCTCCCCAGGCGGGCAGCCAAGGGCCGTGCAACGGCATGGCGCACTTTTCGGGTTCGCCGCGTGTCTGGGCACGAATCTCGCGAGGCCACCGGGCTGTCTCGTACAGCGGGCGGGCAAATGTGGTGTCCGTTCGCGAATCGACCTTGAGGAGGACGCTGTGATCTCCACCGCGCTGTGCAATGCCACCGCCCGCAAACGGCTTCACGCCGGTGCAGCGGCACTGGCCATCATGTTCGCGCTGGCGACGACGCTCATCTCGAGTGCCGGCGCGGCGACTTTCTATGTCGACAACCAGAGCCCGACCTGCTCTGCCGTCGGTCCCGGGACCGAGTCGCAGCCGTACTGCACCATCACGGCTGCGGTGGCGGCGCGTAAGGGCGCCGACGTCACCATCGTGGTCAAGCCCGGCGTCTATCGCGAGCAGGTCACCATCCCCGCCTCGGGGACCGAGGCCGCACCGTACGTCATTCGCGCTCATGGGCCCGGCGTGCTGATTGATGGCGCCGACGACTTCACGAACCAGGCACTGTGGGTCGAGCCGGGACCGGCTCATATCCCCGGCGATCACGATCTGCAGGTTTTGGACTATGCGTGGCTGGCCCCCGGCGTCACCTGGCCGGCCGAGCAGGTGTTCGTGAACGGGCGTCGGCTGCTGGCGTCGAAGGAAGTCCCCGGCCTCCTGCCGGCGGGTGCCTTCACCTGGGTCGAAGGGGAGGGGCTCTACGTCAGAGTCGACGCGGTGAACCCCGGCCGGGACGAAATCCTGGTGGGGCGGCGCGCCTCCGCGTTCCGAATCGCCGCGAAGTCCTGGGTCACCATCGAAGGATTCGAGATCGACCGCGTTGATGATACAGGCATCAATCTGTACCTCGGATGCTCAGACATCGTCATCGCCCGCAACCGCATCACCCGCTCCAACAGCTACGGGATCAAAAGCGCCGGGGGGCTTCGCATCTTGATCGAGGGGAATTCGGTCTCCGAGGGTAATTTCCACGGGATCGGGTTGACCGCGGGCGCTTCCAACTGCATTGTCCGCGACAACGCATCGTTCCTGAACGCGCAGCCGAACGCACGCACGGCCAAGGGCATCCATCTCCAGGGAGCCCCCGACAACGTCATCGTCGGCAACCGGACCCACGATAACCAGGACACCGGCATCCAGGTCAATAGTGGGTCCCACAACTGCCTCTTGTACAACAACCGATCGTGGAACAACGGCGACCACGGCTATGACCATCTGGACGCCACCGGGACGACCCACATCCACAACGTCGCCTACGGCAATTACAGAGACGGGTTCTCCATCGAGGGCAATTCGCCGAACTCCCAGATCTACAACTGCATCTCGGTGGACAACGGTCTGACGACAGATGGCTTCAATCTGTGGGTGAACGCGGCGTCCGCGGTGGGGTTTGGGTCCGACTACAACATCTTCTGGAATTCGACCGAGCAGGAACCCGTGAAGTTCATCACGACCAAGTACAGCCTCCTGAACGACTACCAGGTCGCCAGCGGCCAGGACTTGCATTCGCTCCAGGCGAACCCGATGTTCGTGGACTCGCGTGGCGGCTATTTCATGCCCCTCAAGGGATCTCCCGCCATCGACGCCGGCAACTCCGGGGTGCCCAACTGGCCCGCGAACGACATGGTCGGGAACTCACGCTACGACGATCCGGCCACGACGGACGCAGGCGCCGGCCCGGTCACGTTCGCGGATATCGGTGCGCTGGAGTACGTGCAGGCGGCCGAGGACGCCCTGGTCGAGCTCCCGTCGCCCCGGCTGTCCACCGGCAGCCTGCTGACTCCCTTCCACGGGACCCAGGCCGCCGGTTCGGCGAGAGTGCTGGCGCTCTCCACCGGCTTCCCCAATCCTTCCCGAGGCCCGGTCGAGTTCGCGCTCGACCTGCCGAACGAAACGCTGGTGGAGTGGACGGTCTACGACCTGCAGGGGCGCACGGTCTGGTCCGAGGACCGCACCTTCGCGGCCGGACGCGCGCAGCTCCGGTGGGACGGGATCGGCTCCACCGGCGAGCCCGCCGCTACCGGCATCTACCTCGTGCGGGCACGGGTGGACGGGACCCAGCTCACACGTCGGATCATCCGGTTCTGACAACGCCCTAGACAAGGCAATCACCGAGGCGATCAGGCGGAGGTCTCGCCCGGTCGCTTCGTCGCTTCAGGATTGCCCCGATGACGTGCTCCCCTCGCCGAGCGGTTACCCCATCGGCTGCTGAACGATCCTCAGATAGGGGCGGGGGGCCTTCCAGCCCTGCGGGTAGGCCTTCTTCGCCTCCTCGTCCGACACCGACCCCGCAATGATGACGTCCTCGCCCGACTTCCAGTTCACCGGCGTCGAGACCTTGTGCTTCGCCGTGAGCTGCAGGGAATCGATCACCCGCAGCACCTCGTCAAAGTTTCGGCCGGTGGTCATCGGGTAGACGATGAGCAGCTTGATCTTCTTGTCGGGCCCGATCACGAACACGTTGCGCACGGTCTGATTGTCCGCCGGCGTGCGGCCCTCGGACGTCCCCGCCGTGGCGGCCGGCAGCATGCCGTAGAGCTTCGCCACCTTAAGATCGGGATCGCCGATCATCGGGTAGTTGGGGGCGTGCCCCTGCGTCTCGAGGATGTCCGCCGACCACTTCGCGTGGCTGTCCACCGGATCGACGCTCAAGCCGATGACTTTGGTGTTCCGCCGGTCGAACTCGGGCTTGAGCTTCGCCATGTAGCCCAGCTCGGTGGTGCAGACCGGCGTGAAATCCTTGGGGTGGGAGAAGAGCACCGCCCACGAGTCCCCCATCCAATCGTGGAATTGTAGCGTGCCCTCGGTGGTCTGAGCTTCGAAATCCGGTGCGTTGTCGCCAATCCGCAGAGTCATGATTCACCTCCTTGCGTGGGGCGCAAGGCTACTCCTGGACAGCGGGGGACGACAAGGCCCGCGCCGGGTCGCCGGATCGAGGCTCCGGGCCATGCCGGGGCCGCTGCCGTCAGTGCCCTCCCTGCAGGCGGATGAACGCCCGGAACAGCCACGTTCCCCCGAGCCACACCACGAGGGCCGCGAGGGCCACCATCGCGGCCACAATCCACCAAGACGTCCTGTGCATGGGCGATTGCCCTCCGTTCCATGAGACACACAGCCCGCCGAGCGGGGCCTGACGATACATCCGATCGCGGCGATCGCGGCTCTGCCCGCATCGCTCTTCGGAAACCCCTTCACCGCGTTCGCGGCGTTCTGGATGTGGACCGCCTCGAGCGCCACGTCGAGGACCGGCGGGTCATGGTTGTTCTTCCCGCTATTCGGTGTGCCGTTTCTTCTCATCGGTCTCGGCATGCTCGCGGCGCCATTGTGGGCTTATCTGCGCACCCGGGGCACGGTGTACGCCGTGACGGAGGGCCGGGCGGTCATCATCCTCGGCGGGGGGGCGCGGGGGTGAGCTCGCACAGCCACGCCGATATCCAGGAGCTGTTCAGGGTCGAGCGCCCAGACGGGAGCGGCTCGGTGTTCTTCGCGTGGCGCTCCTCGGTGTCTTCGCGCGGCATCGAGCACCGGACGCGCGTGGGATTCGTGGGCATCCCGGAAGCACGCCGGGTGGAGCGGCTGATCCGCGAGCACATCCTGGAGCGCGCCGCCTAAGGTCCCTCGGCGGTCGGTGGCGCCTTGCCTGATGTGTCGCATTAATAAGCCGCCGTAAGTGATGCGTAGGGCTGCGTGTCCACCCACCACGATCGACCGATGCCCGGCGGGACACGGAATCGAATAGAATCCCGCCCGGCGGCCGGCGACCGCTGCCATCCGCCGCCGCCCCGACTCCCGCCTTCCGTCGAGCCCCTTCGTTCAGGAGTTCACGCATGCGTCTTCGACTGCACCGCTTCGCTCCCCTGCTCGCGTTTGTCATCGTCGCCTCCGCCTCCGCCGACGACACCGGGAGCTTTGTCGTTCGCCTCGGGCAGGACACGACCGGCGTCGAACGTTACACGCGCGCCCCGGCGCAGCTCGTCGTCGAGCAGGTCGGTCGTGCGCCCCGGGTGCTGCATCGGCTCTTCACCTACGACTATGACAAGGGCGAGCTCGTGAAGTTCACCATGGTCGTGACCCCGCCCGGGTCGAGCACGCCGACCCAGACCATCGAGGGGTCCTTCGGACCAGACTCGGCCCGCATGCGAATCCAGAGCGGCAGTGCCCCGGTCCAGAACGTGGCGCTCGTGCTCCCTCCAGGCACCCTGGTGACCGCGCTCTCGAGCCCCTGGGCGAGCTACGAGGGTCTACTCATGCGCCTGGTCAAGGAGAAGCGCGACTCGCTGCGCACCACCATGTACGCTCTCGGTGGAATCAGCACGACCTGGATCAGCTTGCAGCGATTGGACCGCGATTCGATCGCCATCTCCAATGGGCGGAATGATCGGTACCACGTCCGGGTGGACAAGGATGGCCGCATGCTCGGCGTGCTCCCGATCGCCGGCACCGCCCGCTATTCCGTCGAGCGGGTCGCCAGCCTCGACCTGCCCGCGCTCGCCGCCGGCTTCACCGCCCGCGAGCAGGCGGGCACCGGGATCGGGACGCTGTCGCCGCGGGACAGCGTCGTCACCACCGTGGCCGGCGCGGCGCTATGGATCGATTACGGACGGCCGGCCAAGCGCGGGAGGGTGATCTTCGGCGACGTGGTGCGGTACGGCGAGGTATGGCGCACCGGGGCCAACGCGGCGACCCAGTTGCGCACCGACAAGGCGCTGGATTTCGGCGGCACGATCGTTCCCGCAGGCTTCTACACGCTCTGGACTGTGCCGGCGCCGGGCGGCTGGAAGCTGCGCTTCAACAGCGAGACCGGTCAGTGGGGGACAGCTCACAAGCCGGACAAGGACCTCTACACGGTGGACATGAAGGTGTCCTCGCTGCCCGCCACCGCGGAGCGATTCACCATCGCCGTGGACTCGACAACGCCGGGCGGGACGCTCAACATGGACTGGGACACCACGCGCGCCTCGGTGGCGTTCGCGGTCAAGCCGTAGAATCGGGTCGACCGCCGCGGAACGCGCACACCCGGGGAGGAACACATGGATCTGGTGAACTACCTGCTGTCGATCCTGATCTCGCTCGCTGTCGGCCTGGCGGGATTCGTCGTCGCCTACAAGATCTTCGACCTGCTGACTCCGGGTGTTCAGTTTGCGGACCAGCTCAAGGCCGACAACCGCTCGGTGGCCATCTTCCTCGCGGGACTTTTCATCGGGCTCGGCATCCTGCTCGGGAACGCGGTCAAGTGACTCTGCGTATCTTCGCGGTGCTGGTCGCCGCGCTTTCGCTGGTGAGTGTGCTCGTGCCGTCCGGCAGCCACGCGCAGCCGGCCTCGGCTCCGGCGGGTGCGCCGCCGGTCTCACCGGTGGGAGTGCCGGTGCTCGAGGAACGGCCGAGGGTCCAGACCGTCATCGAGCGTCATCTCGGGAGGCCCTACGTCTGGGGCGCGACCGGGCTCAAGAGCTTCGATTGCTCGGGGTTCGTGTGGCGCGTCATGCAGGAGAACGGAATCTTCGTCAAACGCACGACGGCCAGAAAGTATTTCCTCACGCTGCCGAAGGTGTCCGAGGACCAGCGCTGGGCGTTCGGGAACATCGTCTTCTTCAGCGACCTCAAGCATTGCGGGATCGTCCAGACACCCGAGACCTTCTACCACGCCGCGGTGAGCGTCGGGACCCATGTCTCGAGATTCGACCCGTTCTGGCGACGCAGGGTCACCGGCGTCCGCGCGATACCAGGGCTCACGGACGCACTCGCCACCGGGAAGCCCGCGAACTGAAGCGTTTCTCCCGAAACGGGGTCCCCGCGACGTAGGGCGGCCCCCCGATCCGCAGCCGAACATTGCCGAATCATGCGAAGCCATTTAGTGTGTGTGACCCATGCCAGAGCGTGGCCGGCATTTCCACTCCCGGGCTACGTGACCGGCGCGTCGAGCTGGGACCGAACCACCCCAATCCCTTCTCGCGCAGCACCGAGATCGCCTTCCAGCTCGCACGCGCCGGTCACGCCAAGTTGCGCGTGTACGACGTCGCGGGGCAGGTCATCGCCACCGTGATCGATCGCGAGCTGCCCGCCGGCCCGCACCAAGCGACCTGGGACGGGAGGAACCGCTCCGGAAGCCTGGTCGCCTCGGGGCTTTACTTCTACGGCTCACGAGCGACGGGGCGCAGGGCGTCCGCAGGATGCTGCTCGTCAGGTAGGTTGACTGGGTGTCATCGCCCGCCATTGGGGTGGGGGAGTGGGTGGATTTCCCCAGGATCCCGCTCCGCACCCTCGCACGGATCCCCGCCGTTCGCGGTCTCAATGCCCGCAACTTGCTTTCTGCCAATGCGCGGCGTTCGAATCCGATCGCACTGATCACTGGCACGGTTCTCGCCTTCGGTAAGTTTTGGGTCATGGCATAGCGCCACTGATCCATAAATCGACTCTGCTGTTTCCCGAGCCGGAGGAAGCCGTGCCTTTCTGCGTCCCAGCGCATCACCAACTGCGTCGAGGACAGGACCATCGTGTTCTGGCCGCGGCACTCATCTTCACACTCATCGCATCTCAGGCGGTGTCCGCAGGAGCTGCGACCTACTACGTCGACAATCAGAGCGCGAACTGCTCCAACGTTGGCGCGGGGACCGAGGCTCAGCCGTACTGCACGATCTCCGCGGCCGTGGCCGTCCACAACGGCCCCGGGACCACGATCATCGTCAAACCCGGCGTCTACCGCGAGCAGGTGACCGTGCCCGCCTCGGGGGCTGCCGGTTTGCCGTTCGTGATCCAAGCGTCCGGGCCGGGTGTGGTGGTCGAAGGCACTGACGACTTCACTGGCGAAGGTCTGTGGTCCGAGCCGGTCCCGCAGTGGATTCCCCGCCAGCGCCAAATCCTGACGACCGACGGTGCCTGGCTCGCCTCCGGCGTTACGTGGCCGGCCCAACAGGTCTTCGTGGACGGCATACGCATGACCGCTTCGACATCGTCGCCGGAGGAGCTGCCGGTCAACGCGTTCACCTGGGTGTCCGGGAAGGGGCTGTACGTAAACCTCGGCGGCGCGAACCCCGGGCTTCGAGAGACCCTGGTCGGACGGCGCAACCACGGCTTCAACCTGTTCGGGAAGTCGTGGGTCTCGATCGACGGCTTCGAGATCGCCCGTAGCGAAGAACGCGGGGTCAACATCCAGACGGGATGCAGCAATCTCGTCATCTCCCGCAACCGGGTCAGCTTCACCCAGAGCTATGGGATTCAGAGCGTCGGTGGGGTCAACCTCACCATCGAGGAGAACGTGGTCTCGGACTGCGGCCTGCACGGCATCGGACTCACCGCGGGCACGACCGGCTGTGTCATCCGCAACAACGAGTCTTTCCGCAACGTGGACCCGAGCACCCGCCGGGCCAACGGGATCTACTTGTTCGCAGCCCCGAGCAACACACTCTACGGCAATCGGCTGCACGACAATCAGGATAGCGGGATGCACTTCGCTACGGGCGCGAACAACTGCCTCGCCTACAACAACCGCGCGTGGAAGAACGGCGACCACGGCTTCGACGACCTCAACGCCTCGGGGACGGTGCACCTCAACGACGTCGCATTCGGGAATTACAAAGACGGTTTCTCGATCGAAGGCAACGCGCCAAACAGCCAGCTGCACAACTGCATCGCCGTCGACAACGGCCTCACCACGAATGGATTCAATCTCTGGGTGAATGACTCATCCTCGGTCGGGTTCGTCTCCGACCACAACATCTTCTGGAACTCGACCGCGCAGGCGCCCATCAAGTACATCACCACAATATACGCGACGCTGGCCGGCTTTCAGGCAGCGAGCGGTCAGGACGCCAACTCGCGCCAGGCCGATCCGAAGTTTGTAAACGGCTCGGCCGGGAACTTCATGCTCTCCGCGGGCTCTCCGGCGATCGACGCGGCGAGCTCGAGCGTGCCCAACTGGCCCGCCACCGACGCCGTCGGGCATGCGCGCGTGGACGATCTGTTTATGGCGAACAGCGGCGCGGGCCCGGTGGCATTCGGCGACATCGGCGCACTCGAGTTCGTCCCCGCGACCGACCTGCCTCCGGTCGTCCAGTGCCCGTCCATGGTCAGGCCGTACCGAAACACCACGGTCACGTTCACCGTCACGGCGTCCGACCCTGAAGGCCAACCGATCCAAACGCTCACCATGGTACCTCTCACGATGCCCGCGAACAGCGGCGCCGTCTTCACTACGAACGCGACTCAAACCGTGGGCACATTCACCTGGGTGCTGGGGAGCTTCACCGGAGATTACAAAGTGGCGTTTGCCGGAACGAACTCGCTCACCGGCTTGGACACCACGTCCATTCGTGTCAGACAAACGCTACTGGCCGATGGAGCCATCGCCAGCGAAGGAGGCTTCGGCGATGTGCTTGCGCTCTCCAACGGCTTCCCGAATCCTGCGCACGGGGAGGTCGGATTCGCGCTCGACGTGCCCCGGGAGTCGCAATTGAGCTGGGCGGTCTTCGACCTTCAGGGTCGGATGGTGTGGTCCGAAGAGCGGAACGTCGGAGCCGGTCGCACGCAGTTGCGATGGGACGGGATGTCCTCGTCGCGCGCCCGCGCGGCGACCGGCGTCTACCTGGTCCGGGCGTCGGTCGAGGGCACCCAGTTCAGCCGGCGGATCGTGAGGTTCTAGCATTCGGCAGGCCTGCGAACGGGATCGAATCAGCTCCGGTCACACCCGCTGCTGCGGGGCGTGACCGGAGCTGTTATGCCGGCAGCCCCAACCGCTCGAGGAAGCGTGGCCAGCGCGGGTCGGAGTGGAGGCTCTCCAGTTGCCGATGCACCTTGACGAGGGGGATGCCGGAGTCGCGCATGTAGTAGGCACGCTCGAGCCACTCGAGGGCCTTGTCCACCTCACCGCGAGCGCCGTACACAGAGGCGATCTGAAAGCCCAACTTCTCGCCTTCGGCGATGAGCGCTGCGAGTGTCTCGTCCGAGGCCCGGGTGTCGCCGAGCGCGTGGTGTGCCATCGCCAGCGCCCAGTTCCGATAGCCGGCCGAAGATTCCTTCGCGGCCTCCGTGATGGCTGCTTCTGCGCGGCTCTGTGACACTCAAAGGTTCGCGATCGAGGCGTGGGCAGTCCCGTTTCCCGGACGTTCCCCTCGCCGACGAGTCCATACCGCGCGGGGACCCGATAGCCCGGAGCCGTCGCGTCAAAAGACGCGGGTTTACATGGCTGTCTACACCGGTGGCCAGCGGCTGGGAAAGCGGCTGATCGTGCTGCCCTAGATTCCCCGGGTTTCACCTGAACCGATTAGAGCCCCCGCCCGAGCCATCGCACGACGTTCAACGAGAATTGCCGGTCGTCGCTCCCGGGCGTGTTCATACCCACGGGAGTCCGCCACCACCCCGTGACCTGCGCGGTCATCATCGCCGCCTCGCCCAGAACGACGACACGGCCCTTGCCCGAAGTGAAGGCCAGCCCCTGCGAGCGGCCTGCCGAGGCCCACCATCAAGTCCTCGGCCTTGTCTGAAAGCGTGAGGAGCGACGTGCAGCCGGGGGGCCGGCGAGCGACTGGCCAGTAAAGGTATGGACGCTTTTGACGAGTTCGCCAGGCCCACGTCCGCGCACGATCGGGTGGTCGGCGGCGAGCCCGCGCCCCGGCACGTACCACACGTGGCTCGTACTGCCGTGATCGCCCTGCACCGGGTCGATGGTGTAGCCACTGCGCATGTCGACGCCGAGCGCTTCGCCCAGGGCGCGCGCCGCCGCCCCCATCGGTGCGTGGTCGGCCATCAGCAGCAACGCGCTGCCGCTGTTCACCCAGGTGCGCACCGCCGCACATTCATCCGCGTCGAACGCGGGGTCACCTGCGGCGCTGTCGTCCATCTCTTCGCGGCCGAGCGCGTTCGAGATCACCAGCACGTCGGCGCGCTTCAAGTTCTCGAGCGTGAAGCGCTCGCGACCATGCTCCACGACACCGCCATCATGGCGGATGAGATCGGCGAACGGACGGTAGCGGCCATCCATGGTATGGAAGTTGTGATGGGCTTCGTCGATCAGTACGCGCGGGTGTCGCGTGACGAAGGCGGGATTCGCGACCCGCGTGTCGAAGCGCGTGTCAGGTTCCTGTTGCGCGGCGACCAGGGACGGGGCCAGGAGCGCCGGGCCGCACAGAAAGAGCAGGAGTCGCATGGCAGGGCGAGGCGACTATCGGGGCTTGGAACCGCGATCCTTGTTTCCGGCTGTGAGGCTGCCGGGGCTTGCTCGCAATCCGTGGCGGGCCAGCATCCGATAGAGCGTGCTGCGCGCGACGCCGAGGTGCCGGGCAGCGTCGCTCAGATTGCCTCGAGAGTGGTCGAGGGCGCCAAGGACCGCTGCGCGCTCGGCCGAATGCAGCGGACTGCCCTGGTCTTGTGCCTGAATCATCTCCTCGACCGGGAGATGCCACAACTCCACGCGAGGGGCGTCCCCGGCGAGCACGACGGCAAAGTCGAGGGCCGAACGAAGCTCGCGCACGTTGCCGGGCCAGTCGTGCCGCTCGATCCAGGCAAGCGCAGCCGGCGACATACCCAGTGGCTTGGGGCGCTTTTGCTTGAGCGCGATGCGCGCGAGCAATACCCCGGCGAGCTCGCGACGATCCGTGCGGTCTCGAAGCGCCGGGAGGCGCAGCACGATGCCGCGCATTCGAAAATAGAGATCGGCGCGAAACCTATTCTCGCTCACGAGCGCGGGAAGATCCCGGCTCGTGGCGGTGATCAGCCGCACGTCGGCGCGTTGTTCAGTGGCCTCACCGACGCGGAAGAACGAACCGTCTTCGAGGAAACGAAGGAGCATCGCTTGTACGGACGACGACATCTCCCCGATCTCGTCGAGGAACAGGGTCCCACCATGGGCGGTCGCCAGCTTGCCGATGCGACCGCCGGACGCGGCTCCGGTAAACGCGCCGGGAGAGTAGCCGAACAACTCCGATTCCAGCAGCGTCCCTGTGAGGGTTCCCGAATTGACCGCCACGAAGGGGGCGCCCGCCCGAGTGCTCGAGGCGTGAACAGCGCGGGCGAAGAGCTCCTTTCCGGTGCCGCTTTCACCCAACAGGAGCAGGGGCAGGTCGGTCACCGCGAACTGCGCGGCCCGGGCTCGGGCCGCGATAATAACGGGATCGCTACCCACGATAGGCGAGAACGCGGCAGGCGGAGCCTCGCCGAGCTCGGGCGTCCGCATCCGGCGGCGCCGAGGCCGCACGTGCACCAGTGCCGCGAACGGGTCGTCAGGCGACCCAAAGGGCTCGAGTTCGAGCTCGATTCCACGGAACGGTCCGGGCGCGTCGTCGAGTCTTAGTGTGGTTTTCGTCGGAGCCAGCGCAAGGCGCGAGCACACGATGCGCGCCAGCTCGGACGCCTCGGTCTCCCTCAGGAGCCCCCGGAGCAGGACGTTCGTGCGCCGCACGTGCCCCGTCGCCTCGACCAAAAGTGTCGCGTGGGGCAGTCCGGCGAGCAGACGCTCCAGCTCGAATAGCCCTCCCGGCAGTGCGGCGTCGTAAGTGCGGGCCACGAGAAGCGCCTCGATCGCCGCAGCTGTAGCGACGACGGAAGCGTGGATGAACCCCGCCGCCACGGAGACCGGACCGCTTGCGTCGAGCACCGCCACGATCCGCTCGCGAATGTCTCGGACCGGAGCGGCATAGCATGCTAGGCCGTGATTCCGAAGCTCGTAGTGCTCCGCACCGATCACAGAGACGGGCCCGCACTCCACGAGCGTGGTCCCGACCCCGTTGGTGCCTCGCGCAGACTCGCTCCATAGCGCACCCTCGACGAGTCGCGTTGAGACGATCGAAGTCTCGAACGGTTCACCGATGCGCCGGGCGAGCACGAGGCCGTTCGCGTCGCAGAACAGACCGCAGAAACCCGCCCTGGCGATCGTCGTCGCGAATGCGTCGAATGGAGCGCCGGGCGCGAGCAGCGAGGAGAACCGTTCCCTCGCCCGGGGAAGATCCTCCAGCGCCATCGACGGCTCGCCCGGATTGTCGGCGGACAGCCCGGAGTTGCGGCAGCGCATCCACCTCTGGAGGACCAGACTGCTCTGAATCTCCTGATTGGAGCACATCCCGGACTGGAACCGATTCCAGAGCTGCAGATCGGTGACGGGCGGATTCAGGAGCATTCGCATACCCTTAACCTTAAAGGGCACCTGCCCGGCGCATCAATGGCTTTGCTTCTGGGCGGGCGACCAATCTGGCATTTGTAGCGGGCGGCATGTCCAGATGTAGCGTTCCGCTCCAGTCTTGCCCGGGTGCCTTCAGGCGGGCATACCGTTCCGCCGGTGGCCCTCAAGTTGCTTAACGTCAAACTCGGCGGCGGTTCGCTCTCAGGCTGGCCCTGCTCGCGGATCCTCGGGTGCGGCCCCCGAGTCCAGGGCGGTGGCATTCCCCCGGGTGGATTAGAACCGTCGCCAAAGTCTTCATGCACCGCGGATTCGAGTCGTACCCGACCCGCTCGCGACGGTTCGTCTGCGAGGGCATTTGGTGTGAAATGAGGGTCTGCGGTTTCCCAGAGCGTTAGACGGCCAAGTGTGCGCTGCGATTCGACGGGCCCAACATCTTGAGTCACGCACCCGTCGTCACCGCGAGGCGGCCGGGGGCCCCCGGAGCGCGGTCGCGCCTGGCCGGGTTTCTCGCCCTATGGGGCCACGGCTCTTCCGTCGGCTACTGCGATCGGAACGGCGCCGCCGAAGTAGCGCTTCCGAAACCATAGCGCCACGTTCACCAGCCCAATCAATGCCGGGACTTCGACCAGCGGTCCGATGACGGCTGCGAACGCCGCGCCATGGCCGATGCCGAAGGTCGCCACGGCCACCGCGATGGCAAGTTCAAAGTTGTTCGACGCCGCCGTGAAGGAGAGAGTGGCCGACTGCGGGTAGTCGGCGCCCACGGCACGACTGAGGAAAAAAGACACCACGAACATGACGACGAAGTAGACGAGCAGCGGAATGGCAATGCGGACTACGTCGAGCGGCAGTTGCACGATGGTTTCGCCCTTGAGCGAGAACATGACCACGATCGTGAACAGGAGCGCGATGAGCGTGATCGGGCTGACCGTTGGAATAAAGCGCTTCTGGTACCAGTCGTTGCCCCTCGCCGCGATGAGCGCAAACCGCGAGATGATCCCGGCGAGGAATGGAACGCCGAGATAGATAAACACGCTCCTGGCAATCTCGCCGACCGTGATGTGTACGGCGAGGCCCTTGAGGCCGAACCAGCCGGGCGCCAGCGTGATGAAGACGTAGGTATAGACCGAAAAGAAGAGGACCTGGAAGACCGAGTTGAACGCGACCAGGCCGGCGCAGTACTCGGGATCGCCCTTGGCGAGGTCGTTCCAGACGATGACCATCGCAATGCATCGCGCGAGACCGATCAGGATCAGGCCCACCATGTATTCGGGCTTGTCGCGCAGAAACAGAACCGCGAGCACAAACATGAGCACCGGGCCGATCACCCAGTTCTGGACCAGCGAGAGGCCGAGCACGCGACCGTTTCGGAAGACGCGGCCCATCTCCTCGTAGCGCACCTTTGCCAACGGCGGGTACATCATCAGGATGAGCCCGATGGCGATGGGAATCGACGTGGTGCCGACGTTGAAGCGGTTGATGAACGGCACCACCTGCGGGACCAGGAAGCCGACGCCGACACCGATCGCCATCGCGAGGAAGATCCAGAGCGTCAGGTAGCGGTCGAGGAACGAGAGCCGGCCGACCACGTTAGACGTTGAGGGCACGGAAGGAGCGGGGGTCATGACCGCGACTTCTCGTCGGATCCCGACGGCATCGCAGCCTTCACGAGCAGGTCCGAGTGCAGGCCCTCAATCCGATCTCGCACGGCCCGGAACTCGGCGTCGGGAAGGTGCTTGGGATCCGGCAGCTCCCAGTCGAGTCGATGCCACGCGGGGAGCGTCGGGCAGGCGTCACCGCAACCCATGGCCACGATGTAGTCCCAAGTCACCTTGGGCAGATCGTCCAAACTCAAGCATGGGTGCGGTTCTTTCGCGTCCGACGGTGGCGAGTGGACCGCGTCGGCATGGGCACCTTTGAAGCGGGCAGCGCGCAGAGTTCGGTCAGCGGGATGGCTTTGATCTCGCGCAGTCGCTTGCGATCCGCGACCACCGCCGGGTCGTGATCGAGTGTCCCGCGCAGCAGTTCGAGGACCGGCTCTGCGTGGGGGTTCCGCGACTCGACGGTCAGGGCGTACTCGATCCACCTGCCGTCGCGACGGTCCTCGACCAGCCCCGCAAGCTTGAGGATGCTCAGGTGCTTTGACACCGTTGATGGGGCGAGGCCGAGCACGGCCTGGACCTGGCAAACGCACAGCCCGCCCGCTCCAAGGAGCTTGAGGATTCGAGTTCTTGTCGGGTCACCTACGGCCTTCATCGCCAGTTCGAAGTCGCGCATGAGAGGATCTCCTGTGGTCAATGCGTCATATGGCGAAGTGTAGGTGGGACGGAAGATTGCGTCAAGAAAGTGGGCGACACACCTTGAAGCGAAGTACAGGGCGTGCCAGACTGCCTGCATGCAGCATGGCATGACAATCGGGCGACGAGCCCTCAATCGGTAGCGACCCCCGTCTCGCGCGGGTCTCGTCATCGGGCCCATGACCTCGAACCCGGGGGCAGGGTCCAGCCTGCGGAGTAAAGCGTATCCCCATGACCATTCTCATTCTCTACTTTAAGGGTTGTCCAAATCTCGCACCGACTCTCCAGGTCGTACGCGACGTTTTGCGCGACCTCCACCATGAGGTCGACGCCACAGTGCGCGAGGTCGAGGTAAAGAGCGCCGAAGATGCGTCTCGCCTGCGGTTCTTTGGCTCGCCAACGCTCCAGGTCGAGGGCGAGGACATCGACCCGACGGTTCGCGGGCGGAGCGACTACTCCTTCAGTTGTCGCGTCTATGGCAGGGCAGGAACGCCACCACGCGAAATGATCGAGCGAGCGATTCGGGAGCGGATGGTCGCGTGAATGCGAGGATCTGGGCGTCGATCGGCTCGGTGGCCATGGCCGCTGCTTCGTCGGCCTGCTGTTGGTTGCCGCTGGTAACGGTGGGTGTGGGGCTCGGGGCCGGTGGCGCAGCAGCGGTTCTCGAGCGGCATCGCTGGGCATTTTTGGGCGCCGCGGCGGTGCTCCTGGGAATCGGCTTCCACCTTAACTATCGCCGAGAGGATCGCTGCGCGCCGGATGGGTCCTGCCCGCCGCAACGATCGCTGCTTCGAGCGGCTAACCGGGTGATGCTCTGGACCAGCGCGGCGCTCGTGACAGTCTTCGCGCTATACCCGCAGATCACGAGCTCCTTCTCATCGGGTGCGGGGGCGAGCGCAGTCACCGACCACCCCGATTCCTCGACCATCGTGCTCGAGGTGGGAGGGATGACATGCGCGACGTGTGAGACGCCGGTGGAACAAGCGCTCCGAGCCGTCACGGGAGTCCGCGGCGTTTACGCCGACGCCGTAAGCGGGCGCGTCACGGTAACGCTCGACGGCAGTACCGCGCCGAACGATTCGCTGATGCACTCGAAGCTGAAGGCGGCTGGATATCTGCTGTTGCGACACGCGCCAGCCACGCCCCCATCAGCCTTTGAGCGCAGCTTGATTCGGCTTTCCGCGGACGGACATGAACTGCGGGAGGCATTCAATCGTGACGTCGGGTCCGTGAGGCTCCTTGCCTTACTGTCTCCCACCTGAGGCGCTTGTCAAAACGGCGCCCGGGTGGTGCAGAGCACACTTGAGCAGATTCCTTTGGCAGACGTAAAGGTGTACGTGATCTGGGAGCCGATTCGGCTCTGGGATCGAGAGGGGGCAGCCAAGTCCGATCGGGCACTGGTGCCGGATTCGCGTACCCGACACTTCTGGGCACGTG
The DNA here is from genome assembly GCA_964405235.1 of uncultured bacterium. Classification (GTDB taxonomy): domain Bacteria; phylum Eisenbacteria; class RBG-16-71-46; order RBG-16-71-46; family RBG-16-71-46; genus WS-11. The sequence goes on along the minus strand of CAYONG010000295.1, from coordinate 10,947 downwards.
ATCTCGGACTCGCCAGGCGATTCCAAGATCCGATCGGGCTCGCCACGGAGCCCGCGTGGGACGTGTACCTCTTGTACGCCGCGGGCGCGACGTGGCCCGCTGACCGGGTACCGATGCCGAGCGAATTCATGCACCAGCTCTCTGGCCGACTACCGGAGGACAAGCTACTCGACGGGCCCGGGCTCACCAGGCGCGTCATGAGGCTCGTCTCTGAAGCTCGCTGAAGCTCACAGATCATCTTCCTACAGAGAAGTGACGATCCGCCGCACGTCCCAATCGGCGCCTTCGGACGCGAGCGCTGCTGCGAAGCCGGGGATGCCGTCCAGCTCGCGAACCGTGAATTGGGCGTCGTCCTCCGCTGGCGGGAACGCGATGCCGCGACCGGTGGCCTTGGCGAGCGCCTCGCGGCGCACCCAGTACTTGAAGAACGTCTCGCCGGGTTCCTCGGCGGCGAGCGCCACCAGGCCCTGGCGCTCGGGCGCGGTGAAGACGTCGCGCGAGATGGCGGCCCCATCCACGCCGGGCCGCACCTCTTCAACGTCCACTCCGACCTCGCGACCGAGGCGCACCGCGATGAGCGCGACGTCGCCGCAGTGGGAGAGGTTGAATCGCAGGTCCGCACTTCCGCCCGGGGCGAGCCGCGGCTTGCCGCTCGCGCCGGTCTCGAACGCCACCTTCCCGGGAGCAAGGCCGAGATAGCGCCCGAGGATGCGGCGGAGCGCCACGCGCGCCGCCACCCAGGCTCCGACCCCCACGCGCAGCCGCCGTGCGAACTCGCGCTCCGAATCGCTCAACGTAGACAACGCGGCCTCCCCGCCGCCGGTCTCGAGCGCCACCACCCATACGTCTACGTGCTCGCAGGACGCAATCTCCAGCGCCGCGCCCGCTTCCTCCAAGACCGACGCCGCCGCGCTCACCACGCGTCCTTTGCCGGCGACGGTCGCGTGGGGCAGCCGGCATAGCGCCGGCCCGGCAGCAGCAACTCGCGCTTCATCACGACGCTGTTGGGCGACACCTCGGTGCGCTCGCCAATGTCGGCCCCGTAGAGCAGCACGGCGCCGTGGCCCACGTCGGCCCCGGCACCGATGCGCACCGGCGCGAGCTTCAGCACGCGATCCTCGAAGCTGTGCGATTGCAGATGGCACGACACCGTGGCGCCGTCGCCGATTTCGAGCATGTCGGGGTCCACGACCTGCAGGAATGAGCTGCCGAATACCACCCCTCGCCCGATGCGGCAGCCCATGACGCGTAGCCACCACGCCACGAACGGTGTGCCCTCGAACGCCACGAGCACCGGCACGGCGTAAGCGGCCCACACCTCGAAGAGAAAGTCCCAGCGGCAGCACCAGCACGACCAGAGCGCGTGTCGGTCCTCGCGTATGGGACCGAGCACGAACCACTTGGTCAGCAGGGCAAGCGCGCACAGTACCGCGCCGAGCGCCACCACCGACAGCGGCAGGGTGACGAGGAAGAACTCGGGAACGGTCTGAACTGCGCGCCATGTCGGTACTGCGCGAAACCAGGCCCAGGCCAGCGCGAACGGCACGAGGGGTAGCACCAGCCGCGCGGACTCGAACACCACCCGTGTGAGGATCCGGTCCCAGCCCGGGTCGTGCGTCAGCTCGCGGTCGCTCGATGTGACCTCGCGCCGGGGCAGCTCGAGCGGCGGCTGGCCGAACCACGACGTCCCCGCGCGGATGGCCGCGGGATCCGCGACCGTGCAGATACCGAGCAGGATGTCGGGCGGCAGCGATGCGCCGGCCGGAACGACTACGTGGTTGCCAAGAAAGGTATTCCGCGAGAGCCGCGTGCGTCGGCAATCCGCGAACCCGCGATGCAGTTGCGGCCGGCCCAAATAGACGCCGTCGGCGAGGAAGCACTCGTCGCCGATCTCGAGCAATTCGGGCACCGTTTCCATCACGGTGCTGATCTCGCACTTGGATCCCACGCGCGCGCCGGCCGCGCGCAGCCACCACGGCCACAGCAGCGTGCCGCTGAGCGCGGCGTTCGCCATTGCGACCGCCTGGTCCTTCATCACGATCGCGATGCCGGTCCAGCTCCGCAGGGGATGCTGGCCCTCGCTCACGCGCCCGAACGCGCGCGCGAACAGCGCCTCCATCGGCAGCGACAGGGCGTACCCAGCCATGAGGAGCAGGGGCGCGAGGGCCAGCGGGACCCCCGCGAAGGGCGCGGGCAGGAGTCCGGTGCCCTGAGCGCCCGGCCGCAGACAGGCTGCGGCGAGCAGGAGCCCGGGCAGGAGCGGCAGCCACATCGCGACGGCGCGCGCCGTGAGGAGCGCGGCCGCGTGCGCCGCGGCGGACCAGGGCCGATCGCTCGCGCTCGCCTCGGGTGTGGGGGGCGCTGCGCCGGCGTGCGCGGCGGGCACGCCTTCCCAGCGTTCGCCCTGCGGGATCACCGAGCCCCCGGCGAGCATGGAGAGGCAGCCGAGGTAGCCTTTGGGTCCGACACGGGCACCGCCCCCGATGTGCGCGCGCGTGTCGAGCGTGGCGCCCGGGCCGAGCGTGATGGGCGAAAGCACCAGGTTGCGGGCGCGGTACTCGACCACGCCGACCGAGGCGTCGCGGCCCAGCGTGACGCCGTCGCCCAATTCGAGCAGGTCCCAGCCACCGCCGGCCAAATCCACGCCGCGGTGGATGTGCACGTCCCGCCCGATGCGAGCCCCCAGCGCCCGCAGGCAGGCGTTGCCCAGCTCCGAGCCCTGGACGAGCGGCCAGGGAATCGTGCGCGCGAGATGAACCACGATCCAGTGCCGCACGTGAAACGCGCCCAGCCACGCGTGCCGGCCCGGCCGGTAGCGCCCGACGAGCAGCGCCTTGGCGCACACCGTGAGCAACATCGCGATGGGCAACCACGCCAGTTCGGCGGCGAACGCCACCAGTGGCAGGCCGAGCACCAGGGGCATGGCGCCGATCGTGCGCTCGAGCGCGGGCAGCGCGATGAACACCACGGTGTAGGCCAGCGCCGAACCGGGCACCAGCGATACGCCCACCCACGCGAGTTGCGCCAACGCCCCGGGGGACGCGGCCCCCGAGAGGCGGGCGGCCGGCGCCGGGCCGGCCGCGGGCGCCGGCGTGGGAGCATGAGCGGGAGCGGACGCGGCCCGCGCGGCGAGAGCGTTGACGGTGCGCGCCTCGTAGACGTCGCGCACCGCGAGCGACGCCGTCGCGGCATCGCGACGGAGCCTCGAGACGACCTGCGCCGCCACCAGTGAGTTGCCTCCGAGATCGAGGAAAAAGTCGTCGTTGAGTCCGATGGTGCCCCGGTGCGGGACGTACTCGCCGAACGCGGCGGCGATCGCGCGCTCGATCGCGGTACCGGCAGCGGCGAGTGGGGGCCGCGCGATGGGATCATGACCGCTCGTGTTCCCCAAAGACCGGATGTCCGGCAAAACCGAGCGGTCGAGCTTGCCGCTCGCATCGCGCGTCGGCAGCTCGGCCACGAACGCGTAGTGCGACGGCTGCATGTACTCGGCCACCTGCTCACGCATGCGCTCGCGCACGGCGGCCAGGTTCGCGGGACGCGCCGCGTCCGTCACCAGGAACGCCGACAACTCGCGCGACGGGGCCTCGCCCTGGAGGGCGCACGCGGCTGCGATGACGCCGTCGCATGCGCACAGGTGCGCCTCGATGGCGCTCAGCTCCACGCGATGGCCGCGGATCTTGACCTGCGAGTCCGAGCGCCCGAGGTAAACGAGCGCGCCCGATGCGCCGCGCTCGACCAGGTCGCCCGTGCGGTAGATGCGACCCAGGCGCGGATGCTGGACGAAGCGCTCGGCCGTAATCGCGGGCTGGTTCAAGTAGCCGCGTGCCACCCCGGCGCCGCCGATGCAGAGTTCGCCCGGCGTGCCGGGCACGACCTCGTCAAGGTTCTCGTTCAGCACCCAGGCTTGGTTGCCCTCGACCGGCCAGCCGATGGTGACGGGCTCGCCGGCACGGACCGGCGTGCGCACCACGGTGACCGAGCATTCGGTCGGTCCATAGCCGTTCTCGAGCCGGCGGCCGGGAGCCCAGCGCGCCGCCACGTCCGCGGGCAGTTCCTCGCCGCCGACGTAGAGCAGGCGCAGCCCGGGCAGTTGGCGCTCGGGATCTTCGCAGGCCGACATGCGCAGCAGCGTCGGGGGCGGGCAGAAGACCGTGATGCGCTCGCGCTGCAGCCACGCCACCAGGTCGGGCCCCAGCCGTGCCGCGTCGTCATCCATCAGGACCAGCGTGGCGCCGCTGCCGAACGCGAGCCAGATCTCCTCGACCGAGGAGTCGTAGGCGCATGACGAACTCTGCGCCACGCGGTCACCCGGCCCCAGGCCGAAGTAGCGGCGGTCCGACTCCACCAGGTTGACGATGTTGCGGTGCTCGATCATCACGCCCTTGGGGCGGCCGGATGTGCCCGAGGTGTAGATGACGTAGGCGAGCGAGGAGGGAACCGGAGCGTGAGCGTGCGGCCGGCCGTTCACGGACGACGCGCCGCGGGCCACCTGCGCGTGTTCGTCCAGCGTGATGATGCGATTGCACGGGACCCCGAGCGCCTGGAACCGATTACGGTCTGCCGGCCGAGCGATCACCGCGACGGCCTGGGAGTCCTCGAGCAGGAAGCGGGCGCGTTCCCGCTCCAGCTCCGGGTCGAAACAAGTGTAGGCCGCGCCCGCCTGGAGCACCGCGAGCTGTGCCACGTAGATCGCGGCCGAATCGCGCGGCAGTGCGATTGCCACCAGGCACTCGCCCGGGACGAGCGGTGCGAGACGCCCAGCAAGGTCCTCGGAGACCGCAAGGACCTCGCCGTAGGTGAGACCCTCACGTGCCGGCCGGCCGGCAGCGGCAGGCACCTCGATGGCGATGGCCTGCGGGTGCTCGCGCGCGGTAAGTGCGAAGACCGCGTGCAGGAGCGGGGGGCTGGCGTCGGGAGCGTTTGGAGGAGGCTCAGGAGCGACCTGACCTCCATGGCGGGCGGTAACTGGTGGCACTCGCGCATTGTGCCGTTTAGCGATGCCGCGTACAACAAAGTTATGCGGCGCGGACGGCGATATGCGGTGCTCCCGGGGAAGAACGAACCCCTCACGTGCCCGGCGCCCTCGGCGTGGGACACGCGGCTGCGGCTCGAACATCTGGATCCGTCCGCGTAGAGCCCGCGCGCTCTGTGACTGCCGGTTGCCCGCGACCGGCGGTAGGATCACCCACCGCGGAGAGAAGACAATGAAGACGAAGAACGTCAACAAGGGGAGTCGCGGTTTTGCCGTGACCGCCGAATGATACGAGCCGATACGCGAGGCCATCTTGGCATCCGTACCGCGGAACAACGAAGGCGTCAGCTTTAGGGAGCTCGTCGCGTCGGTCGGCCGCCGGGTGCCCAAAGAGCTGTTCCCAGAGCGATCCACTGGACCACCTGTCCTTCTCGTTTCCTCGCTGAGTGAAGCTCGCTATCTTCTCGCGCCACGACCCCGTGGCTCAGACGGATACAAAAGCGGACCGGAGAGTATTTTGGGCCGACGACCAATCGGCGACCAGAGCATCCCAAACCGGGTTTGCCGTCCCGTTCACCGCACCAACCCACAGCTTCCCAATGCAAAGGGAGTTTGAATGAGAATCTTGGTCAACACGCCCACCGGCGCGGTCGCCGCGGCGAAGAGAGCCGGGACCAAGCGCGCGGTCGTTGTGTCGAGCATCTCGGCGCAGGTGCCGGCATGAACCGGCCCGATCGCGAGCCTCCACCTGGTGGAGAAGGAGTTTCGGACTGGGTTTGAGCATCTGGTGATCCTGCGGCCGGCATCTTTCATGGAGAATCATCTCGCGAGCGTTTCGGCCATTGCCCAGATGGGCTCGATCTTCATGCCCGCGCCGGGGAACTACCCCTTTGCTCAAATCGCGACCCGGGACATCGCCGAGCGGGCGGTCAACTGCTCGGGAAGCGCGGTTGGAGCGGCCAGAAGGTGCTGGGGCTGCACGGGCCAGCCGACGTCAGCTACGAGCAGGTGGAGTCTGCCGCGTCTAGGGCGATTGGCAGGCCGGTGTCGTTCGTCCAGGTGACGCCGACCCTTGCGCGAGAGAGAATGCTCCGCATGGGGCTCCCGGCCTTCGTCGCCGACGCCTACCTCGAGATGATCGCCAGCGTGGGGAACGGCGTGTTCCAGCAGGCCGAGCCGCGCAGCGCGGAGACCACGACGCGCACGACCATCGAGCAGTTCGCGGCGGAAACGCTGAAACCGGCGATCGAGGCAGCGAGTGCGGCCGGCGCGAAGGCCTGACGACCACCCCGCAGGACCATCGTGAACGAGGCCCGTGCCTGTCGAGGCGGGCTTATTCGCTGTACGCCCCGGGCCGGGCTTGGAGGCGTCTCCACGCGCATGGAGGTTTCTATCCTATGTCGCAGGTCGCACGGGCGCAGGTCGGCCTTTCGCGGTTCGCACGAGCGCAGGCCGGCTTTTCGCGGATCGCAGGGGCGCAGGTCTCGGCAGCTCAGGCCGGGTTACCTCCACGTCGGGTTCTGAGGCTAGGATTTACGTCCACAGCTTGCCCTGCACCCCCCTCGGGAGAGTCCCATGCCACGAACCACCGCACAGTTCTTGCCGATCCATGCCACTCGATCGACAGGATGTCCCGGCCCAGTGAGCGGTGCCCTGACGGGCCTCCTGCTCATCGGGCTTACGATCGCCGGGGGAGCGGGTGCTGCGACCCTTCGGGTCCCGGCCGATCAGCCCACCGTGCGCGCGGCCGTGAACGCTGCGGCGAGCGGCGATACGATCCTCATCGCGCCCGGTATCCACAACGGCGGCGTGTATATCAAGGGCAAGCGTGTCACCCTTGCTTCGTGGTTCCTGACCACCCAGGACACGGCCTACATCGCCCAGACCGCAATCGACAGCGTGTTCGGCGACCCGTGCCCCGGGAGCACGGGTTGCGCGGGGAACGCTGTCCTCGAGTTCGCCTCCGACGCCGGCGGCAGCGCGGTCATCGGCCTCACGCTTCGCAAGGGTGAAGACGGGGTGCGCTCCCGCGCCCCGCTTGACCTCGCGTACTGCCACGTCCTCGCCAATCACGACGGCATCGACTATCAGAGCGGTGGTGGCGGCACGGTGCGCAACAGCCTGTTCATGAACAACCTCGACGACGGCATCGATATCAACGGCGTCATCAACTGCACCTTCACCGACAACGTCTCGCGCGACAACCACCAAGACGGCGTCGAGTTTCGCATGTACGCATACACAGGGCCGATGCTACAGATCGATTTCATCCGCAACCGCTTCACCGGCAACGGGGGGGATGGGATCCAACTTATCGACTACCCCGATAACTCGTCCCGGGTGATCCGGATGGAGCACAACTACTTCAGCGGCAACGGCGACGCCTCGGTGGGTTGCATGGGGAACGGCGTGACCTCCGAGGACTTCAGCGGCTCCCCAATCGCCGAGCGGGTCTACCTGATCCACAACACCTTCGACGCGGTGCGCTACGGCTTCGTCGGGGGCGCCAACGTCATCGCGCTCAACAACATTTTCACCGGCACCCAGGTGAGCGCGCTGCGCCGCGTGGGCGGGAATTCGATCACGTCCTACAGCTTGTTCTGGAACAACGCGATCGACTACGAGGAGAGCGTCGTCGACGCGCCACATCTGCTGCACGCCGACCCACGGCTGGCCGCGACCGGAGCACTCACCTCCGGCAGTCCCGCGGTCGACGCCGGGACCGCGACGTTCCAGTGGCGGGGCGAGACCGTGCTCGACTTGCCGCCGAGCGCCTATCAGGGAAGTGCCCCCGACCTGGGCGCCTTCGAGTTCGGAGTCCCGGGTGGCAACGCGGCGCCGGTGGTCAGCGCCGGCCCCGATCAGACCATCATCCTTCCGGCGGGTGCTGCGTTGGATGGCACGGTGAGCGATGACGGGCTCCCGATCCCGCCCGGTGCGCTCATCTCCACCTGGAGCATGGCGAACGGGCCGGGCGCGGTGGCCTTCCAGGACCTCCGCGCCGTCGACACGCAGGCCTCGTTCACGGTGGCCGGGACGTATCTCCTGAGCCTCACCGCCGGCGATGGGGCGCTGAGCACCACCGACCAGGTCCAGATCACGGTGTTGTCGAGCCCGCCTGCGGGGTCGGGCTCCGTGGATCGCCGGGTCGCCGCCGGCAGCGACGACGCCGAAGAGAGTTCGACCGGGAGCGTGTCGCTCACCAGTTCCGACCTGGAGCTGGTCTTCGACGGCAGCAACCAGACCGTGGGCATGCGCTTCGTCAACCTGACGATCCCTGCCGGAACCACCATCACGGGCGCCTACATCCAGTTCGAGGCGGACGAAGCGCAGAGTGAGGTGACGACGCTGACCCTTCGCGGGCAGGCGGCGGACGACGCAGGCACGTTCAGCAGCACCGCAGGCAATATCTCGACCCGACCGCGGACCGCGGCCTCGGTCAGCTGGTCACCGGCCGCCTGGACCCTGGTCGGCGAAGTGGCGCTCGGCCAGCGCACGCCGGACCTCTCGCGGGTCATCCAGGAGATCGTGAGCCGGCCCGGTTGGACGAGCGGCAACTCGCTCGAGATCAGCGTCACCGGCATGGGTCACCGCACGGCCCGCGCGTTCGAAGGCAAGGCCGCCGGGGCGGCGCTGCTCCACGTGGAATATGGGAACGGTGACCCGCCGCCACCCGTCAACACCGCGCCCGTGCTGGACGCAGGGCCCAATCAAACGATCGCGCTCCCCGCCGATGCGCTGCTCGACGCCACGGTGAGCGACGACGGACTGCCGAGCCCGCCCGGCTCGGTCACCGGCACGTGGAGCGCGGCGAGCGGGCCGGCGCCGGTCACGTTCATGAACGCTTCCGCGATCGACACGCGCGCCACCTTCACCACCGCCGGGACCTACCTGCTCCGCCTCACGGTGGGCGACGGGGCGCTGAGCGCTTACGACTCGGTGGAGGTCACGGTGCTGGACGCACCGCCGCCCGGGACCGCGACACTCGAGCGCCGGATCGCGGCGGGCAGTGACGACGCGGAAGAGAGCGCCACCGGCAAGGTGGCCACGAACAGCTCCGATCTCGAGCTGGTCTACGACCGCAGCAACCAGCGGGTAGGCCTGCGCTTCACCGCCGTCACCATCCCGACCGGTGCGACGGTGACGCGGGCGTACGTTCAGTTCACGGCGGACGAGGTCCAGAGCGAGGCGACCACGCTTCTCATCCAGGGCCAGGAGGCGGACAACCCGGCCACGTTCACGGCTGCGACCGGCAACGTCTCGACCCGGCCGCGCACCGCAACCTCGGCGAGCTGGTCCCTGGTCGCCTGGTCGCTGGTGGGCGAAGCCGGCGTCAATCAGCGCACGCCGGATCTCACCGGGATTCTCCAGGAGATCGTGAGCCGCCCGGGATGGGCGAGTGGCAACGCGATCGTTCTGATCGTCACCGGCGCCGGCCACCGCACGGCGCGCGCTTACGAAGGGAAGGCCGGCACCGGACCGCTGCTGCACATTGAATACACGAGCGGAACCGCCGTGAGCGCGCAGGCCGCCGCACCCGAAGCCGAGGAGGCAGCGCACCCTGCGGTAGAGGCGATCGCCTCCTCCGGCCTTGAGGCCGCACGTTACGAGCTCACACTCCACTGCGTGAACCCCAACCCAACCCGGGGCCCGCTGCGGGTGGAGCTGAGCCTGGGGAGCGGCGAGCGGGCGTCGCTCGAGTTGGTCGATGTCACGGGCCGTCGAATGGCGGTGCGCGATGTGGGTGCGTTGGGGAGCGGGCGACACCATGTGGATCTGCGGGAGAATCTCCCGGCCGGCATCTACCTCGTGCGCCTCACGCAGGGAAGCCGGACCCGGGTGATGAAGGCGGTCGTGCTGAAGTAGTCCCGGCCGGGCGGCGAGAGGTACTCCTTGGAAGGACTCCTGGGCCTGCAGTAGGCTGCTGCAACGATTGCTCGGCCTTCACTACGTTCCATTCACAGAGAGAGTGTCCATGAATCCGAACAAGGCCTTGTGGGAGAAGGGCGACTTCACTCGCATCGCCTCGAGCATGCGGGCCAGCGGCGAAGCGCTGGTCGGCCGGCTCGGTATCTCGAAGGAGATGAAGGTGCTCGATCTCGGTTGCGGCGACGGCACGACGGCCCTGCCCGCTGCCCGGCTCGGCGCCGACGTACTCGGGGTGGACATCGCCAGCAACCTCGTCGCGGCCGGCAATCGCCTCGCGCAGGAAGCGGGCCTCACGAACCTGCGCTTCGAGGAAGGCGACGCCTGTGGGCTTACCGGCCTGGGCGACGCGAACTTCGATCTCGTCGTGACCATCTTCGGTGCCATGTTTGCGCCGCGGCCGTTCGACGTCGCCAGGGAAATGGTGCGCGTCACGAAGCCCGGTGGACGAATGGTCATGGGAAACTGGATCCCGGGCGACCCGACGCTGGTAGCGCAGATCCTCAAGATCAGTTCGTCGTACTCGCCGCCGCCGCCCGAAGGCTTCGTGAGCCCGATGACGTGGGGGATGGAGGACAAGGTGGTCGAGCGTTGGACTGCGGCGGGTATCCCCGCCGAGCGGATCGCTTGCGAGCGCGACACGTTCGTCTTCGCGGCCCCCGTGCCGCCCTCGGAGTACCTCTCGTGGTTCCGCGACTACTACGGCCCGACCATGAACGCCTACGCTGCCGCCGAGGCGAACGGCCGCGCGGACGAACTGCATCGCGAACTGGACGACCTGTTCAACGCGCAGAACCAGAGCGGGGACAAGCGCACGACCAGTATCCCGGCGACATGCCTCATGGTGACCGTGAGGCGGTAGGGTAGCCGCTGTACAAGGCCCCGTAGCTCAGACGGATAGAGCGGCGGTTTCCTAAGACGTTCTGCCGAAAATGAGCCCGACCACCGAAGTCATTGTCACGCAATGCCCCGCTTGTGGTTGCCGCCGCGAGCGGGGCTTCGTCTTGTGGTCAGGAGGGGACAGGAAGGGACAGGAGTGGACTTTG
>CAYONG010000294.1:0-5990 GCA_964405235.1 uncultured bacterium | reverse complement strand
CCGCACGGTCTCGTGCGAGTTCCTCCGGTTCCTGGAGGCACCTGCCGTGGCCCCGTCCGTCGTTGAGCACCTCACACGTTCGTTCCTCCCTGAGCCTTCAACTTGTCCGTTTGCGACAACGGCGGCGACGAAAGCCTCGATCCTTATGTGAAGGAAGGGCAGAGAGAATTCAGGGAATCATCCAAGTTCCCTGACCTGCTGCGCATAATGGGCTGCTGCCCATAACAGTGCTTATGAGCAGCTGCTCATAAGCACTGGCTGCCGACCGGCACGGCGATGGTGCGCGGGCCGAATCTCCTGTCGCGCACGACGATCTCCGCCGCAACTGGAGGCGCAGGGGCATGCACGCCGGCTTCGGGGGTGAAATAGACCATCGCGCCGGCCAGGTCGACCGCCGGCTGCCCGCGCTCCTGGAGCACGAGGACGCCGGTGAGGGTGGCGGCCGTCGCGGGACCGGAAGCGATGGTGGCGGCGCCCAGGCCCGTCACGAGCGCCCAGCGGAAGCCCGTTCGCGCTTGGGAGTACCGGGTGGTCTCAGGCGTGGCGGCTGCGCGATCATGGGGCGCACGGCGCGGGAACCCCATGCTGCGCGTCAACCCTGGGCCCGAGAGGGTCACCTGCATCAGTTGACCTGCCCCAAGGGCCGGGCGGATAGTTGACGTCCGACCGCCGTCCGCGGCGTCTCCCGCCGACGGATACTCCGGGCCGACCGCATGCTGCCTCGTGCGGACAAGGGGGTGTCGTGGCCTCGCGCCGTTTTCGGGCGGGCATCTGGGTGCTCGCTTACGCCGTCGCATGTGTTCTCCCGGTCGGGGGTTGCGCCCCCCAAAGCCGCCCGGCCGGCGGTGCCGCTGTGGAGGCCGCACCCTCCGTCGTCGAGCCCGCCGGGGATGCCCTCTCGACACTCGACTCGCTCGCCGACGTCGGATCGGCCGCCGCCGACACGTTCGAGACGGCACTCGCGCCGCTGCGCGACGTGCAGATCATCGCCCGGCTGGATGGCGAGGTGGTCGGAGTCTATTTCGAGGAGGGTCGCCGGGTGGCCGCCGGCACCCGCCTCGCCCAGCTCGACGATCGCGAGCGCCGCGCCACGCTCGAAGTGCGCAAGGCCGAAGTCGCCCGCGCCGAGTCCGCCTGGCAGCGCGCCCGGCGGCTCTACGAACAGAAGCTGATCGCCGAGGAGCAGTTCATTGCGGCGCGATCGGACTGGCAGATCGCCGAGGCGCAACGCGAGCGCGCGGACATCGAGTGGGAGCGCTGCGCGGTGCGCACGCCGATCGCGGGCGTGATCGAGCTGCGGCGCGTCCAGATGGGCCAGATGGTCAAGCAGGGCGACCTGCTGTTCCGCATCGGTGACCCCGACACGCTGCGTGCGGAGCTGCTGCTGCCGGAGTCCCGTCTCGGCACGGTGCGTGCCGGCCAGCGGGTCCGGATTCTCCCGGCGGCGGGCAGCCCGCCGAGGATGGCAAGCGTGACCCGCGTCAACCCGCTGGTGGACTCGGCCAGTGGGACCTTTCGGGTGGTCATCGACATCGACAACCGCTCCGGCGGGCTGCACGGGGGTGTGTCGGCGCGCGTCGTCTTCGACCCGGTCACGGCCAAGCGCAGGTAGGCATGCCCACTCCGAGACACCCCAGGCTCCGCCCGGACCTGACCTGGCGCCGATTCTTCTCGGAGGGCACGGATTCCTACATCTTCAAGGACGAGATTTCGCAGGAGTACGTGAAGATCGATGAGATCAGCGGCACGCTCGCGCTCCGGCTCGACGGGCAGACCTCGCGGGACGAGCTGCTGGCCTGGGCGCGCACGGCCTGGCCGAGCCTCGAGTTCGATATCGACTACATCGCAGACGTGATCGCGGATCTCGAGAAGTACAAGTTTCTCGAGGATCCCTTCCAGCGCAACGCCCTGCTGCGCGCTCGCGCCCACGAAGAGCGCACCCAGATCAACGCCGCCACGTTCCGGAACATCTTCGCGATCCCACTCGGGACCGTGAACCCGGACCGATTCCTGACCCGCACCTACCCCTACGTGGGCTGGTTCTTCTCCCGGTTCTTCGTCTTCCTTGGGTTCGCTGTATTTCTGTTGGCGCTCTACATCGTGGTCGTCAATCGCGACCACGTCAGCGGCCGGGCGGCCTCGCTCTTCGGGGGTGGCCTGGATCCGCTCACGGCCTTCCTGATGTGGGTCACGATCATCCTATCCACCACCATTCATGAGCTGGGGCACGGCTACGCGGTCAAGCATTTCGGCGGCAAGGTGGAGAAGATGGGGTTCATGGCCATGGTCGTCATGCCGGCCATGTACTGCGACACCAGCGACTCGCACCTGTTCCCGAGCCGGAAGCACCGCGCCTACGTATCGCTCGCGGGCACGTACACCGAACTGTACGGGGCGGCGTTCGCGACGCTGGTCTGGTGGGCGACGCCGGCGGACATGGTCGTGAACCAACTGGCCTACAACCTGATGCTCTACTCGAGTGTGAGAGGGATGCTCTTCAACTACAACCCGCTCATCAAGCTCGACGGCTACTTCGTGCTGGCCGACATGCTGGATATGGCGAATCTCCAGGAAGACGCCTTTGAGTACCTGGGGTACCTCTTCAAGCGGCACGTCCTGCGGATGCGGGATGAACCGTGCCCAGTCGAGGGGCGGCGGCGCAAGCGCGTGCTGGTCCTCTACGGCATGCTCTCGCTCGTGTTCTCCGTCTTCTTCACCCTGGTTGCGTTCACGTTCATCCGCGCTCTGCTGCTCCGATCCTTTGCGTTCATCGGGGCGGTCGTCGCCGCCGCGCTTATGTGCTTCCTGCTCTGGGGGCTGGGAAACCAGCTGGTCCAAACGACGCGTGGGTGGGCCCTAAACCACCGCGGGCTGATCCGGCGCCAGCAGCTTCCCATTCTCGCCGGGGCCGCCCTGCTGCTGGGACTCCTCCTGCTGCTCCCCGTGCCCGGCCGCCGCGACTTCCGGGTATCGGTGGAGCCGGCGCGGGAGGCGGCGCTCGTGGCCCCCGAGGATCTGCGTCTCAAACAGGCAGACTGGAGCGCCGGCCAGATGGTCGCGGCCGGCCAATTGCTCGCGGTGCTGGACTCCGACCTGGCCGCCGCGCAACGTGGCGAGGCCGCGGCCGCCGCAGGAGCCCTGCGCATCAGCGGGGCGGTCGCCCGGCACTCCGGCGCCGCGAACGACGCGGTGATCGCCCAGGCCGGCGTTGCCGCCGCGCGTCAGCGCTCGCGGCTGCTCGATCGGAGGGTTCGGCGCGCCGAGTTGCGCGCCCCCTTCCCCGGCCGCGTCCTGACGGCATCGATGCCCGGACGCCTGGGCGAGCAATTCGAGGCGGGGGACACCGTGTGCGTGGTCGGCGACTTCTCCCGGGTGTGGGCCACCGCCAGGCTCTGGGAGTTCGACCTCGAGGACGTCCACGTGGGAGCGTCGGCGCGCATCCGCCTGTTCTCGCGCCCCGGCGAAGTTCTGCACGGACGTGTCAGCGCCATCCAGCCAGCCGCCGATCTCGCTTGGGGAGTCCGCCGCTACCGGGTCCGGATCGCCCTGGAGGAACGACCGGATGATGCCCGCGCCGGACTCACCGGCAAGGCATGGGTCGCGACGCCCGCGAGGACACCGGTCGCCCACCTCTATCGCATCCTCGCTCGTTTCGTGCGCCTGGACCTCTGGGTCTGACGATGAGCCCGAACGATCCTCCCGTGACCGAAACCACCCGCGAGCAGGAGTTGAAGCGCGAACTGCGGCTCGCCTACGAGCACATGGCCGCGATCACGAGCCGCCTGCTCCTGGCGAGCGAGACCGCCGAGGCCGCGCTCTCCGGCGACGATCGCATCACGATCTCCGAGCGCTTCCTGAAGACCGCGGCCCGCGGCATGGAGGTGCGGCGCGCGGCGATGTTCCTGGCCGAGGGGGACGGTTTTTCGGTCGGCGCCACGTTCGGCCTTCGCGAGGAGGAGCAGGAGGCGCTCGCCGGGAACGACGCGGACATCGAGGCCTGCCAGGCCGCCGTCGACACGAGCGAGATCCACGTGGTCGAGCCTCACCTGGTCGCGGACGACGTCCGCGAGTCGATCGTGGCGGCCGAGGCGGAGGCCGGGCAGGAGATGGGCGAAGCGGAAGTGGACGAGGAGGACGAAGCAGAAGACGCATCGGGCGAAGGGGCCGAAGGCGCGAAGGAGGCGGCGGGCGAGGAGGCGGAAATCGAGGGAGAGAACGAGGAAGCGGATGGCGACGCAATGCCCTCCTTCGGCGTCTACATCCCGGTCGGCCTCGCGGGCGAAGCGGCGGCCGTCATGGCCCTGGGCGAACGGGCCGGTGGCGCCGTCTACCAGAACGAGGATCTGGTCTTCATCCGTTATCTCCTCCGGCAGTTCGCGCTCACCCTTCACCGCTGCACCCTGCTCGAGCGCGACCAAGAACGCCTCGAGGAGTTGGACGCCCTGCTCAAAGTGAGCCGAGAGATCACCTCGACCCTCGACCTGGATGCCGTGCTGCGCTCGGTGGTGAACACCGTCGCCGCCGTCGTGTCCAACGATCGGGCCGAGATTGCGCTGGCGAAAGGCAACAGGCTGGTGCTGCGAGCGGTCTCGGGCATGACACGCCTCGATCCCGACCAGGTCGAGATCTTCAAGCTGTCGACGCCGCTCGAGTACCTGCGGGCGAACCGGCGGCGGCTCCACATCGGTGCCGGGGACCTCGGCGTCGATGTGGAGCCGCCGCCGGCCGGGCACGAGGTGTTCGAGGAGTATTTCTCCGCCCAGCAGATGCGCAGCTTCATGGCGCTGCCGCTCCAGGACGACCAGGGCCTGCTGGGCTTCCTGTGCCTCGAGTCTCGCCAGGAGACATGGGACGTCGACCCGGCCGAGGGTGACACCTTGAGCATCCTCGCCGCCCAGACGACGGTGGCCATCCGCAACGCCACGCTCTATTCCGAGATCCCGCTGCGCGGCGTATCGCTCCCGGTCACGCGGATGCGCTCGTGGTTTGGCGCGCTCACCAGCCGGGGACGCGTCGTGGCGGCGCTGGTGGCCGGCGCGACCCTGGTCGCGTTGCTGCTCCCGATCACACCCGAGCGGGCCGGCGGCGCTGCCGAGGTCCGGCCGTTGCGATTTCAGGGCGTCCGCGCGCTGACCGAGGGCGTGGTCAACAGCGTCTCCGTCACCGGCGGCGAGGAGGTCCGGCGCGGCCAGAAGCTGGCCGTGGTCGAGGATCTCGATCTGTCCGGCCGGCTCGCCGAGCTCAAGGCACAGATCGAAGGCGCCCGTCGCGACATGGCCGCGGCTCGGCTGGGGGGCGACGTCGCGGGCTGGCGGACCAATGAGATCAGGATCGTCGGTCTCGAAGGGACGCTGGCCGTCGAGCAGCGCCGGGCGCGCGGTCGGGTCCTCACCGCTCCCTTCAGCGGGCAGATCCTGGAACTGGATCTTGCCCAGCGCGTCGGTCAGCATCTTGAGGCGGGTGAGAGTTTCTGCACCGTCGCGGCGCTCCACCAGGTGGCGGTGGACTTCGACGTGTCCGAGGACAGGATCGGCCGGGTGCGGCAAGGTCAGGCCGTCGTGGTCAAGGTCATGAGCTATCCCACGCACACCTTTCGGGGCCGGGTGACCGAGATCGGGTGGCGTGGCCATGCCGACGCGCGCGGGCGGTCATGGTTTACGGTGCGGGCCGAGGTCGACAATCTGGAACGCACCCTGCGTCCCGGCATGACCGGGGTGGCGAAAGTCTCCGTCGGGCGGCGCCAGGCCGTGGCGCTGCTCCTCGCCCCCCTGCTCCGGAATCTCGAAATGCGCCTGTGGTGACCAGGGCGGCCCACCCGGACCCCAGGAACCGCACCCGACATCCGCACTGGCTGCGGAGGTCAGCACGTCTCGATCATCGAGTTGCAGGGTGTGCCCTGCGGGGGATGGTGCTAACGTGTTGCCCTGGCGGCAGGAGGCGCGAAGGCCGACGCAAGGACGCCCCTGGCACGAGCGATGCTCTAGGGGGTC
>CAYONG010000293.1:0-2732 GCA_964405235.1 uncultured bacterium | reverse complement strand
CGCATGATTCGGCAATGTTCGGCTGCAGTTCGGGGGGCCGCCCTCCGTCGCGGGGACCCCGCTTCGCGGCCCCGCTCGTCGGGCGCCCCCCGAACCGCAGCCTCGGGTCCTTGGCCGAATCATGCGAAGCCATTTAGCGCTCATCGGCCCTCGGGGGCGCCCCCCTCACCACCGACGGCCCACGCTCGCCCGCACGGTCCGTGGCGGGTTGAACAGCCGCGCGTCGTTGACCGGGACCCAGTGCCCGGCCCCGCCACCGTTGGTCCAGTAGGCGCCGCCACCGAGTCCGGTCTCGGTCCGATAGGCGCCGTAGTCGTCGAAATAGGTGTTGATCACCGGGTTGGGGTAGCCGTCCACGGTCACCGCCCGCTCGCTCCGGTCGTTGAGGAGATTGCGCCCCTCGAGACCGAATGCGAGCCCCAGCATATAGGGCGGCGACCAGGTCACGCCGAGGTTCGTGATCCCGCTCCAGCCCAGGCGCCGGCTGTTGACCTTCGTCACGTCGGCCGGTTGCTGCCGGCGCGGCTTGGGGGTCCACGGCAGCGGCGAGCCCAGGGTGCTGGACCACGCGAGGGACACGCGCGTCCCCCATCGCCACAGGCCACTCACGACCAGCGAGTGGCGGCGGTCCCACGACAGCGGCAGTTCCGCAATCGGCGCGGTGCTCACGTCGCGCACCGGACCGTAGGGGTCGCCTTCCGGGCGCGACTCGAAGCCCCAGGCGTGCATGAAGGTGTAGTGCGCCTCGATCCGGCGGCCCTGCCCACCGTCGCGCACCAGGCTCAGCTCGAAACCCGCCGACGACGCCACGTCCTCGTCGGTGTAGCGCAGGTCCACCGGTCCGCCCGGGGTGCGATAGTCGCGCGCCCCGGCGATGTACGCGGCGTCGCGATAGAAGAACGAGGTCTGAAGGGCCCACGCGGGGCCGAACAGATGCTTCAGTGCCGCCTCGTACGAGATCAGCCGGGCGGGTCGGAGCGCGGGATTCCCGAGCGGCTGGCGATTGGTGATGGCGAGCCGACGGTCGTAGAGGAGGTCCCGAGCCGGGGTCTGGCTCGAGCGCGTGTACGACATCGAGAACACGTCGCGGGCCGAGAGCGGATGGGCGAGCCCGACCCGCGGCAGGAGCGAAAGTCGCCCGGCCGCGCTTGCGGGCAGCGTCTGGTGTTCGGCCTGCGGGCCCGCGGTGAAATATTCCGCGCGCAGTCCTGCGTTCAGCACCAGTCCACCCGATTGCCAGCGCCCCTGGGCGTAGGCGAACCCGCCCGGGGCACGGACGTGGTAGGTGCGGACCGAATCGATCGGATTGCCCGCGACGTAGAGCAGCGTGGCATCGAGCTCGTCCAGCCACACGGACTCGGAGCTGGTCCCCAGCCCCACCCGGATCGCGGCGCCGCCACGGGTCTCGATCTCTGCGTCGCCGCGCAGCGATACCATGTCACTGCCGCTGATTCGGTAGAGCGGATCGTCGCCGCCGATGACGTGGAAAGGATCGCCCGAGAAGTCGCTGTCGAACGCGGTGACCTGCGGCGCGTCGGGGATCGCGTGCCCTCCCCCGACCGTGGTCGCGGATCGGGTGCGCAGCCAGCCGAGCGTCACCGTCCCCCGTCGCGACCCGCGCGTCCCCGAGGCCGAGAGCAGCGTCGCGAGCCTGCGCTCGTCGGTGATCGCCTTGTGGTCCGCCGCGCGGTAGCGCACGTAGCCGGGGAGCGGTGTCGGACTGAACACTGGGAGCCCGAACGCGTTGAATCCGGACCAGCCGTCGAGCGACCAGGCGGGGTCGTACGGCCGGCGCACGGCCCGGCTCGCAAGCACCTGCGCCGCGTATCGCCGTGGCCCTTCGATCGGCGCCAGCTTGAGGTAGCCGAGCATCCGGTTCTCCGCGCGCCAGCCGAACGACAGCCCTGCGATCCGATCGCGGCCTGCCGAGCGCAGCGCGGGCAGCGCGGTGTCGTCCAGCAGGGCATCGCCCGCCGCGACCACGCCCAGGCCCAGCATCCGGAGCGGCGCGCTCACCCGTCCACTCACCCGGTCGAAGCGCGTGTCCAGCCCACCGTCACTCTGCCAACGCCATTCGCCCGAGAGACGCTTCCCGGGATCCACGGTGTGGAGCTCGAGCACGCCGGCGAGCGCCCCCGCGTGTCGCGATTCGGGGGCGCCGCTCACCAGCTCGACGCTGCGAAGCGCGAGGAGCGGCACCTCCATCGGCCGGTGGCGTGACGGCTCGTTGAGCGTGACACCGTCGAGGATCACTCGCGTCTCGCCCGCGCGCCCGCCCCGAACGTGCAGTTCCTCTCCCTGCGCGACCACACCGGGCTGGAGCGCCACGAGATCGGCAAGGCCATCCGCCGGGTAGTCGCGCAACGCAGCGGCAGGGATCTCGCGCACGGTCTGACTGGAGCGCGCGTCGTGGAAGAGCGCGCGCACCTCGACGGCCGGGAACTGACGCACCACGCGCGGAGCGATGACCACGGCATCGGGCGGGACGACCACCGCTCCACCCAGCGTGTCGACCGGCACGGCAAACGCCACCACCTGCACCAGCCAAAGCACGATGCCGCCCACGATCGCCTCGCATCCTGCCGGCCGAACGAAATCGGGATAGGGGGTAGCGGGTTCCCCCGCTATCCCCCTCCCACACCGCCGGACATGCGGGTCCGCATCCGGCGGTTCGGAAGGTTGACGGCGTGCCACAACGGCCCGCCTGTGCTTGTTGGTCGTGAGGCGTCGTC
>CAYONG010000292.1:0-6736 GCA_964405235.1 uncultured bacterium | reverse complement strand
TTCATCAGCCGGTTCGTGATCGAGATCGACTACGACAACGGCACGCTCACGCTCCACGATCCGAAGACGTTCGCCTACTCGGGCAAGGGGACCGGTGTACCGATCACGCTCTCCGGCAGCATCCCGGTGGTGAAGGCGAAGATCGACGGGGAGTACGAAGGGCAGTTCCGGCTCGACGTGGGCAGCGGCTCGACCGTGGACCTGCACAGCCCTTACGTGAAGAAGCACGGCCTGCGCGAGAAGCTGGGCAAGACGGTCGCCGTCATGGGCGGCGGATTCGGCGGCACCTTCACCAGCCACATCGGCCGGATGAAGTCGATGGAGATCGGTCCCTATTCATGGAAGGACCCGCTGGTCGTCCTGTCGGGCGCCGAGCGCGGCGGTCTCGCGAGCGAGGATTTCGCCGGCAACATCGGCAATGAGATCTTCGAACGGTTCAAGTGCACGTTCGACTACGAGCACCGCATGCTCTACCTCGAGCCCGGCAGGCGGTTCTCCAAGTCCGACCGGTTCTCCCGCGCCGGGGTCCAACTCGCCCGCTTCGACGATACGATCAAGGCGATGCAGGTCCTGCCCGGCTCGGCGGCCGAGGCGGCCGGCATCAAGGAGGGTGACCAGGTCGTGACCCTGGACGGCAAGCCGATCCTGGACTTCAGCCAGGACTCGGTCACCGAGATGTTCGAGAACGGCGCGGTCGGGGAAAAGCACGCACTCAAGATCCTGCGCGACGGCAGGATGCGCAAGGTGACTTTGAAGCTGAAGGAGATGGTCTAAGATAGCGGCCGCAACAGGGTCGGCCGGCGGAATGCCGAACCCAGGCCCAGGCCCTGACGACATTCGATCCGAAGGAAGACCACCGGCGCGACCTGCCACGGGGCGGGCGCGCGAGAGAGGAGCCACACATGGCAGGGAGTAAGCGACCCTCATTCCTGAAACGACAGAAGGAGCAGGCGCGGCTCGCGCGCGCCACCGAGAAGCGCGAGATGCGCCGAGCGCGCAAGCACGCGAAGGCGAACGGCCTCGATCAGCCCGAGGGGGCGGACTCCGATATGGAGCTGGAGTCGATGGTCGAAGGCGAGATCGAGGGCGAGGAGCCGCCGACGGAACCGGAAGCGGTCTAGCGACGCAGGGTGCCGAGTCCGCGCCGCGCCCGCCGGCGCCGCGCTCCACCTAGCCGGCCACGACCTCCGCGACCACCTCTGCGACCTGGGCCCCGGTGAGCCGCACGATGTCGGCCGAGGCGATGCGAACCATCAACTCCTTGCGACCGCCGCCGGCCCAGCCCCAGGGCTGAGCGGCGACGCGCGTGTCCACCACCACCGGGAAGCGCTCGCGGTGTCCGACCGGTGGCGTGCCGCCCGCCGGGTAGCCGGTGACGGCAAGCGCCACCTCGGGGCTCGCGAGCCTGAGCCGCGAGAGGCCGGTGAGCGCCTCGAGCTTGCTCGCGTCCACCCGCCCTTTGCCGCACGCGATCGCCATCGCGCAAGCGCCGTCCCCTGCCTGGAACAGGATGGACTTGAAGATGCGCTCGGGCGGCACATTGAGCGCCAAGGCCGCGGCGTCCACCGTGGGCATCGGAACGCCGGGCGCGATCATCTCCGCCACGATCCCCTGCGCACGGATGAAGTCGGCGAGGTCGAGCATCGGCGGCGCTCCGCTGCTCGCGCCAGGCGCCGCGCTCACGGCTTCCCCGGCACCGCCCGCCCCTCGAACGACTCGAGCGAGCGCCTGAGCGCTTCCGGCATCGGCAGCGTCTGCTTGGCCGCGTAGTCGTAGCAAACCTGCACCGTCGAGGCCTCGACCACGGTGCGCCCGCTGTTCTTCTCCCAGATGCGGTAGATGAACGAGAACGACTTGCCCCCGATCCAGGCCAGCCGGATGCCCGCCTCCAGCACCTCGCTCACCAGTGCCTCAGACCGGAAATCGATGTCCACGTGGGCGAGGATAAACGGCACACGGCGGTAGTCCGAATGCTCGTCGAGCCGCGCCCAGTAGACCTGGCGCGCGACCTCGAGGTAGGTGACGTACACGGCGTTGTTAATGTGCCCCATCGCGTCGGTGTCGCGGAAACGCGGGACGATCTCGTGGACGACGGTGAAATCGGGTTTGGGCACGCAGCGCTCCGCGATCGGGGTCGAGAGGCCGAGGGCCGCGACCGGCCCGGGCTAGAAGAGATTGAACGAATAGAGGAACGCGGGCCGCGCGTGGAACCAGCCCTCGGCGATCTCGGCCGCGCCCTGGCTGGATCCGGCGAGCCCGGCCTCGGCGGCCCGCAGCGGCGAGAGCGCACCGGAGTAGAGCTGGGCCAGCACATCCACCGGCGTGCGCAGACGCGGCGCGCGCAGCCCCCGGTAGGGGACGACCCGCAGGCGTCCGTCGCGCGCGCTCACCCGGTAGGTGCGCGCGTTCTGCGTCAACACCGGGTCGTCGACCTCGATCGCCAGCTCGCCGCGCGCCGAGGGCGGGATGGGCAGCATCTCGAGCGCGGCCTTGACGTCGGTGATGCGGAACATCGCGCCGGTCGCCACCCCGCCGGTGTCGAGAAACGCGGCGATCTCGGCCCCGGGGCGCAGGTTCTGCGCGGTCTTCAAGAGCGCGAGCCACGCGTTGTCCGCGGGGGCCGCGTAGTGGATCTCCTCGACCTGGTCGGCGAGAGAGGCGAGGTGGCCGACCAGACCACGATGGGCCTCGGGCGTCGCGGCCACGAACTCGCCCAGCGTCACCGCCAGCTTGAACGGACCGCGCGAGGTCTCGACCTCGTAATAGAGGTAGCCCTCGATCTGCCCGCGGCGCCGACCCTCGTAGACCACCCAGTCGCCCGGGTAGGTCCACAGCCGCTGCGTCCACCATTCCGGGCGGCGCGAAAGCGCGAAGTGCCCTTCGGACGCCACGCGCTCGTAGAGCGACTGCACGGCCGGGCGGTCCGGGAACATCATCCGCCTCACCCGCCGTGCCTCGTCGGAGGCCGGCAGGTTGCCGGCCGAGATCGCCAGCTGGTGGACGACCTCGGCGACCCCGTAGCCAAGCTTGCGGTAGTAGGCGCCCTTGAACGCGTAGAGCACCGACAGGTGGCTGCCGCGCTGGCGCATCTCGCGCAGTGCCGACTTCATGAGCGCCTCGCCCACCCCGCGGCGGCGGTGCTCGGGGGAGACCGCGACCGAGCCCACGCCGGTGACCGGCACCACCTGGCCGCGCACCCAGGCGGCGAGCGGGTAGAGCACCAGCGAGGCGACGACCTCCCCTTCCAGTTCGGCGACCCGCACGTCGCGCAGCGTGAAGCGCGGGTGGTCGGTGTAGAACTCCCGCCGCTTCTCGATGCTCGAGACGCGATAGGCGCGGGCGCCGAGGTCGGCGAGGGTCTCGACGTCGGTGCGCCGTGCCGGGCGGTAGCGGATGACGGCGGCGCGCGGGGCGCGGGCGGGACTCATCGGGGTCGGGCCTCGTGGGGCATGGGGAGCAAACTAACGAAGCGGGAGGCCGGCGGGAAGTGGGAATTGTGGGTGCCACCACCTGGGGCCGGCGCAGGCCGGCGTGTTGGTGCTTGTCGGCCGGCGGAGCCTTTTGTTAGGCTACCCGGCCTTGATTGCCCGCGCCTTCCGGTGTGGGGCTCATGACCGGAGCAACGACGCATGTGGGGGAGTGGACTCGTGATGGAATCGATGGCACGTCGTCGTAGCGCTGGGATGAACGGGGCTCTGGCAGGCCTCGTCGGTATCGCGGCGATGCTGGCCCTGGCTCCGGTCCCGGCCCGCGCCGCCGACGACCATTGGGACGACGGTCGGCACTGGGTGTCGGTCCGGGCCGGCTTCGTCAAGTCGGGCGCGCGCCTCGCTCCCGGCGGCTCGGTCGGCTACGGCTTCGGCTACACGTGGTTCCTCGCCCACAATGTGGCGTGGAGCGCGTCGGTGGGGCACGACCTGCTTGGGCGCTACGGCACCGCGGCCCAGATCGAGGTGCCGATCACGACCGACTTCACCAGACATTTCCAGTGGAGCACGCAGATGCGACCCTACGTGGGGGTGGGCTGGGGCGCCATCTACCACAAGATCTACCGCACCAGCGCCGACCTGTCGGGCTTCCGGCAGGGTCTTTACCTCGCGACCGGCGCCAACTCGGTGCTGTCCGCTGGAGGCCTGATCGGCTTCGACGTCCGGTGGATGATGGAGCAGGACACGCGCAGCATCAATCCCACCTTTCCCAACTCCAAAGCCAGTTCGTCGGTACTGAGCGCCAAGCTCAGCTTTTCGCGAGTATTCTGACCCGTCGCGCCGGCGACGCCTCTGTCCACATCGTAGGCGACGCCGCGACGCTCCGGTCCCCCCCGACGGCGCTCAAACCCCGGTCCCCCAATCCCCACGCTACCGCGCCGTCGAGGCACGGGGGCTGCAAGGAACCCGGGGCGTGAGCGACTTCGCTCGCGATCATCGGCGGTCGAGGGGACTGCCGGGGGCGCGGGCCGGGGCCGACGGGCCGTGACCGGGAAGGGTTGGCTGGGAGGGAGTCCCCCGGGGTCTGCGTCGCTTCGTTGGCTCGGCCCGCGCCCGGCGAGGCTACCGCCGCGGGTCGTCGGGCGGCTCTCCTTGCCGCTCGCTGAGCTTGCGGTCGATGAACTCCAGAACCTCGAAGGCGAACACCAGCCCCAGGGCCAGAAGGCCCAGCATCATCCATGCGTACTCTCGCGGCAGCGCCGCCAGTACCACGGCCATCACGCCGAGGTAGAGGCACAGATACCAGAGCACGAACAGGGCGCTGCGCGGCGAGAGCCCGAGCCTGAGCAGCCGGTGGTGGATGTGCTCGGAGTCGGGGCGGAACACCGGGGTGCCGCGGGCGGCCCGTCGTGCGAAGGCCAGCATGCCGTCGGCGATCGGCAGCCCCATGGCGACCAGCGGAAACAGCAGCGTGACGGCGGCGGTGCCCTTGCGGTTCTCGAGCAAAGAGGCCGCGGCCAGCACGAGCCCTAAGAAATTGCTGCCGGTATCGCCCATGAACACGCGCGCGGGCGGGAAGTTGTAGCGCAGGAACCCCAGGGTGGCGCCCGCCGTCAGCGAGGAGACGAACATCACGTGGAAGTCACCATGCGAGCGCGCCACCCACCAGAGCGACATCGAGGCGATCAGCACAGCGCCCGAGGCGAGACCGTCCAGACCGTCGATGAGATTGATGGCGTTGATGACGATCAGCACCCACACCACGGTGAGGGGAACGTCGAGCAGCCCCGAAGTGAACGAGCCGCCGAATGGGTTGGTGATGAGCGGCACACCGTAGCCGAAAAGCACCAGCACCAGGGCCGCGCCTGTCTGGATCGCGAGCTTGACCCACGGGCGCGTGCCGCGCACGTCGTCCACCGCGCCCAGCGCCAGGATCGGGATGGCCGCGAGCGTCAGGCCGAGCAGGGGCCTGAGCTCGAGCAGCTTCGCGGGGCCGGGAAACGCGCGCGCGGCCCACGCGACTCCAAGCACGGCTAACGCCAGCGCGAGGCCGCCCATCGTCGGCACCGGTTTGGCGTGGATCCGCCGCGGCCCCGGCCGGTCGATGGCGCCGGTCCGGCGCGCGAGGCGGATGACGAGCGGGGTCGCGAGCAGCGTCACCGCGAGGGCTGCCAGCGCGAGGATGAGAGAATACGGGACGCGCATTCCCAGGCTTATCGCGGCTTGATCGCGTTGGCGGCGAGCATGAGGCCCGCGCGCAAGCGGATGATGTTGTCGACGAGGAAGGCTACGATGGGATTCGCCGGGTGGTACTTGTGGAAGTAGTGGATCATGCCGCGGTGACGTTCGACGATGACCTTGGCAGCCACCTTCTTCCGGCTCGCGCCGATGTCGTGGTGCATCAGGGCCTCCGGCACGTACACCACCTCCCAGCCGCCCTGCTTCATCCGGCGGCACCAGTCCACGTCCTCGTTGAACATGAAGTAGGTCTCGTCCATCGGTCCCACCTGATCGATGGCGGCCCGTCGCACCATGAGGCACGCGCCCGAGAGCCAGTCCACCGCGCGCACCGACACATGATCCCAGTCCGAGAGCAGGTAGCGGCGCGAGAATCGGTTGCCGGGGAAGAGCCGCGTGAGCAGCGAGTAGCGGTTGAAGAGGAAGGTGAAGGGGTCCGGGAAGGAGCGCGCCGAATATTGGAGCTTCCCGTCGCGGCCGATCATCCGGGGTCCGACCACCCCCGTGCGCGGCTTGGCGCGCAGGTGGTTGATCAAGGCCGCGAGAGAGCCACGCTCGATGAAGCAGTCGGGGTTCAGGGTCATCAGGAACTCGCCGGTGGTTGCGGCGATACCCTGGTTGACGGCGCGGGCGAAGCCGACGTTCTCCGCATTGGCAATGCCGCGCACCTTCGGGAACCGGCGCGCGACCTCCTCGAGCGTGCCATCGGCCCGATCGTTGTCGACCACGACGATCTCGTGCTCGTACCCCGCGGCGTCCATCTCCAGCGAGGCGAGGCAATCGAGCAGTGCTCTACGGGACCTGTAGTTGACGATGACGGTGGATAGATCCATCTCGGCGGCGTGGGACTCCGTGGCCGACTCGGCAGGCGGGATCGAGCGCGGCGATACTAGCACCGGCGGGGAGAGGTGCGGAAGCGGCGGAGGCCGGCGGCAGCCGTTTCGGAAGTCGTCGCCCCGGACTATGGCCAAATAGTTGCGGGAACGCGCCGGAGCCCGTTTTGGGGAGGCGCTGCGGAGTGACGCTAGTTTCGCAGCGCCCTGGCGAGGGGCCCGACGATGCTCGTGCAC
>CAYONG010000291.1:0-1808 GCA_964405235.1 uncultured bacterium | reverse complement strand
TCACTCGTTAGAGGGGGGTCTGTTTCCTACGACGGTGTAAGAGCGGGAACTGGGAGCGATGGCTTCAGCCGTCGTCGGGCGAGCACGGAGGCTCGCGGTACAAGCAGCAATCGTCCGCTGGTCGAGAGTGAAGAACTCCCTGGGATCGCTGGCTTTAGAGTCTGTCTCACAACGTCCGCTGTGTTGGGGCCGAGGCGCGCGCGCCCCCCTCACGGCCGCGCCGCCACCGGCCATCCCTGCGTCCGCAGCACCGCGAGGTTGTAGACCAGGCAGCGGAACGCCCACTCCGCTTGCACCTTGGCGAGTCCCCGATGCCGCACGCGCTGGATCCCGCCGTGATATTTGATCTGCGCGAACACCCGCTCCACGATCGCCTTGCGCCGCCGCCCGAGCGCCTGCCCCTCCGGTGTCCCGCGCGCCGCGCGGTTCACCGCCACCGCCTCGGCCCCCGGCCGCCGCACGAGTTCGCGGGGGCCAGGGCGCGGCTCGCACTGGCCTTTGAGCGCGCAGCTCGCGCAGGCCGTGCCGCGATAGACCCGCTCGCGTCGCTCGGGCGCATGGCGCGCCGCGGAGTCCCGCTGAAAGACCAGCGCTTCGCCCGCGGGACAGGTGTAGGTATCCGTCGCCGCGTCGTAGGCGAACTGGTGGGCGTGGTAGGGGTTCCCCGTCGCCTTCGTCTCCTCGGCGCTGCGCGCGACAAGCACCCCGTAGCCCGCGTCCGCCACCGCTTGCAGCGCACTCCCGTCGTGATAGCCCCCATCGGCGACGGTCGTCACGGCCACCTGCCCACAGGTCGCCTCGACCTGCGCGAGCAGCGGCGCGAGCGCGGGCGCATCGGTCGCGTCCAACACGACCTCGGCCGCGACGATCAGCCGACTGTGCCCATCGACCACCACCTGCGCGTTGTAGGCCGGCGCGAACCCGCCCTCGGGGCGCTTGCGCAGGCGCGCGTCCGGATCGGACGCGAACAGATGGGTGGCCCCGCTCGCCGCGAGCTGCGCGAGTTGCGCGGCGATCGCGGCCCGGCGCGCGAGCGCATCGGTGAGCGCGGGGGGCAGGGCGCTGCCCGGTTCCTCGGGGCCGGCTGCGGCGATCGCGGTCTCGAGGGCCGCGAGGGCCGCCGCCAGCGCGTCGGGGCGCAGGACGCGGTCCGTGCAGACATCGGCGCGCAACTTCGTTCCATCGATGGCGTGCAGCACGAAGTCGACCGCTCCCAGGTTGAGCGCCACCTGCAGGACCTCGCCGAAGAGCGTGTGCAGCTGGCCGCGGTGCTGGCTCCAGAAGCGCCAGAGCGTGTTGTGATCGGGGAGTTGGTCGCCCAACAGCCAACGCAGCGCCAGGAGGTTGTGGCAGGCCCACTCGAGGCGGCGGCTGCTGGAGCAGCGCTCGCTGTAGCCGTAAAGCCACGCGACGAGCAGGACGGCGGTCGGGTAGTGCGGCCGGCCGACATCGCCGGTCTCGTAGTCGGCGACCAGGCCGAGTTGGGCGAGCGGGAGCTCGGCGACGACGTCCGCGAGGAAGCGAATGGGATGGTCCGCGGGCACGAGTTCGTCGAGCGTGGGCGGAAAGAGGTGCGCTTGGTGGCGATCAACGACGAGGGGGCGGCTCATGCGCCAACGCACCACACGCCGTGCCGTTATGCGCACTCGGCGACTTGTGAGACAGACTCTGAAGCCGTCGCCCCAAGAGCACGCCCTGGGAATAGGCGCGACTCCCCCGCCGTTATGGCCCCCCGTTGAGTCCACTCGCTGCCTATCCTGTAATAAGGGGGACGCTCCGGGCTTGACAATTTGCCGCGCCTGCGGTTG
>CAYONG010000290.1:0-4549 GCA_964405235.1 uncultured bacterium | reverse complement strand
CCGCACGGTCTCGTGCGAGTTCCTCCGGTTCCTGGAGGCACCTGCCGTGGCCCCGTCCGTCGTTGAGCACCTCACACGTTCGTTCCTCCCTGAGCCTTCAACTTGTCCGTTTGCGACAACGGCGGCGACGAAAGCCTCGATTCTTATGTGAAGGAAGGGCAGAGAGAATTCAGGGAATCATCCAAGTTCCCTGACCTGCTGCGCATAATGGGCTGCTGCCCATAACAGTGCACCTTCGTCAGCGAGGCCGGGCATCGGTGCGAGGCGCGCACACGTCTCGAGTTCGATCACGTCGAGGAGTTCGCCCTCGGCGGCGAAGCCACGGTGGCGGGGATCCGGGTGCTCTGCCGGGTCCACAACCAGTACGAGGCCGAGCGGACGTTTGGCGCGGAGTTCATGCGCCACAAGCGAACTGCGGCAACCGAGGCGCGGGCCGAGGCGAAGAAGCGCGCGGCGAGGGTGCGTCAGGAGGAACTCGTGGCGGCCCGCGCGCGGGCCGCCGTCGCCGAGCAGGAGCACGTGCTGGAGGTCGTCCCCTGCCTCCGACAGCTCGGGTTCAGCGCCCGGGAGTCGCGCGACGCGGCCGCACTCTGCACGGACATGCGCGAGGCCTCGCTCGAAGAGCGAGTGCGCGTCGCCCTGTCCTGCTTTCACGTGAAAGGCACGCGGAAAGTACGACCCGGGGATGGCTTGAAGCCGGCGTCGTCAATCGCGTCATCAGGCGCCATCGGGGTTTCACCCCGATCCCTGGCGGCCGGCTAGAACCGCCCCCGCATCCGCTCCTTCGCCGGCACGTTCTCGAGGCACGTGGTCCACCATCCGGTGCGGATGGTCTCGACGAATTCTGCGGGCAGGCGTTCCCCGACCATCTCGCGCGCCAGCGCCTCGAAGTCGTAGTCGACCCGGCGGAACTCGACCTCCACGTCATCACCCAGCGAGATCCCGGCGTATCGCACGCATGTGATCCCGTCGTTCGCGGGCCGGCCGATGGCCCCGACATTGACGACGTGCCGCCCCGAGGGCAGCGCCCGGTGCCAGGGAATCCCTGAATGCCCGCAAACGATCACGTCGGCCTCGTAGGTTTCACAAAGCCACTCGAGGAACGCGTCCGAGCACGCCGATTCCCAGAGGAATTCGTTCACCCGCCGCGGCGAGCCGTGGCAGAGGAGCACGCGCCGCCCGCCGATCGTGAGCCGGTGCTGCTCCGGCAGCTCGCGCATCCACCGCTTGTGTTCCACCGATGTGCGCGCCACCGTGTAGTCGTACGAGCGTTGCGCGAAGGCGTTGTCGCGCGGGTCGGTGTATCCGCAGGCGCAGTCGGCGTGGTCGTGGCCGATCGAGTCGTCGTAGTTGCCGCGCAGCATCGGGATCCCGGACTCGCGCAGCAGGTCGGCACTGCGGTCGGGGTGGGGGCCGAAGCCGCCGAGGTCGCCCAGGCACCACGTGTGATCGGCGCCACGCGCGGCGATGTCCGCGATCACCGCGTGCAATGCCAGGTGGTTGCTGTAGACGCCGCCGAAGACCGCGAGCCGCGCGCTCATCTCACCCGTTGGCGCACGTCATGCCGGTGACGTAGCACGTGTAGCAGGCGCCGTGCGAGAGGGTGAATGGCCCGAGCGTCTCGTCCAGGCGCGCGCCCATCCGTCCGCCCGGCTCATCCACCAGCAACGGGCACACGAACACGCCCTGGCTCGATACCGCGCGGCACGACGAGCACTGAAGCCGGTGGGGGTCGAACGCGTCGGGCGGGAGGTCCGCCAGCGTCTCGACCGCACGATAGCCGTGGGTGCGCGCGACCTCCCGCCCGAGTTGGAACATCGGCAGCACCTTGAGCCGCGGTCGTGCGACGCCGGCCGCGCGCAGCATGGCGAGGTGGCGCTCGCGGAAACGCTCTCCGTCCTCTTCCGTGCTCTGGGTCACCGTGACGATCGGGAGCAACCCGTTCCGCGCGAGCATCACGATCCCGGCGATCGCGCGCTCGAAGCTCCCCGCGCCTCGGAACGCATCGTGCGATTCGGCCCGCTCGCCGTCGAGGCTGACCCGGATCTCCAGCGCGTAGCGTGAGGCGCGTGTGAGATCGACCAGCGCCTCGACCCGCCGCTCGGTGAAGAGCGTCCCGTTGGTGAGCACGGTGCACGGCCCATACGCCAGAGTGTCGGCGAGGATGTCGAGCATCCCGGGATGCAGGAACGGCTCGCCGCCCGTGAAGTAGAACTCCTTGACCCCGAGCGGCAGCGCCTCGGCGACCCGTGAGCGCACTTCCTCGCGCGACATCATCGCGTGGCGGGTTTCCCCGGGCCCGCACGAGACGAAGCAGTGGGTGCAGGTGAGATTGCACAGCGTCCCTGCCACCTGGATCCAGAGCGAATCGAGGTGCAGCAGGGGCTGCTCGGGAAAGTGGGCGGGGGGCGCCGTCTGCACTTGGAGCAGGGTCACGAGGCCTCCAGGCCGGGTCTGCTACCCTCCGGCCCGGGTGCCGGAGCGGCTTTTGTCACTGGGAGCTACGGGGGGCGCTGCGGACGTGACCGGGAAAGGGCAAAACGCTTTGACTCCCCAGGCCACGAAACCTAATCTAACCTGTTCCAGTCAGGCTCACTAGCCCTGACAGGGGGGATTCCCGACGCCCGGCAGGGCGCCCGGGAATCCGACCGCCGCCAGCCTGTCCGCCGGGGAGCATCGCGCATGTCCGCTGTCAGCAACGAAGACGTCCTCAAGGCGCTCGGTACCGTCCAGGATCCGGACCTCCACCGGGACCTGGTGAGTCTCGGCATGATCGAAGACCTGGCGGTCACGGACGGCAAGGTCTCCTTCACCCTGGTGCTCACCACCGCCGCCTGTCCGCTCAAGGCCGAGATCGAGGACAACTGCCGCGCCGCGGTCAGCGCGGTGCCCGGTGTGCGGGAGGTGGACTTTAAGACCATCTCGCGGATGCGCAAGCCCAAGGACCCGACCGCCGACCGCAAGGCCCTGCCTGGCGTGGCCCAGGTGATCGCGATCGGCGCCGGCAAGGGCGGGGTCGGCAAGTCCACCGTCGCGGCCAACCTGGCCGTGGCGCTGGCTGCGACCGGCGCTCGCGTGGGCCTGCTGGACGGTGACATCTATGGGCCCAACCTGCCCCGCATGCTCGGGGTCAACCGCCAGCCGTCCCAGCGCGAGGGCAAGATCCTGCCGCTCGAAGCGTGGGGGGTGCGCTTCATGTCCATGGGGCTTCTCGTTGCCCAGGGCGAGGCGGTGGTGTGGCGCGGTCCCATGCTACACGGGGCGATCAAGAGCTTCCTCCACGACGTGGACTGGGGCGAACTCGACTACCTGCTCGTGGACCTGCCGCCCGGGACCGGCGACGTCCAGCTCTCGCTCATCCAGCAGACGTTCGTGGCCGGCGCGGTCATCGTGACCACGCCCTCGACGGTCTCGATCGATGACGCGGTCAAGGCGGTGGCGATGTTCGGCAAGCTCTCGGTGCCGGTGCTGGGCGTGATCGAGAACATGAGCTACTTCGTGTGCCCGAGCTGCGACACGCGCCACGACATCTTCAACACCGGCGCCGGCGAGGCGCGGGCGCTGGCGATGGGGCTGCCGTTCCTCGGCGCCGTCCCGCTCCACCCCGAAGTGCGCGCGGCGGGGGATGAGGGCAAGCCGGTGGTGCTCTCGCACCCGGACACCGAATGCGGCCGCGCCCTCAAGCGCATCGCGGGGCATCTGGCCCAGCGCATCTCCATCCAGACGCTGGGCCAGACCATCGGCCAGACGCCCAGCCAGACTCTTGGGGCACCGGCCTCATGAGCACCACCCCGCACGAGATCTACGCCGATCACGCGGCCACGACGCCGCCTGCGGCCGAGGTGATCGCGGCGATGCAGCCCTTCATGGGCACCGAGTTCGGCAATCCCTCGTCGGTCCACCGCCGGGGCGAGGCCGCGCGCGAGGCGATCGATGTCGCGCGTGCCCGGCTCGCAGCGCTGATCGGTGCGACCCCCGAGGAGATCGTCTTCACCGCGAGCGGGTCGGAGGCCAACAATCTGGCGCTCATCGGAGCCTTGGGGGGCGCAATAGGGGCGGCGGCGTCCGCCGCAGGCGTGCCGCGCCGGCGCATCGTCGTGTCGGCGATCGAGCATCTCTCGGTGCTCGAGACCGCGCACGCGCTCGGTGACGCGGGTCACGATGTCACGGTGGTCCCGGTCGGCCCCGACGGCGTGGTGGACGAGGCCCGGGTCGCGCGCGCCCTCGGGCCCGACGTGGCGCTGGTCTCGGTGATGCTCGTCAACAACGAGATTGGCACGCTTCAGCCGGTGGCCGGGATCGCCCGGCTGGCGAAGCAGGCGGGGGCCCTGATGCACTGCGACGCGGTCCAGGCGGTGGGCAAGGTCCCGGTGGACGTCGGTGCGCTCGGCGTGGATCTGCTCACGCTCGCCGGTCACAAGTTTCATGGGCCGCCGGGCGCGGCGGCGCTCTACGTCCGCCGCCGGGTGCGGCTCGCCTCCCAGATCCACGGCGGGCACCAGGAGCGCTCGCGCCGCGCGGGCACCGAGAACCTGCCCGCGATCGTGGG
>CAYONG010000289.1:0-2471 GCA_964405235.1 uncultured bacterium | reverse complement strand
GCTCCCGAACACCGGAACGCGCTGCGAGACGCCGACCATCTTCATCGTCATCATGTCCATGTCGAAGCGCCCATTGGTCGGCACGTTGACGACGCCCAGCTCCAGCATCGGCGCCGGCCAGGCTCCGGCGGGCGCCACGCGTCGGCGCGCCGCCTCGACCATGGCGGCGCGTGCCGCGAGAGTCGGGTTGGCGTCGGCGGCCTGCCGCAGCGCTTCGGGCAGATCGAGCGCCATGCCCGGGCGTGGCACGACCACGGCGCTCCACAGCATGAGCCCGAGGGCAGTGACCCCCGCGCGCGTACGGATCATCGAATCGACTCCTCTCTCGCTGCCGCACGGAGGATTCCGGCGGCGTACCCGATGGATCCCGGCGGCGACACAGCGGCATCGGGCCGCGGCACGCACGGAGGGACGGCGACGCGACCACGGCCGGGTGTGATCGGCGCGTGGCCCTCCGGGCACATCAGCGCCCGGGGCGTCTCAGGGATTAGGCGAGCGGAGGAGCGCGCGCCGGGGCCGGCGCGCGGGAGAGGCGGGTGGGCGGCTGACCGTCGGGCGAAGGTCGATGACCGTGCGAGTCGATCGCCGTGGGTGATGTAAAAGAGATCAACGTCGCGAGGACTGCGTGCGCGAGCGGCGTGAAGGAGGCGTCCGCCTTCTCGACCACAGGTGACGCGGGCGCCACGACCGGGTCCGGGCAGCAGCAGGGCTTCGCGGTCGGCTTCTTGGAATGGGAATCCGTTGCGGGCGCGGCACGATGGCAGGCCGGAATCGCGGCCGATGAAGCGTCGCCCGGCACGGTCAGGCACGCCATGCGCGTGTCGCCACCCAGCGCGCCGAGCACGCAGTAGTTGCTCCCCAGAAGGAACAGGGCGAGCGAGGCGATTAGCGCCGGGGTCCGGCGCGCGCGACGGCTGAAGAGGGAGTGCATACTCATCAATAGGATATCGGATGTATCGGACTCGATGTTGTCCCGTAATCGTGAACCTTGTGCTGACTCGGTGGTCGAGTGGTGGGCGGAGCAGCGCCTTCCTGTTGCCTGTGAGCCCCACATCTGCGCCGGCAGCAAGTTCATACGGGCTCGAGCGCCCCGCGTGCTTGTGCCGGCGGAGAGTCCGTCCTCACCGCCGCCGCGAGCCGCCGAGGATGCCGCCCAGCACCCCACGCAGGATCTGCCGGCCGAGCTGGCTGCCGACGGTGCGCGCGGCCGACTTGGCCATGGCCTCCGCCATGCCCTGGCGGCGCTTGGTGCCCCACAACATCTCGCCCAGCGGATTGTCGGCCGGCGGCTCGGCCGCGGGCCGCAGCCGGCTCCCGCCGGACGGAGCCTGCTGCGGCTCCGCGGCCTGCGCCGAAGCCGCCCGCTTGCTCAGGATCTCGTAGGCCGACTCGCGGTTGACCGCCGCGTCGTACTTGGCCCCGACCGGGCTCCTCCCCCGTACCGTCGCCCGCTCCTCGACCGTGATCGCTCCCATGCGGCAGCGCGGCGGACAGATGAGCGTGCGCTCGACCGGCATGGGCACGCCCTTATCCTGGAGCGTCGAGACCAGCGCCTCGCCCACCGCGAGTTGCGAGATGACCTCGGCCACGTCGAGTTTCGGATTGGCGACGAAGGTCTCGGCCGCCGTGCGCACCGCCTTCTGGTCGCGCGGGGTGAAGGCGCGCAGCGCGTGCTGGATGCGGTTGCCGAGCTGCCCCAGGATGTCGTTGGGCACGTCGTCCGGGAACTGCGAGCAGAAATACACCCCGACGCCCTTGGAGCGGATGATGCGCACCACCTGTTCCACCCGCTGGCGCAGCGCCGGAGGGGCGTCGTCGAACAGCAGGTGCGCCTCGTCGAAGAAGAACACCAGCTTGGGCTGCGCCAGGTCGCCCACCTCAGGCAGGCTCTCGAACAACTCCGAGAGCAGCCAGAGGAGGAAGCTCGAGTAGAGCCGGGGCTTCAGGATGAGCTGGTCGGCGGCGAGGATGCTGACGATCCCCTTGCCGCTCAAGTCGGTCCGCATGAGATCGGACAGCTCGAGCGCGGGCTCGCCGAACATGCTCTCCCCGCCCTCGCGCTCGAGGGTGAGCAGCGCGCGCTGGATCGCGGCGACCGACTGCGGGCTCACCAGCCCGTACTGGGTCGAGATCTCCTTGCGGCTCTCGGCGACGAACCCCAACAACGCGCGCAGGTCGTCGAGGTCGAGCAGCAGCAGGCCCTGGTCGTCGGCCAGCTTGAATGCGATCTCGAGCACGCCGGACTGGACGTCGTTGAGCTCGAGGATGCGGTTGAGCAGGCTTGGGCCGACCTCACTCACCGTGGTGCGCACGGGATGCCCGAGCTTGCCGTAGAGATCCCAGAACACCACCGGGCTCGCTTCGTTCGCGTAGCCCTCGATGCCAATCTGCGCCACGCGCTGTTGGATCTTCTCGTTCGGCGTGCCCGCCTGCGCGAGGCCCGCGACGTCGCCCTTCACGTCGGCCATGAA
>CAYONG010000288.1:0-8530 GCA_964405235.1 uncultured bacterium | reverse complement strand
AGCCGCTGGTAGTCGGCCTCGGGAATCTGCGGCGTGCGCGCCATGATCCAGACGTAATCCCGCTTATTGCGGCCGATGACGGTCTGGCTGTAGTCGGGACTCAAATTGGTGATCAGGAATTCAGACTTGAAGGGCCAGATGCAAGTTAATCGGTGAGCTCCAGGTCGAGCAGTTCGGCGGCGGTGTCAAGTGCTTGATCCTTCGCGCGATAGGCCTGCAGGCGCCCCTCCCGATCGCCGCGCTGGTCGAGCCGCTGCGGCTCGGGCACGGGGGGAAGCGACACGCCACCTTTCGCCAGCAGCACCACCCTGATCCGCTGGCCCCATAACTCCGCGATCGCTTCCGCCACCGTCGAACTCCCCCGCTCGAGGCTCTCGACCTCGGGGTGGCTCGCCACTTCCAGCGTGAGCGCTCCGTCGGCCAGTGCGACCGGGATCGCGCGAGCCAGCGATTCCCGCATGATCCGCTTCTTGCGACCCACCAGTTCCAGGACCTCACTCCAGCGCGCGCGCAAGCTCTCGAGGGTCAGCGAACCTCCCGACTTCCCGACAGTCAGTGCGACATCCTGCATCTTCGGCGGAAGGGGCCGACTGGACGGGCCGGGCGGGCCAGGCGGAACCGTTCGTGCTGGGGGTTCAACCGCTTTCCGCACCGACGGACGAGCTTCGCTCCGAGCCAGCCCGTCTGGCCCGCCCCGCCCGCCCTGCCCTTCCATCGCCGCCAGCACCTCTTCCAACTCGACGGTCCGGTCCAGCAACGTCCACTGCACCAGCAGCGTCTCGATATGCAATCGCGCGTTTGGACTGCGCCGGATGACCGTTTCCGCTTCCGCGAGCAGCTTGAGCATGCGCAGGACATCGCCCCTGCTGAAGTCCCCGGCGCGCTTCCGCACCGCTCCCCGGACGACTTCACTCACATCGCCGGCCTCCGCCGCCTCTCCGCCCAATACCCGGAGCAGCAGCGCGCGCAGCACTTCACCCGCGCCGTTCACAAACTCGTTCAGGTCCGCTCCCGAATCGGCCAGTCGCGCGACGAAGGGGAATACCTCCGCCGTCCGGCGCTCGGCCAGCATGTCGAGCAACTCGGCGTAGAGGTCGTCGTCAATCAACCCAAGCGCGGTGCGCACGCCGGCGACCGAAACCCTGCCGTCCCCGAACACGATCGCCTGGTCCAGCAGCGACAGCCCATCCCGCATGCCTCCCGCCGCCACCCTCCCGATCAGCTGGATCGCGTCCTCTTCAGTCTCGATCTGCTCCCGCGCGGCCACGAACCGGAGCCGGGCCGCCACCGCCCTGGATTCGATCCGCCGGAAATCAAATCGCTGCACCCGGGAGAGCACCGGAGCCGCCGTGTTGGCGATCTTCTGCGGATCCGTGGTCGCGAACACGAAGACCACGCCCGCCGGCGGCTCCTCCAGGATCTTGAGCAGCGCGTTCCACGCTTCCCTCGTCAGCATGTGCGCTTCGTCGATGATGTACACCTTCCGCCGGCCGGGGCCGCTCGCCGCGTACATGGCGCGCTCCCGCAGGTCCCGCGCGTCATCCACCCCGCGATTGCTCGCCGCGTCGATCTCGACCACGTCGAGATTCGCGGAGCCCGCCCAGATGCGATTGCAGGAGTCGCACGTGCCGCACGGCTCGCCCTTCGGCTCCACCTCGGCGCGGCGCTCGCAATTGAGGGCCATCGCCAGGATGCGGGCGGCGCTGGTCTTTCCCACGCCGCGCGGCCCGGTGAGGAGGTAGGCGTGGGCGACCCGGTTCTTCGCCACCGCCCCCGCGAGCCCGGCGGCCACGTGTTCCTGGCCGACCAGGTCCGAGAATTGGCGGGGACGGTATTTCCGGGCCAGGGCGATATGGGTCATGGAAGATTGCGGATTGCGGACTGCGGATTGCGGAATTGAATGAATCGATTTCCAGCCACGCGGTGTGCACGGGGAGCGGCAACGTGATTACGGGCCAATCCGCAATCCGCAATCGACAGTCCGCAATTGTCCGCCGTCAGATTCGGAAACCTGCAAGGCAAGGAGGATCGCATGAGCCTAAATATCAGAAAGGAGGAAAGTGCCCCGGGCGCCCCGAAGCGACACCCGACATCGCTTAGCGCTGCTACCTCTCGGTCCTGACGCAGTTCACGCGCGCGCGCCCTCCGGACCTGGGGCACCGGAAACCTAACCTGCCAGTGGTCGGTCGGCCAATTGCCTCCGCTGCTGCTTCGCCCGGTCGTAGGTATGGCCCACCTCGCCGCCGATAAGGAATGTACAAGCCGTGGCGTAGAGCCACATCAGGAACAGCACCAGCGCGATGAGATTCGCATTCGAAATCAGGCGGTCCATGGTCGCGAATTCCCTGAGGTAGACGCCGTAGAGCTTCTTGGCCACCTCGAATCCGATCGCCGCGACCAGCGCAGCGACCAGGGCGGTATCCCACTTGGCCCGCCGGGCCGGCGCGATCGAGTAGACCAGGAAGAACAGCACGACCGCAAACCCGAACGACGCGATCGATGCGTTGAGCGGCGGAATCCAGCGGGTGATGAACGTGTCGGCCGAAATGAGCGCGTTCCCGACGAAGAGTGCCGTGGTCATGACCGTCAGCAGGAAGTCCACCGAGAGGCCGTGCAGGAATGACCGCGTTTCCTGGATGTCGAAGATGTCGTTCAACGCGTGGCTGACGGAGGTGTAGAACCGGGTCGAGAACCAGAGGAAGAACGGCAGGCCGTATACCGAAAGCTGGCCTCGATTCTCGGCCACGGCCTCTGCGAACCGGGTGATCCGGGTGAACGCATCCGCGCCGGCCGGGCGCTGCGCCGGGAAGAAGCGATCGAGCACCGAGTGCATGTCGCCCATCGAGCCGCCCAGCGAATGCAGGACGTAGCCGAGGGTGGCGAGGACCAGCACGCAGAACGGCAGCGCGGCGAGCAGCGCGTCGAAGGCCAGCGCGCTCGCCAGAAACGCAACGTGGTCATCGAACACCGAAACGACCACCCGCCGCAGAAAGCGCAGGAGCGAACACGCCCATCTGCGGACTGCCACGCCCTACACTTCCGACTCGTCGCTCTCCGTGCGACGGGGGCGGCCCCTGGCCGCGCGCGCGTCGGCCAGTCGCCGCTCGAGCTCGTCCCGGGCCGAGTGGACGGCCGACTTCCCGGCGTCCACCACGTCCCGCACCTGCTGTCGCCGCTGGTCGATGGCGTCCTCGACATGGGACTTGGTTTCCTCGAATCCGTCGGTTACCAGATCCTGGATCTCCGCCGCCTTTTCCT
The DNA here is from genome assembly GCA_964405235.1 of uncultured bacterium. Taxonomy (GTDB): domain Bacteria; phylum Eisenbacteria; class RBG-16-71-46; order RBG-16-71-46; family RBG-16-71-46; genus WS-11. The sequence continues at coordinate 5,272 of CAYONG010000288.1, read as the reverse complement.
CGGCCACAGCCCAGAGACGCCGGGCGCGGTTGCGGAGCATCCGACGGGTCTCCTCGCCGCTCTGCGGGGCAAACAGGATGGCCAACCCGGCACCGAGTACAGCGCCCAGGAGTACCGACCCCAACCCGCCACTTTTTCGATGACGACTACCGGTTGTTCCTTGCTGCGTCTCATGGCCCGCCTCCAGTCACAACATTTCGGACTGTGGATTTCGGATTGCGGATTGGCCCGTCGCGCACGTTTTCCGCAATCCCGAATCGGCAGTCCGCAATCGTTACTCTCCCGCTTCGGCGTCATCCGGAGCCGCCACGGCGACCGGCCGGGGCGCGGCATGCCGCATGGCCGGCGCCGTAACATACCGCCCAACCACCTCGGCGGTGCCGGCGATGCCCAGCTGGTCGAACAGGAAGCCGAACCGCGCCTCGAGATCGGCGGAGATGGCCCCCAGGACTTCGGCCGGCATGTTCCACATCTCCTTCTTGAACGGCCCGATGGCCTTCTTGCGGCTCTTGTACAGGAACTGCTGTTCCGAGTCGGCCGGCTTCCGTTCGGAGGCGCAGTTCTCGATGAGCCATTGGCGGATGGATTCGCGGAGCCCGGCGGGGATCTTCGGGTGGTCGAACACCATGTTCTGGAACCCCGTCGCGAGGTGGATCTCGCAGGCCCCGTACTTCGGGAAATTCGTGAAGGCGTCCTCGGGAAGGGTCGATGCCCCATGCTGCACCGCCCCTCCCATCTGGTAGTCGGCGCGAGCGGCATCGGACAGCGCCCGGAGGGCGTTCAGGTCAAGCTTCACCTGCGCGATGCTGCCGTCGGCCAGCACCACGCCGCCGTGCGACGTGCCGGTCTGCACGGAAATCTTGCTCAGGCCCACATAGGCCTTGCCGAGCTTCTTCAAGGTCCGGTTATAGCCGTCCATGTACGCCTTCAGTTCCTCGACCGTGCTGTTCTTCCCGCCAACCTCGCCGATCTCACCGCCCACGGAGACGGTGACGCCCTCGGGCTCGTGCTCACGCACGTGGGCCGTGAGCTCCGCCGCGCGCTCGTAGTTCTCCCGCTGCTGCTCGTCGAGCGTGGCAAACGAAAGATCGACCAGGGTAGATGTGTCGATGTCGATATTGAAGAAACCCGCGGCGATGCCCTCCTCGATCAGGGTCCTGATCGCGCCCACTTCCTTCCCGGGCTCCGTCTTGTACTTCGCCGCGCTCACCTGGAAATGGTCGCCCTGGACGAACACCGGGCTGCGGAACCCCTCCCGGAGCGCGGCGCCGAGGATGACCGCGGTGTACTCCGCCGGCCGCTGTTCGGTGTAGGCAATCTCGCTCCGCGCAATCTCGAAAATGAGCGCCGCCGCCTTGCGCTCGATCGCCGCGCGGAATGCCGCCCGCGCCGCGTGATACGCCAGCCCCCGCAGGTTCATCGCGGGCACGGTGAAACTCCTGAGTTCGCCGCGGCCGGCCGCCAAGTAGAGCTCGTGGATCGAGGCGGGACCGCACCCGGTTCCCTGGGCCAGCTCCCAGATCAGCCAGCGCCCGGCTTCCCGCTGCGTCTCGGTTTCGCCGAACACGGCGAGCCGGACGAGCCGGTCCATCGCTTCGGAGGCCAGCGCCGACGGGCGGACCACCGTGACCCTGCCGTTATCAAGCCGCAGGGCGCCATCCAGCAAGCCGATTGCGCTCCGGATCGCGTCGTCCATGACCGTCCTTCCCATCGTGAGATGCTCGTGAAGTCCGTGGGCGCTGCAAACTTATCGCCCCCAAAACCGTGCGTCAAAACGTGATCGTCAGCCCGTCGAACGCCGGTTCGATGCCCTCCGGCAGCCGCGCGAGCAAGCCCGCGTGCGAGGTCTTGTGGGTGATGTGCGTCAGCAGGGTCCGGTCGGCTCCAATCGCCCGCGCCACCTCGATCGCCTCGGGTATCGAGAGGTGGGTCGCGTGGGGCCGCTCGAACAACGCGTTGAGCACCAGCAGCCGCACGCCCCGGAGCGCCGCCACGGCCCGCTCCGACATGCTCTTGGCGTCCGTCACATAGCCCAGGGCCCCGATGCGATACCCGAAGACCGGCGTTGGGCCGTGCTCAACGGGGATCGGCGTCACGGTCAGGCCTGCCACGCTCGCCTCAGCATAGGGTTGGAGCGGAACGACCGCCAGCTCGGGCTTGGGCGTGCCGGGCGGGGCAGCCGATTCGTCAAACACGTACCCGAAACGCTGCCGCAATCGCTCGAGCGTATCCGGCGGGCCGTACACGGGAAGCCTGCCGAAGCGGACGGACATCGCCCGCAGGTCGTCGATCCCCTGCACGTGATCGGCATGATCGTGGGTGTACAGCACGGCGTCCACCGCATCGATCCCGGCACCGACCAGCTGGAGGCGCAGTTCCGGCGGTGTGTCGATGAGGATCCGCCGCCCGCCCCCGTCCTCGACCACCGCGCCGACCCGGGTTCGCCGATCGCGCGGGTCGGGGGAAGTACAGACCTCACAATGACAGCCGATTTGGGGAATTCCAAAGGACGTTCCGGACCCCAGAATGATCAAGCGCATGAATGCGGATTCACACCGTCTCGACCTTGAGCAGATTCGTCGTCCCCGGCACCTCGAAGGGCACGCCGGCCGTCACCACGATCCGGTCCCCCGCCTTGAGCAGCCCCTTGGCGAGCAGCGCCTCCCGCGCCACGTCCAGCATCGCGCCGTAGTTGGGAACCCGGTCGGCCAGCTCCGGCAGCACACCCCAGACCAGCGACAGGTGCCGGCACGTCGAACTTTCGGTCGAGAGCCCGAGAATGGGCACGCTGGGCCGATGGGAGGAAATCTTGCGCGCCGAAAACCCGCTCTTCGTGAAACAGACGATCAGGGGCACCTGCAGCATCTCGGCCGCCGTGCACGTCGCCAGGGCGATGGCGTCTTCCACCGAGTAGCGGTACTCCTCGTCCGCCGTTCGCGACGCCTCCTGCCCGATAAGACCGGCGTCCCCGAGACCCGAGCGCTCGATCTCGTGAATGATCCGGACCATCGCCTGCACCGCCGCGACCGGGTACTCGCCGATCGCGGTCTCGGCCGATAGCATCACCGCGTCCGTACCGTCCAGGATCGCGTTCGCGACGTCCGAGGCCTCGGCACGCGTGGGGCGCTGGTTGTGCACCATCGATTCCAGCATCTGCGTCGCGGTAATGACCGGGCGCCCGAGCTTGTTGGCCGCGATGATCACCCGTTTCTGCGCCAGCGGCACCTGCTCGAACGGCAGCTCGACGCCCAGGTCTCCGCGGGCCACCATGATCGCGTCCGACGCCTCGATGATCCCCGGCAGGTCCGCCAGGGCCGCCGCTTTTTCGATCTTCGCGACGAGATGGACGCTCGGCGGAACCAGCGCGCGTACTTCCTTGACGTCACTCGCGCGCCGTACGAACGAGATCGCGAGGTAGTCCGCACCCTCCTCGATCGCGAGCGCGACGTCCTCCCGGTCCTTGTCCGTGACCGCGGGAGCGCTCACGTTGACGCCGGGCAGGTTCATCCCCTTGTGGCTGTTCAGCACGCCACCGTACTGCACCCTGGCGTGCACCTTCCGCCCCGAAACCGCTTCGACGACCACTTCGAGCAAGCCGTCGTCCATGAGGATGCGGGAACCGGTGGCGACATCCTCGGCCAGGGCCGCATACGTGGTCGGAATCTCCCCGCCCCTAGCCTCGTCTTCCGGCGCGAACACGATCTCGGCACCTGCCTGGAGCGTGCGGGGCTGCTCGAGGGCACCGACCCGGATCCGCGGGCCCTGGAGGTCAACCAGGATCGCCACGTGCCGCCCGGCCTCGGACCGCGCAGCCTTGATCTCCCTCATCCACTCCACCCTGACCTGTGGAGTGCCGTGCGAGCTGTTGATCCGGAAGACGTCAACCCCCGCCTCGATCAACTCCCGCAGCGCCTCAGGCGACGCCGACGCGGGGCCCACGGTGGCGACGAGCTTGGTACGGCGGAAACGGCGGTCATACATCATGAATTCAACATCCCCACATCCGGTCCACAGAGAATGATCCACATATGTGGAAAGAGTGCGGAATCGTCAGCGACCCGCGTGAGCAGCGACAGAGGGATACTTCCGTGCGACGTAGTCCTCGAGAATCGCGAGAAACTCCGGAACGATACCGTCACCTTTCAGGGTCACCGACAGCTTGCCGTCGATGTAGACCGGCGCCTTCGGCTCCTCGGACGTCCCGGGCAACGAGATCCCGATGTCGGCGTGCTTCGACTCCCCGGGGCCGTTCACCACGCATCCCATCACCGCGAGTCGCATCGCCTCGACCGCGGGGTGCCGCTCGCGCCACAGCGGCATCTGCCGCTGGAGGTACAGCTGAATGTCGGCGGCCATCTCCTGGAAGAACGTCGAGGTGGTGCGACCGCACCCGGGACACGCGGAGACCTGCGGGATGAAGTTGCGCAGCGAGAGCGATTGCAGGATCTGCTGGGCGATCCGCACTTCCTCGGTCCGGTCGCCGCCCGGGGCCGGCGTGAGCGAGACCCGAATCGTGTCGCCGATGCCTGCCTCCAGCAGGATGGACAGCCCCGCCGCGCTCGCGACGATGCCCTTGGCTCCCATGCCCGCCTCGGTCAGGCCGAGATGCAGGGGGTAATCGGACCCGGCCGCAAGATTTCGGTAGGCGTCCACCAGATCCTGCACCTGGGACACCTTGGCCGACAGGATGATCCGGTCATGGCCAAGGCCCGTGTCCTCGGCGAGCCTGGCAGAGCGCATGGCGCTCTCGACCATGGCATTGAGCATAAGGATAAGAACTCTCATGCGGACGGCCTCGAGTCCATGCCCATCCTGACGCCGCGCCTCAGGACATATTCGCCCGCCTGAGCCTCACCCTGCCGGCCGAGACCCCGGCGATGCACGTGCGACCGGCCCAACGACCCGCCGGAGCCCCCGTCGCGCGCCTCCTCGCGCCCCCGGCGCACACTCACCCCACCGTGCTCGATGACCGACGCGCCCGCTCACCCTCTGAGGCTCACTCGATCCAACTCACCGCCTCGCACCCATCCGCACGTCGTCAGCCCGGGGCCGCCGCCGCTCCCGCCCACGGTCCAGCGCGCGCATCGACCCCGCGCTGCGCAAGATGGGAGAGGATGCGGCCCGTAACGGTCGGCTGAGTGCCGAGCCTGTGCAGAAGGTCGCACGGATGGTCGAGGCTCACCTGGGGGGCATCGTCAACGCCGTCGAGACCGGCGTCACCAACGCACTCTCCGAAGCGGTCAACGGCAAGATCCAATGGATCAAGCGCATG
>CAYONG010000287.1:0-7200 GCA_964405235.1 uncultured bacterium | reverse complement strand
CGACGCCCGCATCATGATCGACGAGGCCCACTCGACCTTCATCTACGGCGAGAACGGACGCGGCGTGGCCGAGGTGTACGGCCTCGAGGACCAGATCGACATCCACGTCGGCACGCTCTCCAAGGCGCTCGGCGGTCAGGGCGGCTACGTCGCCGGCTCGCGCAGCCTCTACAAGTACCTCGAGGGCTTCGCGCGCTCGCGTCTGTTCTCGTGCGCGCTCGCGCCGGTGGTCGCCGCCGGCGTGCTCGAGGCGCTGCGCATCGCCAGTCGCGAGCCCGGGCTGCGCGGCCGCCTGTGGGCCAACGTCGCCCACATCCGCCGGCTGCTGCGCGAAGAGGGGATCGACGTCGGCGAGTCCACCTCGCAGGTCATCCCGGTGATGATCCGCAACGACCGGCGCATCTTCGAGATCGGCCACCGTCTGCAGCGCGCGGGGCTCTACCTTCAGCCGATCGTGTTCCCGGCGGTCGCCAAGCACCGCTCGCGGTTCCGCATCTCGGTCTCGGCGGCCCACACCCACGACCAGCTCAACGAGGGGGTCGCGATTCTGGCCCACGTGCTGCGCGAGGAAGGGCTCCTGTGAGCTCCGTTCCTGCCGAAGCGCCGCGCCTCTATCACTACCGCGACGCCATCAACGGGTTCTTCGAGTTCCCGACCGGGAACGCGCGTGCGATCCTCCCGCACGGACTGCAGCCGGTCGAGCCCCATCACGGGATGAGCATCCTCACGGTGACCGCGTTCGAGTTCCACGACAGCGCGGTCGGCGCCTACAAGGAGATCGCCCTCTCGGTCATCGTGGCGCCGCGGATCGGGCACGGCGAGACCATGCCGCGCGCGGCCATGTACCCGTTCCTGGTCGGCACCTCGACACCCGAGGCGCGCCAGCACGGCATCGAGGTGTGGCACCTTCCGCACTACCCCGACGACCTGGACGTGCGCTTCGAGCGCGGCGAGGGGCAGATCGCCGTGGTTGCGGCCGCGGGCGGCAAACCGATCCTGACCCTGCGCGTCACCGACAGCGGCGAGGTGGGATGGGAGAAGGTCGAGCACCGCTACCAGACATTCATGCACCACGAAGGCGGCAGTTACATCTCGCCGCTGGTCATGGCCGGGCCGTTCATGGAACACGAAGGGGAGCGCGGAAGCCTCGAGCTGCATTCGCACCTATTCACGCGCGCGATCGACCTCGACGAGGTGACCACCATCCCGTTCCGCGAGCAGTGGATGCGCGACGGCGTCGAGACCATCCACCCGCTCCAGCCCCTCGCCGCCCCCGTCGGGCGATGACGCCGCCTGCGGTCGCGACCGGGACCCGGGTCGGGGAACCGCACCGCACCCCGACCTCCCGCGCGACGGTGCGCGTGATCGTGAACCCCGCCGCCGGCCGTGGCCGCGGTGGGCAGATGCTGCCGCGTATCCGCGAGGTGTTCGCCGCGCTCGGCGTGACCGCCGTGGACGTCACGGGGAGCGCCGGCGACGAGCGCACGCTGGCGGAACGCGCCCTCGCCGACGGCTGCACGACCCTGGTCGCGGTGGGCGGCGACGGTACCTGGAGCAACGTGGCCGGCGCCATCCTCGCATCGGGCGCCGACTGCCGGCTCGCCCTGCTGGCGGCCGGGACCGGCAACGATTTCGCGAAGACCGTGGGCGCCCCGGCCGGCGACCTCGAGGCCACCGCGCGCCTCGCGGTCGAGGGTGGAGACACCCGCGTCGACGTGGGACGCATCGAGGGGCATCACTTCATCAACATCGCCGGGTTCGGCTTCGACATCGCCGTGCTCGAGGACTGCGCGCGCATCACCTGGATGAAGGGCGGCAACCTCTACCTGGTCTCGGCGCTGCGCCAACTGTTCGGCTATTCCGGAGTCGAGATCGAGGTGGTCTCGCCGCTGCGGCGGCGCGAGCGAGCCCATCACCTGATGCTCATCGTCGCCAACGCGAAGCACTTCGGCGGCGCGTTTCACATCGCGCCAGGGGCGGAGCTGGCCGACGGGCTGCTCGATGCGGTCTCGATCCTCGACGCCCCTGCGCTCGGACGGATCGGACTGTTCGTCGGGGCCACGCGCGGCACGCATGTCAGTGACCGGCGCGTGATCACCGAGCAGGCGACGCGCTTCACGCTGCGCTTCCCCGCGCCGCCCGCCTACGAGACCGACGGCGAGTATCGCCGCGCCGCGAGTGCCGAGCTCGAGATCACCTGCGTGCCGAAGGCGCTCAGGGTCGTGGTCGAGTCGATGGCGCCAGCGATGAGGCCCGCGGTGGTGGTCGCCAATGCGATGGCCCCCGCTCTCGGCGCCGCGACCGGCACGACCTAGGGATCCGCCCGGTCGATGAAGGCGATGGTCTTCGCTGCGCCCATCCCGACCTATCTCCTTACCCTCGCGGCGGGCGCTCTCTCGAAGGGGCTGCTGGTCGGCCCCCACGCTTGCACGCGCTACGCCGAGGTGGAGGAGCCGGCGCTGCCGGGCGAGGACTGGGTACGCGTACGCACCCGTCTCGGGGGCATCTGCGGCAGCGATCTCGCGGTCGTGAGCCTCAAGGCGAGCCCGGCCACCTCGCCCTTCTCCTCGTTCCCGTTCGTGATCGGCCACGAGAACGTGGGGACGATCGAGGCCGTGGGCTCCGCCGTGCGCGACTTCGCGGTAGGCGAGCGCGTGGTGGCGAACCCGCTGCTCGACTGCGGTCCGCGCGGGATCACGCCCACCTGTGCCCCCTGTCAGGCGGGGAGGCCCTCGCGCTGCGAGAACTTCGCCGACGGCGCGCTGCCGCCCGGGATGCTGATCGGCACGACGCGGGGCCTGGGCGGAAGCTGGGGCGAACGCTTTGTCGCCCCGGGGTCGCGCCTGGTGCGGGTGCCGGAGGCGGTCTCCGATGAAGCGGCCGTGCTGGTCGAGCCGTTCGCCTGCTCGGTGCACGCGGTGCGCGACTCGCGTTCTGTTGCCGGCGAGCGCGTGCTGGTGGTGGGTGCGGGCTCGATCGGGCTCCTCACGGTGGCCGCCTTACGCGCGCTGGCGCCAGGGGTCGAGGTCAGCGTGCTCGCCCGCCACGCCTTCCAGCGCGACCATGCGCTGCGGCTGGGCGCGGCGCGGGTCGTGATGGGTGGCGGCGATCCCCGCGCGGCGCTGGCGGAGGCGGTCGGGGCGCGGCTGCTCAAGACCATCATCGGACCCCCCGCCGTGGTGGGCGGATTCGACCGCACGTATGTCTGCATCGCCGGCCGGCGCGGCGTGGACGACGCGCTGAACCTGACGCGCGCGGGCGGCGAGGTGGTGCTGCTCGGCAACGCGCGCGGACTTGACGGCCTCGACTGGACGCCACTGTGGCTCAAGGAGCTCACCCTGCGAGGGAGCCTGACCTATGGAGTGGGCCGGCCTCAGGTGGGGGCCGGGCACGCGGGGGCGGAGCGCGGCGATTTCGAGGAAGCGATGGACCTGATCGCGAGCGGGCGCGCCGCGGTGGGGCCGCTCGTCACGCACACGTTCCCGCTGGCGGATCACGCGCAGGCGCTCAAGACGGCGATGGACAAGCGGGCACAGAGCGTGAAGGTGGCGTTCCGGTTTTAGGGGACCGTGAGACTGAGAGCCCGTGGCGTGGAGTCCCGCCCACTCGCGGGTGGTGCCCCGCCCCCTACGCCGCGCTCGTAACCGCCGCCTTCCGCTCCAGGGTCTCGCGGTAGACCGCCTCGATCCGGTCCGTCACGCGCGGCCACGCGAACTCCAGCGCTCGTGCCCGCCCACGCAGCGCGAGTTCGGCTCGCCGGGCGGGGTCCTCGATCAGGCGCACCAGCGCGCGCGCCAGCGACGCCACGTCGCCGGGCGGGAACGCCTCGGCGTTTTCCCCGGGCTGGATGACCGACCGGTAGCCCGGGATGTCGCTCGCCACCACCGGTCGGCCGGCGGCCATCGCCTCGAGCAGCACGATGCCGAAGCTCTCGTTGCCCGAGGCGGGGGAGACGAAGATGTCGCCGGTGGCGTACCAGCGCGGCAGGTCGGCGCTCGGCACGTGCCCGAGGAAACGGATGCTGGCCCGCAGCGCGGCCGGCACACTCGCCTCGAGCCGCGATCGCAGGTAGGAGTTGCCGACGATGAGCAATCGCGCACGCCCGCTGGTGCGCTCGATGACCTGGGGCATGGCGGCGATCAGGTGATGCAGCCCCTTGCGTGGATCGAGCCGGCCGACGAACAGGATGTTCACGCGGGCGGGATCGCGCCAGCGCTCGAACGGGGCCAGATCAGGACGGAAGCGCTCGACGTCAACCCCATTGGGGATGATCTGGTACTCGCCGGGGTAGTAGAGCCGCGCAGAGGCCTCGGCGGTGCGCGAGACGGCGATCCGCGCGTCGAGCCGGGCGACCGAGCCTCCCAGCCATTCGCGGAACGTGTCCTGGAGAAAGCTGCGCCCGCCGGTGCTGTGGAACGTGCCGACCGTGACGCAGCGCGCCTCCTCGATGGCGAGCAGCGGCAGCGTGGGCGCGTTCGGGTTGTGGATGTGGAGCAAGTCGAACCGGCCAGCGCGCAGCAGCCGGCGCATCTGGCGTCGCAGACCGAAGCCGACGGTCAGGTCCACGAACGCCTGATTGAATGGCACCAGGATGTTGATGCCCACTCGCTCGACGCCTGTGGTGGGCTCGGTCTCGCGGCGGTCGCGGAAGCGGCCGGTGATGATCGTCACGTCGTGACCGCGGCGGCGCAGTTCGACCGCGGTGTTGTGCACGTGCTCGGTGACGCCGCCGTAGCGGGGATAGTAGGACTGGCTGACGATCCCGATCCTCACGCTTCGACGCTCCGCGCCGCGCACGCCGGCTCGACCGCGGCGTCCGGAGCGGTCTCCCAGAGCGGCCGGAAGATGCACCACTGGTTCAGGTGCTCGCGGATGTGCCGCTCCGAGATGCTGGCGACCGCTTTCACCAGTGCCGTCGTATCGGCGAACGTCGCGGGGTCCAGCGCGGGCTCCATGACGATGCGGAATCGCCCGGGCGCGTTGCGCTCGCAGTAGCCGCAGATGATGAGCGCTCCGGTCCGCTGCGCGAGCACTCCGGGTCCGGCGGGGAACTCCATTTCGCGGCCGAACAGGTCCACGCGTGTCCCCTGGGCGAAGATGTCCCCGTCCACCATGAGGGCGACCAGGTCATTGTGCTCGAGGGCGCGCAGCAGCCTTCGGAAACCGTCCTCCGGTGTGACCGTCTCGAGCGCCAGCTCGGCCTTGGTCTCGCGCACCGCCGGGGTCAGCCAGCGGGAGAGCTGGACCCCCGCCACGGCGTGCAGGCGGTACCCCCAGTGGGCGATCACCACCGCGGCCAGCTCCCAATTGCCGATGTGGGTCGAGGTGATGACCACGCCCCGGCCCCTGGCGATCGCCTGCTCCAAGTGCTCACGCCCGACCACCTCGACGGCGTGGAGCAGCTCGTCGCGGGTGAGGTGGGGGAGGCGGAAGAACTCGAACATCATGCGGTTGTAGCTGCGCATCATGTCCCGCACGATGGCGAGCCGCTCGCGCCGGGTGGCGCGCGGCAAGATGACGGCGAGGTTGACCAGGGCGGCGTGGCGGCGGACCGGGAAGAGCCGGTAGTGCGCCTCGGTCAGCATGTCGGCGATCAGATAGCCGAGCCACAGGGGCACACTGGAAACCAGCGCCGTGAGCCACCCGTAGACGAGTCGGGGCATGGTGTTCCACTCCTTGCAGGAAGCCGGATCTGCCTTGACGGGCGCCCGACGAAGCTAAGGCCGTGCGGGAAAGAGTGTCAAGAATCCCGCTTCAGCACAGTGTGGGCGGGACGGGGTCATCCGCGTGGCGTTGGGGGATGCCCGAGCGTGGGGGCAGGGGGGCGGGCCGGCGGCCACCTCCCGCACGCGTTCCCATTGACCGCCCGCGAGGCCGCGGACTACGATGCGCCCAGCGTCAGGCCGCGCGGGCCGTGAACCCGCGCACCCGCTGAGGGCGCGTTAGCCCGTCCAGGGACGGCACGGCGGAACCATCTCCGCGCCGGCGACTTCGCCGATCCACAGGAGGTCACGGTCCATGCCCAGCCAGAAGCTCGTCCGCTGCGAAATCCGGCGCCGCGGCGGCGCCGAATCGGGATCCCCACGCTATGTCCCCCTCGAGATCTACGGCTTGTGGGAGTACCTCATGTCCACCAAGCACGATTTCGAGGTGGTGGCCCCGCGGGCGTCGTTGTGGCTCGACATGGAAGATTCGCCCGACGCGGCCTACAGCGAGAACCAGTACGAGCGGGTGACCGAGGTGACGGTGTTCGTCTACTCGGGTCGAGATGACATGTTCACCCGCGTGTGCCGGTACTTCCCGAGCTCGGATTGCGAGATGGTGAAGAAGATCTTCCTTTCGCACTATTCGGGGGAGGAAGGAAAGGTGCGACCGCAGATCCGGGAACGCTCGGGGATCTGGATCCATCGGGAGACGGCGGAGGTCGCTGGGCAATAGGTTTGGCGGTCGCGGCGCCTCGCCCGGCCGACCTGTCGCACTCGAGGCTGCTGAATGAGCCCGGGCCGACGGGCCGGCCGGGGTCCTGCGGCGGGACGATCGGCCCCGCATCCTGCAGGGCCTCTCTCTATCGAGGGCTCGCTCCGCCATTGCCTGGCTCCCGCTCGCCCTCGACGCCCGCCTCCGGACCCCCGGCCGTCCCTGCGGCCCTTGGTGCTTGAGTCGCTCCCCGGCGTCCCGCCGGGCCTCGTTGCGGGGATTCGCCCCCCGGCGTTCCGCCGGGCTTGAGCGCCAGTTCTGGTCCTTGCCCTATTGGCCGCCTTTCCTGGTCCAGCGGTCAGGGCGGCGAGCCTGAAACCATGCTCCGGGGGCTTCTGGCGATTCCTGTAATTCTCTGGTCAAGGTCTCGCGGGGTGGGGCCGACAACGTGCTTGAAAGCAGACGCCCTGGCCATGGCGGGCGCGGTCCGACGGCGGGAGTGCGTGCGGGACCGCTGGGCGTCGGCTCACGACAGTAAGCGACCCCATTCGATGCTTCGGGATCGATCCGGCGACGGGCGAGCCTGGACATCTTCAGGGTCCCCGTGGAGAAAGGGCGGCAAGGGGCTCCATGGGATTCGGTTCTGCGACAGGGTGGGGTCGCACAGGGAGGGCTAGACCGTGGTCGTGGTGAGCTATTCGGGCAAGGAGATCAACGCCAAGCTGGTCTACTACGGCTGCGGCTTGTGCGGGAAGACCACGAACCTGGAATCCATCTACGAGG
>CAYONG010000286.1:0-18860 GCA_964405235.1 uncultured bacterium | reverse complement strand
TCTCGACCAATCCCGACATGCGCTGCGCCACGTCGCACTGGCTCTACATGACGCTGCGGCGGCTCGGGCGCGCGGGCGAGGCGCGATCGCTGCTCAAGCCGATCCGGCGCGGGATGGATGTGATCGAGAACCGGAGCTATCACCGGCTGCTGCTCATGTACAAAGGCGAGCTGCCGCTGGACTCCCTGCTGGCGCCGACCGCCGGCGAGCAGGCGGCGCTCGACGACGCGACCGTCGGCTACGGCGTCGGGAACTGGCACCTGTACAACGGTCACGCCGCCGAGGCGGAGAGCCTGTTCCGGCGCGTGGTGGCGGGACTGCAATGGCCTGCGTTCGGCTACATTGCGGCCGAAGCGGAGCTCAAGAGGATGCGGGCGGCGAAGGAGTGAGAGCGTCGGGCCGTCGCCCGGGTTCGGAGCGCGTCACGCCAGCGCCAGGAATAGGTACGGATGAGCGGCCAGCAGGATGATGTAGATCCACGCCAGCCGCTCGCTCGCCTTCCACCGCGCCAGGAACGCGAACACCGGCGCGACGAACAGGAATACGATCGGCCCCAGCGCCGGCAGCAAGAACCGGCCCTCGGACTCGCCCCACGCGAGGTTGAGCGCGACATAACCGCCGGCGACCACCGCGAGGAGGGAGACCGCAATGAGGGCCGGCGCGTCAAAGGGCAGGCGCCGCACCATGAACCCCAGCGCTGCGGTCACGTGGAGGCCCAAGAGGATCGCACCAATTGCGCGCAGCGCGACAACAGCGGGCGTGGCTTCCAGGTGCTGCATGGGAAACCAGAACGAGCGCACCGACCCGGCGGCGGCGTGCGCCTGTGCGATCAGGCTCCAGCGGCCCGGCTCGGGCGGCCCGAAACCCACCTCGAGCGCGAATGGCGATGCGTAGACCATGACGTTGCGCATATACCATGGCCCCGCGATCAGCAACGAGACTCCGAAAACGACCAACGCCCCTGCGAGGACGCGGCGGCCCTGCCCACGCCACCCGATCAGGGCGAAGGCGAGCAGGGCCACCGGGTAGAAGACCGCGAGACCGCTCTTGGTCAGCATGCCGAGGCCGAGCAGGACACCGAGTCGGATGTCGGCGGCCGTCCCCTTGCCCACGCGAGACCCGGTCGCCGCGGACGGCTCCGCGCGCACCCGGGTCAGTAGCTCGTGGGTGATGAGGAGCGCGACAAGCCAGCACAGGCTGTCGTTCGAGACCACGGAGGTGAAGTAGGCATGCACCGGGAGCAGCGCCGCGAACACGACGCCCGCGCGTCGCTCAGATACGCCGAGTCCGAGCAGAGAGAGGATGCGAGAGAGAGCCGCGAGCGATAAGAGTGCGCAGAGCAGCGAGAGCGCCCGGCAGAGGATGAGCCCCGCTCGCTCCCCCGCGACCGCCACCAGCGGCGCGCACAGCAGGTAGTAGAGCGGCGGCTGGTAGTACTCGAAATCGGCGCGCTCGAACGCCCCGGGCTCGGCCACGTGCCGCGTCTGCACCGGGAACGCGCGCTGCTCGACCAGGTAGCGCACGTAGTTGAAGTGCGCGGGCTCGTCGTTGAGGCCCTCGAGGCGGCCCGCCACCGTCTGCCCGAACGGCAAGGCGAGCACGAAATAGACGCGCAGGAGGATCGCGGCGCCGAGGACGGCAGCGAAGGTGACGGTCGCGGCCCGGGGAGTCATTCCGGGCCACTCTACATCAGGCGGTTGCGTTCCTCGGCCCAGGGGCCAAGCCGAGCTCACAGCCCCGCGGGCCGAGCCGGAAGCCCGTCACGAGCTGTTTGAGGAATTCCGGGTCGCGATGCGTCGGATCGGCAGCGTGGTACTCGACCGTCGCCGACACGCCGAGCCCCGACAGATTGAAGTCCGCCGAGCCATCGGTCGATAACCGCACGTGCGCGAGCGCCCTTTGCTCCCCGCGCGATCCCGACCCTCGAGGCGCCCCACCACACACCACCCAGGAGATTCGCCATGGTCTTCGACGCAATGCGCATCCGCGCCGCATTGATGATCTCGGGGGTCCTGGTCGTCGCCATGTACTTCGCCTTCGGCGGCCGGTTCGGACCTCAGCCCGTGGTGCAGATCGAGTTCGGTATGTATCCCGAGGTGTTCGAGGGCCTGACGGTCGAGATCGACGGCAAGCCGGCCGGCACGCTGCGTCCGTTCGGCGCTGCCCATCGCACCGGATTCACCGTCAAGGAGGGCCGCCGCACCATCCGGGTCGTCCATCCGAAGTATGCGAGCGTCGATCGCACTGTCGACGTGCGCGCGGACGGCCGGCCGGTGCTGCTGATCCTCGATCTGGAGTCGGCGGCCGACCCCGCGGGCCAGATCGCGACCGCCATCGGCTGGCAGAACTGAGCGTCGGCCCGGTCGCCCGGACCACCTCGATCCCCCGGGTTGTGTCCCGGAAAGATGGCGATAGCCCCGAAGGCTGAGCCGCGCTTAGAATCCGACACCAGCGGGCCGTTTACACTCACGGGGGCACGACCATGAAAGATGCGGCGAGCCGCTCCAGGCACACGGTTGCGGATCATGCCTACGACGCCTTCATCATCGCCGGCACCGGCGGCGGGCTGTTGGCGCTCTTCTTCCTCGTCTACGACATCATCACGCGTGGACAGATGCTCTTCACCCCATCGCTCCTGGGAAGCGTGCTCTTCGATGGAGCCGCAGCCGAGACGGTCGATTCGGTGAACATGATGGCCGTCGCCAAGTACTCGGCGTTCCACCTCTTCGCGTTCGGCCTGCTCGGGCTCGGCCTCTCGATCCTCACGCACCAGGCGGAGCTCCGCGCCCGGCACCCGTTGGTCGTGATCGCGCTGGTGTTCGTCATCCTCGAGGTCGCCTTCTGGGCCGGCGCCTCGGTCGCGGTCCCCGGTGTCCTGGACCGTCTCGGCGTGCTCCAGGTCGCGGCGGCCAATCTGCTCGCGGCGGTGGGGGTCGGTCTGTTCCTGGTCTCCACGCACCGGCCGGATCTCTGGCTGCGGGCGAAACGCGCCGCCCATCTCGACCGGGCCGCGCGGCCCTGAAGCCACCGCGGAGCGTGGCGCGGGCCCCGGCTGCCTGTTAGGGCTCGACCCTGATCCGCAGCTCCTTGAGCTGCTCCGGCTCCACCTCGCTCGGGCTCCCGTCCATCAGGCTCGCGGCGCTGGCGCTCTTGGGGAACGCGATGGTCTCGCGCAGGCTGTCGCAGTGTCCCATCAGCATGACGATGCGGTCGAACCCCAGTCCGATGCCGCCGTGCGGTGGTGAGGCGAACTGATAGGCCTCGAGCAGGAAGCCGAACTTCCGGTAGGCCTCCTCGCGCGAGAGCCCGATCACCTTCATCACCCGCTCCTGGATATCAGTGCGGTGGATGCGGATCGAGCCCGAGCCCAGCTCAGTGCCGTTCAAAACCAGGTCGTAGAGCTGCGCGTGCACCTTGCCGGGATCGCTCTCGAGCAGATCGAGATGCTCGGCGTTGGGCATGGTGAACATGTGGTGGCGGGGCGTCCAGCGTTTGGCGTCGGCGTCGTATTCGAACAGCGGGAACTCGCGCACCCACAAGAACCGCCACTCGTCGTCCTTGCCCTTCAACAAGGGCTGGCCGAGCTGTGAGCGCAGCACCCCGAGCGCCTTCAAGGTCCGCTCCCACGGGCCCGAGGTGAAGACCACGGCGTCGCCTTGTTGCGCCTTGACCTCGCGCAGGAACTCGTCCAGCAGCTCGCCCGGGAAGATGACCTGCTGCTTCTCGCGGTCGGCGTCCTGCACCTTGAAGAACGTGAGCCCGCCGCCGCCCGCCGCCTTCACCACGTCCTCGAACTTGCGGAGCTGCGTGCCCGAGATCTCGGCGCCGCCCGGGAGCACCATCGCCACGCCGACGCCGCCCTCTTCCTGGGCGCCACCGGCCACGACGCGTCGAGGCGAGCGGGTGCAGATCGCGGTCACGTCCACGAACTCGAGGCCGAAGCGCACGTCGGGCTTATCCGTGCCGAAGCGCATCATGGATTCGCGGAACGTCAGCCGCGGGAACGGAACCTTGAGCTCGACGCCGAGGCACTCGCGCCACATCGCCACCATCAGCCCCTCAACCGCGGTGAAAACCTCATCCTCGGTCACGAACGAGAGCTCGAGGTCGATCTGGGTGTGCTCGGGCTGGCGGTCGGCGCGCAGGTCCTCGTCGCGCAGGCAGCGTGCGAACTGGTAGTAGCGGTCGCAGCCCGCGATCATCAGCGTCTGCTTGTAGAGCTGCGGGGATTGCGGCAGCGCGTAGAACTTCCCGGGATGCACGCGGCTCGGGACGATGTAGTCGCGCGCGCCCTCCGGTGTGGGCTTGACCAGCACCGGGGTCTCGATTTCGAGGAAACTCTCGCCCGAAAGGAACGCCCGCCCCGCCTGCGCCGCCCGGTGGCGCAGCGCCAGCATCGCGGCCAGCTCGGGTCTTCTCAAATCAAGGTAGCGAAAGCGCAGCCGCAGGTCCTCGTTGGCGAGATGCATGTCCTCGTTGACCTGGAACGGCAAGGGGGCCGAGGCGGCGAGGATCCTGATCTCGCGCGCCTCCAGCTCGACCGCGCCGGTCGGCAGCTCCGCGTTCGCCGATTCACCCGGGCGCAGGGTCACAGGACCGCGCGCGGCGATCACCCACTCGTTGCCGAGCTGCCCGGCGCGCGCCATGACGTCGGCTCCACACACCTCGGGCCGGAAGACGACCTGGGTCAGCCCGTAGCGGTCGCGCAGGTCCACGAACAGCACCCCGCCGTGATCGCGCACGCGATGGACCCAGCCCATGAGGGTCGCCTTCGCGGTGGCGTCGGCCCGGGTCAGCTCGCCACAGGTATGGGTGCGGCGCCAGTCGCCGAGACCTTCGAGCGTGGCCCCGACGCCGGTGGTGCCGATCTCGGTCACGGCGCCTCCGATCCGCCGCTGTCGCCGAGCAGCATCCGGTCGAGGGCTTCGACGATGCCCTCGAGCGGCACGGTCTGCTGGGCGCCGGTCCTCAACTCCTTCAAGACGACCTCCCCACGTTGCCATTCCTCATCGCCAAGCAGCATCACTGCTCGGGCGCCGCCCTTGTCGGCCGCCTTCATCTGCGCGTTGAGGCCGCGGCCCTCGAGATCGTATTCCACGGTGTAGACCTGCCGCAGCGCGCGCGCCAGCATCGGCGCCACCAGGCGGGTGCCCTCCATCGCCACGATGTAGACCCCGCCCGCGGGCGGTTGGGGCGCGTAGCCCTTCTCCTCGACCATCAACAGCACGCGGTCCAACCCGATCGAGAACCCAACGCCCGGTGTCGAGGGACCGCCCAGCGCCTCGATCAGCCCGTCGTAGCGCCCACCGCCGCCCAGGGCGCTCTGCGCGCCGAGCGAGCGGTCGTGCACCTCGAACGCGGTGCGCGTGTAGTAGTCGAGCCCGCGCACCAGCCCGTGGTCGATCTCGTGCGCGATGCCCAGCGCCTGAAGTCCGGCCTGCACCGCCGCAAAGTGGACGCGGCTCTCATCGTCGAGCAGGTCGAGCAGGTGCGGCAGCGGCCCCAAGCCGCCCTCGCCGTGCAGCAGCTTCTGCTCCTCGGGGTCCTTGGTGTCGAGGATGCGCAGCGGATTGGTCTCGAGCCGCGCCTGAGAGTCGGCGCCCAGTCGCTCGCGCGCCGGCGCCAGCCACTCGCGGAGCCGCTCGGCGTAGCGAGCGCGGATCTCCGGGGTCCCGAGACTGTTGATCGCCACGGTCAGGTCCTTGAACCCCCAGATGTCGAACAGGTCCACGAACAACGCGATCATCTCGACGTCGGCGCCCGGGGCGGCGCTGCCGATGATCTCGGCTCCCACTTGCCAGAACTGGCGATAGCGCCCCTTCTGCGGGCGCCCGTAGCGGAACATCGGCCCCGTATACCAGAGCCGGTGGATGCGTCCCTGCGACGCCATCCCGTGCTGGAGGTAGGCCCGGCACACGCTCGCCGTGCCCTCGGGGCGCAGCGCCAGCTCGCGTCCCCCTAGATCGGTGAACCGGTACATCTCCTTCTGGACCACGTCGCTCGCCTCGCCCGAGGTGCGGGCGAACAGCTCGTACTCCTCGAAGATCGGCGTGCGGATCTCGCGGTAGCCGTAGTGCTCGAGCACCTCGCGCGCGCGCGCCTCGGCCCACTGCCAGCGTTCGATCTCGCCGGGCAGCAGATCGCGGGTGCCGCGGGGAGCCTGGTGCTTGAGCGCCATGGCCGCCCTCTACTCGCGCACCACGAGCAGGTAGATGAACTGGGCGAGCAGCAGCCCGGTCCCATCGGCCAGCAGGTCGTTCACGCTCGAGATGCGGCCCGGAACGAACGACTGGATGAACTCATCCGCGACTCCCATGCACAGGCCCGCTCCCACCGCCATCAACGCGGTCCGAATCGGCACCGGAACCCTGAACGTCGCCCGGATCGCCCGAGCGAGCAGCACCCCGATGCCGAGATACTCCAGCACGTGGACCACCTTGTCGACGTTGGGGAACACCATCGGAATCTGGAGATCCGGCTGGACACCGAGGAATTGGACGACGCCCAGAAAGACGAACACCGGCAGCCAGTACCGCGTCAGCAGCTCGATGCGTGGCCGCGCCGCTTGTCGTTCCGCCAAGCCGAACTCCTCCCTCGAGTGTGTTCCCACGCCGAAAAATGGAGCGCAGGATAGCACAGGGCTCTCGCGCCCCCCGCGGATCGCGCTCCGAAGCTCCTTGACGGTCCCCGGCGACCTCCGTAGATTAGCCCGGCTCTTCGAACGTGCGCCCTGTCGGCGCGCGCCGGTGTGCGCCGCTAGCTCAATTGGCAGAGCAACTGACTCTTAATCAGTAGGTTCCTGGTTCGATTCCAGGGCGGCGCACCATCTTTTTCCGGCCCAAGCCGGGTCCGGACGCAACCGAGAAGCCTCACCCCCGCCACAGCCGCGCCGCGCCGAGGGCAACCAGCCCGAGCGCCGAGATCCAGAGCGCCACGCGCGCCTCGAGCGGCACCCGGCCGGTCGCCTGAGCCTGCGCGACGAGTGCGGCCTGCTCCCCGGTCATCCCCGCCGCCGAAACGCCGAACGCCTGGCGCCATTGACGCATCGCAGCGGTGAGGGTCGCGAGCCACGCTGCGGCGAGCACCAGAAGCAGCGCGGTCCGATTCGCGGCCGCGAGCGAGCGGGCGCTCGCGAGCCACAGCATGGCGCCCGGCGTGCCGGGGACCCCGGCCAGCGACGCCAGAGCGTAGAGTCCGGCGATCCCGGTCCACGGATGGCGGCGAAAGAGCGGGGCGCCGGGCGCCTGACCGGCGAAGGTCGGGAGGAATCGCGCCACCGTGGCCGCCCCCGCCAGCGCGAGCGCCAGGTGCGCGGCCCACGCGGCGAGATCGGCGGGCGCTGGCGTGCGGCCGGTCGCGAGCACCACCAGGATGAGGCCGCCGTTCAAGCTGGCGAGCGTGCCCACGCGGCGCTCGGGCCTTCGCTGGACCAGCAGCGTGACGGCGCCGGTGCCGAGTGCGGCGAACGCCGCGAACCCGAGCAGGGATCGGACCAGCTCGCGCCCCTCGGGGAACCCGATGACGCCTTCCAGCCGCTGCGAGAGCCAGGTCGCGCCGCTCACCTGGAGCGCCACCACCGCCGAGGCGGCGAGCCACGGGCGCACCCCCTGGAGCACGTCGGCGATCAGGAAGTGGAACGGCGCCCCGCCCAGCAGCACCAGCCCGGCGAGCAGCGCCAGCGGGAACGCCGTGATCCACAGGAAGGGCGGATCGAGCCCGAGCGCGAGCACCGCCCACTGCTCGACCGGCACCGGGGTGCCGGTGGTGAGGGTCAGCAGCAGCAGCCCGGCCCACGAGAGCGCGAGCGCGGGGCCGATCACCCACAGCAGCTTGAGGGCGCACTCGGCGTGCAGCGGATCGCGGCGGTCGCGCGCCAGCGTCGCCGCCACCAGGCCGGCGACGATCGGCGCGCCGCCGGCGGCGGCGAACGGCGCGTTGGCGATCGCGAGCGCGAGCGACACCAGCACCACGAGCGGGATCAAGGCCAGCCACCCGCGGCGTTCGCTGCCGAGCAGCACCACACCGGTCGCGAGGAGGCCGAGCGCACCTGCGGCCGAGGTCGCCAGCGGCGTCAGGCCGCCGGTCGGCGAGACGAGATCCGCAGGGGGCGGGAACGGGATGGCGCCGAACATGGCGCCGATCAGGGAGCCGGTCATCGCAGGAGCGGAAGCACCACGGCGAGCACCGCGACCCCGGCCAGGAAGAGCAGGAACTCCTGCGCATCGCCGGTGTGCAGGTCGCGCGCGGGCGCCCCGAGGGCGAGCGCGAAGCGCCTGAGCAGACCGCGCAACGCGGCCTCGAATGCCAGCAGGCCATGGAACAGAACCAGTGCCACGTACCGGGAGGCCTTCCCGAACCTCGTGACCCAGATGGTCTGGAATGATGAGAGTGGGTTCGCGACCAGGCCGGCAGCCCAGCCGCCGGCGGCCGCCGGGACCATCGAGACAAGCGCATCGATCACGCGCGGCTCGAACCCCGCCCACCACGAGAAGAGCAGCGCCAGCGGTCCCGCAAGCAGCACACCGAGCGCTCCGACCTGGACCAGCGGCACCGCAGACTCACGGCGCGGGATGGTGCGGCGGTCAGGGACCACCGCCATCCGCCGCACGCTCACGAGCGAGGCGAACGCCACCGCGACTGCGGCCATGAGGGCGAGGATCGGGTTGGCGGCCCCGGCGACCCCGGCTGCGATGGCGGCCCCGAAGCCGAGCGTGGCGATGACCGGCAGCGACAGCGAGGCGAGCGCGACCCAGACCGCGACCCGCCAAAGGCGTCGCGGCTGTTCCCCGCGCCGCGCGCCCGCACCGCTCAGCTCGCCCGCGAGCAACAGGGCATGGCCGCCGCAGGCGCCCATCCACAGCAGCAGTGCCGTGTCATCCGGCACCACCCTGAGGGCCACCAGGGCGCCTGCCAGCACGCAGTCGACGATGACCAGCCAGCGCAGGCTCGACGTCCATTCCCTGCGGCTGAATGCGCGCAGCGCGGCGAGGGCGGCACTCGCGATCATCAGGATGAGCGCAGCCAAGCGCACCTCGGGCACCCGGGTCCAGTGGTCCGCGTGCCGCCAGAGGAGGATGAACCCCGCCGCCGGGAGCATGACCGGCAGCCAGGGACCGGCGGCGCTCAAGGGCCCGGGCCTCACCGAGGCCGGGCGGGCGAGCGGAAGCGACGCCATCAGCTCGAGCGCGCCCCACAGCACGGCGATCGCGCTGACCCGGGCGAGGGCGCCGACCGGGGTCGAGAGCGGAGCCAGAGTGCCGAGTCCATGCCCGCCCCCGACCGCGTCGAGCCCGGCCGCGAGCCAGAGGGCGAGCGCGGGCCGCCTGAGCCACGCCCAGCGCGGGAGCTGCTTGCGCCGGTCCTCGGCGACACGAGCCCAGGTCCAGAAACCCGCGCCGAACAGCTCGAGGCCGAGTGCCGCGGCGAACAACGACGGCCAGCCGAGCAGCGCGAACCCGGCGGCGCACAGCAGGGCCCCGGTCAGGGCCGGGTCGAGTCTCGGAAACCTTCTCACGGGGCGCTCAGTCATGCAGGTCGTGGGCGTCGCTTACCCACGCCGTCCCCGCCAGCCGCTCGCGGCTGGCCGCCACACGCATGGCCAGAGCGGCCGCCAGCACAGTGGCGAGCAGCACAGAGCCGCCGGGATTGATGGCGACGAACACCTGCGCCTCGCGCGCCGCGCTCTCGAGCACCTGAAGCCCGAGCCCGAGCGAGCCGAATGCCACCCCCGCGCGTCGCACGTGACCGTGCAGCATGAGGTGGAGGAGACCCAGCATGAGGAGCAGCGCCCCGTAGGAGGCGCGCCTCGCTTCCTCGGGCGAGAGGGCCTGGCGCGCCACCGCGGCGATCAGCAGCGCCATCAGAACCAGCCCGAGCAGGAGTCCGACCGTGCTGGTCTCGAGCACGCCTTGCCGTACCGCCAGCGGGCGCCGCGCCGCACCTTCCTGTCCGCGGGCCCCCCAGGCGATAAGCAGCCACAGGGCGCTCCAGGCCAGGGTGAACCGGGGCGAGACCCCGAGTTCCTCCACCAGCGGGAGGGTGAGCGCCACGCCGATTGCGGCCAGGCGCACGATCCGCACCCCCGGGAGCAGGGTCGCCACGGTCAGAAACAGGGCGGGCGCCAGCAGCCGCAGGAGGTCGGGGAGCCCGAGTTCGGTCCAGCAATCGAGGAACTCCACGCGCGTCCCTCCTGGACTGAGGATCCGTTCCTAGACGGGTGCCTGAGCCGGGTTCGCCTAGCGACGTCCGCCCGCGGTAACCGCGGCCGCGCGGGGCCTAGGGGGCGTCAGGTCGAGCTGGCCGCCAGGTACCTGGTTTCGGCGGTCCGGATGATCGTGAGGAACGCCTCTGCGCTATCGGCTTCGCGCAGGCTCCTGCGCACCGACTCCTCTTTGAGCAGCCGCGAAATGTTGGCCAGCACCTTGACGTGGGGCGTCCCGACGCTCTCGGGTGAGACCAGCAGGATGAACAGGCTGGCCGGCTCGCCGTCCACCGCGTCGAACTCCACCCCAGTCGGGGACACCGCGCAGGCGGCCATCATGCGGTCCACCGCCCGGGCTTTGCCGTGCGGGATGGCGACCCCGTTGCCGATCCCGGTGGACATCATGGCCTCGCGGTGGAGCACCCGGTCGAGGATCTCGCCCTGGCTATCGATGCCATAGGCCGCCTCCAGAAGCGCCACCAGCTCCGCCACGGCGTCGCGCTTGTTGGCGGCCTCGAGCCTGGGTTTGACCGCGGCCGGCTCGAGGAGTTCGGAAAGCAGCATAGGGGCTCGCTCCAAGTCAGCAATGTGAGGCGGCACAATGGCTTGTAGCGTAGGGACGGCCCCCGTGGGGTGTCAAGTGGTTTCGACCCTGACACCGGGATTTTCCTTTCCGAGCGGGCAGCCGGCGGTGTGCCCGCATCGGATTTCCCGGTCACAGCTGCGACACTCCGGGGTACCATGTTCGTCACTCGGACTGCGCCACGCGCACCATGAGAGGGTCTCCCCATGTCGCGAACCTCACTGTCACTCGCACTTGCCGGCCTGACGATGAGCGCCGCGCTCGCGCTCGCCGAGCCGCAGTTTGTCATCCGCTACCCGGGCGGCGTGCCACAGGTTTCGATCACCGGCGACTACTCGGGGAGCACGTACACGGTGTGGCGCCAGCCCGCATCCGGCGGCGAGCCCGTGCGCATCACCGACAACACCATCCTGTGCCTCGGCTCGTGCTACGCCGAGGACCGCGGGGCTGTGCCGGGCGCGAGCTACCTCTACCGGTTCGAGGTGACGATGCCCGCCGAGGCGGGGGCGGCGCCGGTCAGCTTCGGCCCCTACCTGGCGACCATCTCGCCCGCGCTGGCGCGCCCGGTCGGGGTGTTCGTCTATCCCAACCCGGGGCGCGGCCCGACCAGCGTCCAGATCCATCTCGCCGGCGCCCCCGGTAGCCGCGAGGAGACCGGGGAGGCTGCCGTCTACGACCTCGCGGGTCGCAGGGTGAGGGTGATTCACCAGGGCGCGGTCGCACGTGGGGTCACCACCCTCTCATGGGATGGCCGGGACGAGCGGGGCGACGAGCTGCGCTCGGGGGTCTACCTGCTCCGCTTCGCGGTCGCTGGGAGCGCGGCGGTCGCCCGCATCGTCCGCCGCTAGCCGCCCCGGGGTGCGGGAGCACACCTCCCGGATCCCGTCCGGCGCCGAAAAAGGGCGCAGCCGCACGTCTTAAGCCACGGTCGGCCGCGTGTCCGTGTTAGAATCATGGCGATCGCGTGGGGGGATCAGCCTACTCGAGCACGCCCATCCCTGCGCCAGCGCCGCGGGTGTCCGGCCCCCCCGCCGGCACCGAGGGCATCCCTGCAGGGAAGCAGGTCGATAAGCCCATGAAGCAGCGTGACATTGGATTCCGTGAGCTCCTGGAGCGCGTACTGCCGCTGGAGGAGCTTCCTGCCGCGGATCGGTCGCGCGTCGAACGGGCCTTGAGCAGCGGGGCCGCACGCGAGATCGAGCGCGCCGCGCTCTCCACCATCGAGCGGCTGGCGGAGGGCGGCGCGCTCCGCCGCGTGCCCTCCCCTCCCAACGGCGGCGGGACCGTGCTGCGATTCCAGCCACGCGACGCGCTCGAGCTGATCACGCTCCACATGCCCGGACCCGCGACCATGGCGGGAGTGATCGCCTATCCACGCTCGGCGCTGCCCGCGCGCGTGCTGACGAGGCTGGACCAGTTGCGCCAGATGCTGCGCCTCGACGACCCGACCGTGGTCGCCGACGGCAGCGCCGGCCAGGGCCGCACCGGCGTGATGAGCCAGTTCGCACAGGCGGGGCGCGAGCTGCTGGGGGACGCGATGCTCGCCTACCATGCCCGTGCCGCGACCGCGGGTGACGAGACGACGGCCGCCATCGCGGCGTCCGTGGATGCGGCTTCGGGCCCGCTCGATCCCGCCCTCGCAGGACATGCGCTCGTCCATCCCGGCTCGATCTACTACTGCCCGGACACCGGCAACGTCGCGCGCATCGCCGCGCCCGCACGCGCGCGCGGTGTGCGCTCGCTGGTGGCGGTGGAGGTCGGGCCGCCCGACGGCCCGGCGCGCGGGACGCTCGAGGTCGCAAGCCCGACGCCCAACGCGTACACCGTCGACGATCTGGCGCGCATCGCGCTGCTCGCGGACTACTGCGGCGGACTGCTCGAGCGGGCCGAGCGCATCGAGAAGCTGGTGTTCGTGGATCCGCTCACGCGAGTCTACAACCGCTCGTACTTCGATCTGCAGGCGCAGAACGAGCTGGCGCGCGCGCGCCGCGATAAGGCCTCGGTGGCACTGTGCATCGCCGACATCGACAACTTCAAATCGTTCAACACC
Source organism: uncultured bacterium (assembly GCA_964405235.1). Classification (GTDB taxonomy): domain Bacteria; phylum Eisenbacteria; class RBG-16-71-46; order RBG-16-71-46; family RBG-16-71-46; genus WS-11. Next base: position 6,026 of record CAYONG010000286.1, on the reverse strand, counting down.
ACATTCGGCTTCGAGGCGGGCAACCAGGTGCTGGCGCAGGTGGCGCAGACGCTGCGCGGCGGCGTGCGCCCATTCGACACCGTGGCGCGTTGGGGCGGCGAGGAGTTCGCGGTGCTGTTGGCGGCGCCGGTGAACGCGGATGCGGCGCGCGCCATTTCGGAGCGCTTGCGCACCGCGGTCGAACGCCTGCGCGTCAATCTGGAGGCGCTCGACCGCACCGTCCACCAGGTGGCCGTCACACTCAGCATCGGCGTCGCGCTGTCCCCCGAGCACGCCGAGACGCCGCAAGATCTGTGGCGCTCGGCCAACCAGGCGCTCCTCCAGGCCAAGTCGGGCCGCAAGAACCAGGTCGTCTTCTTCGCACCGGCCCCGCCCACGGGCGGGGACTGAAGCCGTCGGCTCGGTTATGGTGGGCGGCGCGAATGACCCGGGCGTCGCCGCCGCTGCTCGGCGCCCGCCACCGACCGGACCCCGAGGAGCAGATCGATGAATCTCGCGACAGATGAGGGACGTGCGTTACTGAAGCGGCTGGACCGCGTGGAGCGGAGGTCCCGCTGGCTGGTCGCGCTGGTGGTGGTGGTGGCGCTGCTGTGCGTGGCGATCCTGGCCTGGCAGTTTGCGCCCCTCGACTCGATGGTCGAAGCCCGGGGCTTCGTGCTGCGCGACTCGAACTGGCAGACGCGCGCCGAACTCAGGGTGCGCCAGGACGACACCCCGGTGCTGCGCCTCAACAATCGCGGGGGCCGGCCCGCCGCGGTGCTGGCCGTGCGCGATGACGGCGCGGTCACGCTGCGCCTCTACGACACCGCCGAGCAGGAGCGGGCCGAGATCCGGCTGGACGAGCACGGCACTCCGGAGTTCTCGCTCACCGGGGCGAACGGCAAGCCGCGGATCATCCTCACCACCGAGGAGACCAGCGAGGCGGGCGATCAGCGGATCGTGCTGCGCGATCGCGTGGGTCGGAAGGTGTGGTCGGCGCCGGTCGTGGAGGAGATTCGGCGGTAGCGACGCTGCCTACGCCGCCTCGTCGAGGTAGGGCAGCAGCATCGGGATGACCTGGCGCGCGATCTGCGGGTAGTCCATCATGAAGGCGAGCGCCTGGCGGATGGCCGCCCACTGGACCGGGGGCGCGTCCATCTGATGGCCCAGGTCGATGAGCGCAGCGCGCACGATGGCCCGCCGCTGCGGCGGGACCCCGAGCTGATCGACCATCGCGGCCATCGAGAGCAACTCACGCGCGGCCCGCGTGGGCGCCGCGGCACGGCGCGTGGGCTCGCGATCGAGCATCTCGCGCAGCGTGGTGGGCGGGGGCTCGGCGTCCGACCCCGCCTCGTCGTCCAGGTCGAAGTCGATGTCGAATTCCTCGTCGTCGAGCTCCGGGTCGAATGCGGTCGGTTCAGGAGTCGGCACGAGCCGCAGCGGTGGTGCGGGCCGCTCCTGGCGGCCGGCCTGTGCGGGCGATGGGCTCACCGACGTGGGCGGCGCGGGGCTCGGCGCGGCGGGCGCGGTCGGTGGCGGTGCCACGGGCATGGACGGTTGCAAGGCGGCGGGTGGCGCCGCCGGTCCGGGCGCGGGCGCTTGCGCAGCGGCAGGTGGCATCGGCTCCGCATGCAGGGTGGGCGTGGACGACATCGCCCCCTCGTCGCTGAAGCCAAGCATGTCTTTGAGGCGCTGCCGCGAGCGCGGGACGGTCTTGCCGGACTCCGGCTTCGCCGGGGGCGCCTTTTCCAGCGCGGCAGGCGGAGGCGGCTGCGCCGGCGGCGCGACGGCCGCCGGCGCAGTGGCCTCCGCAGGGCGTACCAGGTTCAGGCCCGGCCTGCCTGAACCGGACTCCAGCTCGATCGCGAGGCCTTCCAGGTAGCCGATCGCCTCGTTGACGCCACGCACGTAGCACTCGCGGATGGTCTTGGCGTCGGCGCGCGACGAGGGCGCGCTGAACGGGATGCGCCGAAAGCGCACGGCGCGTGCCTGGTCGCCGGCCCAGATGCGCTGCAGCAGTGTCAGGGTCACCTGGCGCCACTGCTTGAAGCTGTTGTCGCGCGGACCCGCGTTGCCGAGCTCGCGCAGGATGGCGATCACTTCACGGAGCTGCTCCAGGGCGGGCCCGGCCGGCATGCGATCGCTCACCCGGGCCTTCCCGTTCGGCGCGGGCTACCAGTCCGAGAACCGCTCCTCGTTCCACGGGTCGGCTTCATTGTGGTAGCCGTTCTGCTCCCAGAAGCCGGGACGGTCTTGGGCGACAAGCTCGACGCCGCGCACCCACTTGGCGCTCTTCCAGAAATAGCGGCGCGGGACGACCAGCCGCAGAGGCCAGCCGTGCTCCGGCGTGAGATCGGTCCCATCGTGCTGCCACGCGAACAGAACGTCATCGTTGGTCAGCTCCGCGAACGACAGGTTGGTCGTGAAACCCTGTTCGGCATGGATGACGGCGAACCGGGCTTCCGGCTTCACCGCCACCTGCCGCATGACTTCCGCGAACGACACCCCGCGCCACTCGTTGTCGTACCGGCTCCAGCGCGTCACGCAATGGATGTCGGAACGCACCGTGACCTGGGGCAGCGCCACAAACTGGTCCCACGTCCACGCCGCCGGCGTCCCGACCAGCCCGAACACCTTCAAGTCCCAGGTGTTCAGATCCACTCGAGGCACCGAGCCGTGATGGAGCACCGGCCACTTGTCCGTCCGGACCTGTCCGGGGGGGAGTCGCGGCTCCTGACGCGGGCTGTTCACGGTATCGGCAGATTCCGGGCGGAAGTTCATCGGGGAATGCTCCTCGGCTCGTTGGCCGGTCAGGCAGGGTCGCTGGGTGCCGCAAGTGGGCATCATAGGGCCGTTCGGCGGGCGCGGGAAAGCCGGAAGGAGGCCGGGAGTCTACCGGGAATGCCCGCTTGACCGGGCTGCCCACCGGTGGAAGCATGATGCGCGGATTCCATCGGTGGCCGCTTCATCGGCTCAAACCGAGAAGGTCACTCATGTTCAACGGCTTCCCGCGCTTTTCCCTACTGCCCCCCGTCCTGCTGGCCTGGACCGGGGGGGTCAAGTACCTGGCCCCGGCCCGGGGCTCGAGCCTCCCGCACGCGGCGACGGGCGACGAGAGCTTCGCCTCGTTCTTCGAGGCGTCCGAGGACCCGATGGTGATCCTCGATGCGACCCTGTGGATTCTGGCCGCCAATCCCGCCGCCGCCCGGTTCCTGCACACGCCCGCCGAACGCCTGCGCGGGACCGCGGCCCTCGAGGCGGACCTGTTGGCGCGGCTGATGACCGCCGCCAGCATCCCGCAGCGCATCAAGACCGACCCCTCGCCGGTGGTGGATGAGGTCGCGGTCACCGACAGCGAGGGACAGCCGATCCAGGCCCGGATCGAAGCCGTGGCGCTCCCCACCGGTCGCACGCTCATTCACCTGCGCGACACCACCGCCATGTTGCGCGCGCGGGCAACGCTTCACGCCGCCGATGCGCTCCACCGGGCGATCTTCGACGCGCTGCCTGCCGTCTGCTGGGCGATGGCGCTCCCCGAGGAGCGGCTGATCGAGGTGAGCTCCGCGGTCGAGCGTGTGTTCGGCTACCAGCCGGCCGACTTCCGCCAGCGCCCGGAGCTGTGGGACGAGCTGGTACACCCGGCCGAGCGGGAACGGGTGCGTGGCGAGTTCCGTGTCGGGATCGCTGCGGGGCGCCCGTTCGAGATCCACTTCACGGGCCTCCACCACGACCACCGCGACCTCCCCCACCTGGTGAATCGCGTCGTGCCGGTGGCCGACGAGCGCGGCTGGGTGGACCGCTGTGAGGGCTTCATCGAGGATCTCGGCGTGCAGCGCGCGCTCGAGCGGACGCTGCGCTCGACCCAGGCCAATCTGAAGCACACGCTGGAAGCGGTCACTTCGGGCGTGCTGGTCGTGAGGCCCGGCGAAAGCGGTCCCGAGGTGGCGCTGTGCAACCGCCGGCTCTCCGAGATGATGCGGCTCGACGCGCCGCTCAAGCCGGGCACGCCACTCGGTGCGGCGCCCGAGGCGTTGCGCCGGCTGGTCTACGGCGCCGGCAACGAGACCGAGTTCGACCACCGCCTGCTCTCGGACGAGGTGAAGGACGAGGTGGTCGAGCTGACCGAGCCGGCGCGCGTGCTCCACCGCTACGCGGGCCCACTACGCGACGAGCTGGGACAGGTGGTCGGCCGCATCGTCACGGTCGAGGACGTCACAAGCGCATGGCAGATGCAGCGCCAGCTCACCCAGTCGCAGAAGATGGAGAGCATGGGCCGGCTCGCGGGCGGCGTGGCGCACGACTTCAACAACCTGCTCGGCACCATCCTGGGATTCTCGTCGCTGCTGCTCGAACAGGTCGCCGCCGACGATCCGCGGCGCTCGGGCCTCGAGCAGATCGCGCAGGCCGCCGATCGCGCCTCCAACCTGACCGCAGCGCTGCTGACGTTCAGCCGCAGCGCCCGCTTCGAGCGCAGCCCGGTGAGCTTGAACCGCGTGATCGAGGACTCCTACCAGCTGGTGCGCAGCGCGATCGATCCCGCGGTCTCGATCGTCATCAATCTCGAGCCCGCCCTGCCGACGCTGCTCGGCGACCCGCTGCTCCTGCAGCAACTGGTGGTCAACCTGGTCCAGGAGGTGCGGGGTCGCTTGAACGCGGGCGGGACGCTGCGCCTGACCACTCGGACGTTCGACCAGAGCGTGCCGGCCGAGCTGCAGGAGGCCGAGGGGCAGGTGCGCCGGGTGGTCGCGCTGGAGGTCCACGCCGGATTCGGCGACGCGCCGGGCCCGCGGCCGCTCGGAGCCGGGCTTGCGCAGCAGCCCGCCGAGGCGACCGCCGGGCTCGCGCTCACCATCGCCGAGGACATCGCCCGTGTCCACGGCGGCTTCCTGGTGCAGCAGAACTCGGCCGACCACGCCACGTTCGAAGTCGTGTTCCCTGCCGAGCGGCGCGCGAGCGCGCCGGTGATCACGCCCGATGCCGATTCCGCCCGCGGCCACGAGACCATCCTCGTGGTGGACGACGAGCCGGGCCTGCGGGCGTTGGCGAAGAGCGGGCTGCGCCAGCGCGGCTTCGATGTGGTGGCGGTGGAGAGCGGCGAGCAGGCGCTCGAGATCCTGAAACAAGACGAGCCGCACATGGACCTGGTGGTGCTCGACCTCACCATGCCTGGGCTCTCGGGGGAAAAGGTGCTGCGCGCGATCCGCGGCTTCCGCCCCAACCTGCCGGTGCTGATCGCCAGCGGATACGCCACCGTGCAGAACCAGTCCTCGTGGGTGGCCGCGGGCGCGGCGGGGTTCCTCGCCAAGCCCTATCGAATCCGCGATCTCGCGAGCAAGCTGCGCGAGGTGCTGGATCGGACGGCAGGGCGGGCGGGCTGAGGGCGGCCCGCGGCGACACCCTCGTCTCCGCCGGTTGCCCCGGACGGCGTTGCCGGGCTAGGGTTCGCGCCGTTCGACCCTGACGTTTCCCCATCCCGGCGCCCAGCGCCAAGCCCCGAACGCGAGGATCCATGTCCATCCCACCGTTCAGCATCTTCTCCGCCATCAGTGAGCTGTTCGTGACCGCCGCGGTCTTCTACATGGTGCGACTCAACTGGACGCGGCGGCCGTTCCCCCTGCCGTTGTTCATCGGCGTCGCCCTGTTCGAGGCGTTCGTCAACGTCGTCTACATGGCCCGTCGCGCCTCCCACGCCGCCGTGGGCACCGATGTCATCTCCCCGACCATGAAGATCCTGTTCGCCGCCCACGGCATGCTCTCGCTGCTGGCCTACCTCGTGTTCGTGATCCTCGCGGTGTTCGCGTGGCAGGACCAGCGGGCCGGCCGCTTCTACTTCCGCGACCGACCCGCGCTCACCTGGGCGTTTCTCGCCGTGTGGACCGTGAGCGTGGGATCCGGCGAAGTCCTGTTCGCGCTGCGCTACCTCGTCTAGCGTTGGACGAGCCCGTCGCCCGTTCCCCCGAAGACCTGCGGGCCCGCCGACTACGCGCGCCGCTGCTCCTCACGCTGTGGGTGCTCCTGGCGTTCGAGGCGGTCGGGGGGCTGATCAT